>CAXAZV010000149.1:0-7840 GCA_963973375.1 uncultured Antarcticibacterium sp.
CTGTTTTGAGTTTTATTTTTACAATTTTTACAAGAATTCGAAATTAGGAGAGATTTGTTATTACTTAGTTAAATTAGATAAGCCATTCTTTATAAAAAAATTTACAGGCACCTGTAAAAAAATCCTTCCTATGAAACAAAAACTACTTCAAAGGGTCTTTATTGTGGCCTTTTTATTTTTCACAAATTTAATATTTTCCCAGGCTGTCTCTACCAATGAATTTCATTATGATAATGTAAGTACAGGCACTGGAGAAGCTATTGAAATAGCCGGCCCGGCCGGAACAGAGATTATTAGTTGGAGCATCGTTCTATACAACGGGGTAAGGATCTTTGAGCAAAAGGTTTCTCTGGAAGAAGGGCAAACTTTCTTTCCTCTTAACCTGGGAAGAGCAATTCCTGGAATCTACCTTGTTAAAATTCAGGGAGCAGGGTTTGAGAGTGAACCTCTAAAAATAATTAAGTATTAAGCTCTTCAAAAAAGCAATAAAAAAGGGAACCAATTGGTTCCCTTTTTTTTATATGATAAATTTCGGCCTTACTCTCTAATATGTCCTTTGCCAAAAACGTAATATTTATTGGTGACCAATTGTTTTAACCCAAGTGGCCCACGGTGATGAAGCTTATCTGTACTTATAGCCAGTTCTGCTCCTACACCCATTTGTCCGCCATCAGTGAATCGGGTGGAAGCATTGTGATAAACAGCAGCACTGTCTACCTGTTCCATAAAATTCAAGGCTTCCCCTTTTTCAGTAGTAATGATAGAAGCAGAATGTCCACCTGAATATTGGTTGATCCTGTTTATTGCCTCGTCCAGATTTTCCACACCTCCAATTACAATTTTCATAGCCAGAAATTCCTCATACCAGGTGTCCTCCCCGGGAATTTTTATTGCACCAACTAAAACTTTGGAAGTTTCCTCATCTGTAAGCACCTCTACCTGATTTTCTTTCATAAGTTTCCCAATCTCCTTTAAATGTTTTTCATAATCTGGAAGGTTTTTATCTATCAGGACTTTATCCAGAGCATTACAACCGGATATTTTATCGGTTTTCGCATTTAATATTACCCTTTTCGCAGTCTCTAGATCGGCATTTTTAGAAACATATAGAAAATTGTTTCCACGACCACTAACCAGAACAGCTCCTGTAGCATGTTGTTTTACAAATGCGATAAGCCTTTCTCCACCCCGCGGAACAATTAGATCAAGTTTCTCCGGCGGATTTTTCAAAAATTCCTGCGTTTCCTCTCTATTCAATTGAAGCAACTCAATCCAGGAAGTATCCAGGTTATTTTCCTTGAGCGCCTCCTGCCAGCATTCTACTAGAATTTTGTTGCTGTTACTCGCTTCTTTTCCGCCTTTAAGGTAGATTTTATTGTTGGCTTTAAAGGCCAGTACAGCGGCTTCAATAGTTACATCTGGACGGGATTCATAAATGATCATGATGGTACCAAATGGTGCTGTTCTGTTCGTGATATCCAAACCATTTTCAAGAACCCGGTGAGAAATTGTCTGGCCTACCGGGTCTTCCTGCTCCATTACTTCTTTAACAGATTGTATCATAGCATCAACCTTATTGTCATTAACGATGAGGCGATCATACACTGCCCCCTCAATCTCTCCAAATGCAGCAAGATCTTCTTTGTTGGATTTTACTATCTCTTCACGCCTTCGATCCAGGATGTGCATCATGGATCTAAGTACATCGTTCTTTGTATTTGTATCTATCAACTTCATATTTTCAATTTCTTAATTCTTAATTTAATTTCTTACCGACTACCGACTACCGACTACCGCCTACCAACTCACGAGTAAACCTAAGCCGTAAATTTCGTTCCCACAGGAATTCCTGCTACTATATCCAGGATCACATTGGGTCTTTTCCCGTTAGCGATATAAGTAGGGATATTCTTTGCCGCAGTACTTTTTGCGATTTTAATCTTGGATTTCATTCCACCCCGGCCTTGTCCTTCTCCTTTACCAGATTCCTGAACATATTTTTCTACATTTTCATTGACCTGTACTTTATTGAGTTTTTCAGATTTTTCATCTTCGGGGTGCCCGGTGAACAATCCTTCCGTATCACTAAGAATAATCAGGGAATCGGCATTTATTAGTTCTGCCACTAAACTCGCAAGTTCATCATTATCAGAGAACATAGACATGGTAACAGATACCGCATCATCTTCATTTGCAATAGGGATTATTCTTTCTGAAAGTAAGGATTCATAGCAATTAATCATGTTTTCACGGTGTAGACCAGGACTAAAGTCTCTTTTTGTGGCCAGTACCTGGGCACATCGCATTCCATAATCGTGAAAAAGGCTATAATAATGCCTCATCATTCGTGGTTGGCCTACAGAGGAATAAACCTGTCTTCTTTTAGAAGGGTCTTTAATACTTATTTCACCCAGGATCTCTTTTCCCGCAATGGCCGAGCCTGAGGAAACCAATACTACCAGGATATCTTGTTCATATAACGTAAAAATTTGCTCGACCAGGTTCTTTAAAACGGGTCCCAGAATTCTGTTGTCCTTGTTGGTCATTACATTAGTTCCAACCTTAACTACAATTCTTTTAGCTTCCATAATTTTAATTTATCTCTGGTTTATTGTTTGCCTAATTCTACCGCCCGGTCAAAAGCGGCATAGGCAGCATCTTTAATAAGTTCTTTTACATTATTGTCTTCCATGGAATCCAGTGCCGCCCGGGTAGTTCCGCCTTTTGAGGCCACACGTTCCATCCATGTTTCGGGAGAAAGATCACTTTGGTTAAATAGCTCCACCGCTCCTTCAAAGGTTTTGCTCACCAGTACCTTTGAATCATTAGGAGAAAAGCCCATCTTTAAAGCTGCTTCCAACATTGATTGCATAAAATAAAATACATAGGCAGGCCCACTACCGGAAATACCTGTAGAGGCATCTATATAGTTTTCGTTTTCCACACGTATAGACTCCCCTGTGGTGTCCAAAAGGCTACGTATCATTAACAGCTCTACCCGTGAAACTTCTTTTGCCTCTGTATAAGAGGTGACACCTTTTCCTACCTGGGCCGGTAAATTAGGCATTGCCCTTATCACCTTTTTGATGTCCAGACCCTGCTGGATTTTATCAATAGTAACTCCGGCCATAATAGAAACAAAGATTTGATCCCTGTGTACCAATGATTTTATTTCTTCAAACAAGCTATCACAGTGATATGGTTTCACTGCAAGAAAGACCAGATCGGCTTTGGGTAAACAATCCTCTATTTTATCGTACACATCAAAGTGCTCAATTTTACTCAGGGAAACCAGAAGCTCCGGAGATTTATCATACAACATTAATTTATGCCGGCTTAACAAGGGAGAGTTCGCCATTCCTTCGGAATAGGTGAGGCCCATATTTCCGGCTCCAATTACAAGTAATCTCATTTTGGTGTTTTTAATTTCCTTTAATGGCGCAAAGACCATGCAATCCCCCGGAGAGAAAAAAATAATTTGTATTTTTTTGGTAAAAAAGTGAGGAATCCCTGCTCTGGAATAATATTAAAAGTTATTGGAGCATAAACAGGGGTCTCCAATCCTTTGCTATGGCTGTCGTTAGGAGAAGGTTTTATAAAAAAACTAAAGCCTGTCTAATTAAATTTTGAAACCGGGAAAGAAAATTAAAGTTTATGTAAAGTGATTGACAAACCTGCAGATATGTCTTAATGCTGAAACTATGACAGGTTTTTCATATCATCCTGCTTAAGCAGGGGAGTGCGGAACCTGTAAATTCCCAATTTCAATAGCTTGAATTTATTAAGGTGTTCTATAATTCGGTTTGCGAGTTTCTGGTGCTGGGAGTGATAAAAAGTTTCACAACTAATATCTTCACATTCCATCATTCCATTAAGATCATTTTTATGATTGCGCATAGCCTCATGAAGTTCCATCTTTTCACTTTTCACCTCCATCAATTCATTATAGAATTCCTGAAGTTTTTCATACATATTGGGAATATCTCCTTTAAAAACAGGAGCAGTTAACAGGGATTTCAAAAAGCTTACTTCTTCTGAATGGAATTGAAATTTTTCATCCCAGTAAAATGTGTCCGCATGCAGTTCATCAATATTCTTTTCGTTTGCAGAGCGGCGATAGTTTGTAGTAGTAGCCATAATTTCCTTGTTTAATAGGGAGTTGCCAATGTTCTATTAAGGTAAGAAATTTTGCCTGAAAATTTGAAAAAAGCACTTGTAAATATTATTTCTCCTAAAACTTCTTTGCTGGTTATCAATTAATTAAGTTTTAAGGTGCAATAGGCATTTATTAGAAGCTTTTGAAATTACATTTATGAAAGGTTATAGTTGAATAATTATAAAACTCCTTTGTTTATAAGGCTTTCGAGAGGAAAAAAATATTTTAGTTTTAATGTTTTACGTGTATTAAAATCCCATACATTTGTGCCAATAATCAAACAATAATTTTTATTAAAATGAAAAAATCAATCTTAACTTTTGCAGCTATTGCACTAATTTTTAGCTTTTCTTCTTGTAAAGAAACTACAGTTGAACAAACTGAAGAATTAGAAGTTATCGAAACAGAAACTGAAGAAGCTCCTGTTGAAGTAATTGAAGAAGCTCCTGTTGAAGTAATGGAAGATACCATTACTGAAGAAGCTGCTGTAGAAGTACAATAAAAATATATGATTTCCGGATTTTTCCGGAATTTCCCGGTATTTTAATGGGGCCTTTAAGGCCCCATTTTTAATTTAATAAATTCGTATTATTTTTCTTTAGAACGGATATCCTATTGCAAGGTTGAAGATTAGGTTTTGTTGTCTCCAGCTACTATTCGCAAAATCTATTTGATCAAACACCCAACGTTGTCCTTCGGGTAAATGTGGTAATCTCAGGGGAAATGCAAGATCTGTCCTCAGGATGAGGAATTGAAGGTCAAATCGCAATCCTATCCCGGCACCAACAGCCACTTCTTTTATAAAATCCTTTGAAAATTCTGCTCCCGGTTTATTTGGATCTTCATTCATTAACCAAATATTCCCGGCATCTACAAATAACGCGCCCTCCACGATACTAAAAAGATCTGCCCGTAGTTCCGTATTTAATTCAAGTTTTAAATCTCCGGACTGGTCTGGTAAAAAGGAAGAAGCTTCAACTTCTATATTATATGTTCCTGGCCCTACAGATCTTGCCCTGAAGGCCCGTAAACTATTACTACCACCCACAAAAAATTGTTTCACAAACGGCAATTCCCTTGAATTCCCATAGGGGAGCCCTGCACCAATTATGATCCTGCTTGCAAGGTCCAATCCTCTGTTCAATTTCATATAATGCCTGAAATCTGTTTCGGCCTTTACATACTGGCTAAAGGGAACATCAAAAATTCTAACCGGATCTCCTGAATCTATATTTGCTCCTGTAAGCAACCCCGTAATATTACCTGCAAGGTCCAATCCACCCTGGAAATAAAAGGTATGGGTTTTTGCAGTTACCATGGTGTTGGTATAAGTATAAGTATAAGTAGGGCCAAAAATAAGCTGCTCTTCAATAATTCTTCCCAAATTGGGATTAAGGGCTATTTGTTCTTCATACAGTTCTGTGACATTAAAAGGGTTGACAAAAGTTATGTCCATTACATTTAATCTATGTTCCTTTCTAAGATTTTCCTTCCATAGGTAGCCAAAAGAAGTATTGAAGGAATTAAGAGAGTAAAGTTTTGTACGGGCCTGGAATTCATAAGCCAGTGTTGCCCTGGTACGTGGAACAAAAGCACTGTTTGAAGGTGTTTGAAAAGGAGTTATTAACCTGGGCCAGGTTAAAGTAGCTTCAGAGCCTATGCGGTAAATGTTGTATCCCTGGTTCAATCCTGCTACCTGTACTTCAAACCCACCATGAGCAGAGATCCTTAATTCTTCGGCTCCTTTAAAAGTGTTCCGGTTTGTCCAGCTTAAATTAATCTCTGATCCTGCATAATTAGCCGAATTTGTTTTTCCCAATAATTCCAGCCTGATGGATTTTTTAGGAAGGGGAGTAAGGTAATAATAGGTATCGAGTAAATTGCTTGCAGAATCGGCTACCTTAAACTGGTTTTTGACAAATTTAAATGTGCCCAAATTTACCAGTCGGTTTATAGATTTATTATGATCTGTTCTGTTATACAATTCCCCTTTTTCAAATAGCAGGCTCCTTTCAAACAAGATTGGTTTAAATTTCTCTTTTGGATCTACGATGGTGAAATCTCCAAATCTATTTCCTACGGGAGGTGATGTAATAAGGGAATCTTCAGCAAGGGAATAATCTGGAAAAATGTAGATGTTATTGATCCTGTAAGTTTCTTTTGCCTCTAGAGGTGTTTCATCCTTAAGGACCATTTTAAGGGAGACTTCTTTTTCTCCTGCAGTACTGTCTACCCGGGCCAGGAGGTAATCAGGATTAAAATAATAATAGCCTATTTCTTTTAAATTGGCATCTATTCTTACCCGTTCTGCTTTTATTACATCAAGATCATAAGGTTCACCAATTTTAAGCAGGGATTTTTCACGGGTGTTAGCAATTGCAGCCGTAACAGGTATAGAATCTTTTGGGAAATCTATCTCTTTGTACATATACTGGCTTCCTAATTCTACGGTATATTCTGCGGTGGCTTTTTTATTTTTTGCAGTAGAATCGGCAGTGGAACGGGCATTGAAGTATCCCTTGTTTTCTGCATAGCCTCTTACCAACTCTGCATTATAATCAAGATCTACCTGGGAGAACAACACCGGCGGTTCTCCCATTTTATATTTTAGCCAGTGCTTGAAACCTTTAGTCCCAACAGAGTCTCCTGCAATGTTGTAAAAATATAATTTGGGACGAAGTCCCAAAAAGCTGGTATTGGGTTTTGGCCTTAAGAGGGTTTCCATATTTTCGGCCAGACGTTTTCTGTCTCCCCTGGGTGTCTCATCACCTTTTACTTCAACTTCACCTCCTACATAAAGCAATTCCCCCTCATTCAAATATTTAGTGTTGCTGCAGCCTGATAGTGCCATAACAATTACCAAATTGATAAACAGATAGCTATATTTCCGGTTCAATGATCTCATTTTATTTATCTACTTTCTTGCCAAAAATTTCCATAAAATAATTATAATCCATGGTGATGATGAATCCAACCCCGGTTTCTACGACCTGTCCCTGGAGCGCCACCTGATATTGATTTTTCCTGTAAACTCTCAACATATACCTGCCATCTTTAGATAACTGATAATCCAGGGCAATATCACCTGCGATATTATTGGCCTGCTGGTTGGTTTGTTGGGGGCCTTCCAGGCCAAAGCTACTGCCAATAGTAACTTTTAACCTGTCATTTAAAAGTCGTTTTGATAAACCAACATTTAGGTCTGTACGCTGTTCCCGCTGGCCTGTAGTATAGTCTTCAGTAGAATTAAGGTCAAAGTTTAATTCAACTCCGGCTATAAGATCTCCGGCAAGGTCATTAAGCTGCTGGGAGAGGATTTTACTCACACTTTGACGGGCCAGGGACTCGGCGCTTGAACCTCCTCCTTCACTTGAAAAAGGATTTTCACCTATAAATCTATTGAGTAGAAGCAGTGCAAAAACTTGCTTATTTAATTCAGATGGTTGTTGCCTAATCTGGGCCAGTTTCACTTTCGTGTTATTTATAATATCTGTAGAAACATTATAATTTCTTTCAGGTAATCTAATGTCAAATGTGATTATAGGTTCCAATAGGTCTCCTTTCATTTGAAGCAGAGTTTCAAAAGGCAATTCCTGTTTGTAGGTGTTTCTTACTCCCGGAGAAAGATTTGCGAGCTGGTTACCAAGTAGATCAATTGGAGGCGCATCAGTTTCATAGATGGCC
>CAXAZV010000150.1:0-7771 GCA_963973375.1 uncultured Antarcticibacterium sp.
ATCGGCGGGATTCTTTACCAAAGGGATGGTTTATGTGTTGTTGGGAAGTTTAACTTTTATGGCAGCCCTGGACCTGGGCGGTGATATTTCAAGTACGAGAAATGTTATAAAATTTCTGCTGGAACTACCCCTGGGGAAAGCTTTTGTAGGGGTAATTTCTTTGGGCTTGTTTGCATATTCAATTTGGAGATTCTACCAGACAATTAAATTTCCTGAGGGTGGGTTGGACAATGAAAAGCTGAAATCGGGTTTTAAACGCTTACGTTATTTTTATTCGGGAATGTTTTATGGCATTATAGCTTATGCTTTTGCCAAGCCATTGCTCAACAAATTAACCGGGAGTCCTAAGAAAGATTTTGAAACCGATGCTGTGGGAGATGAAAAAGAAGCTTTGTGGGAGCTCTTGTCTTATGACTGGGGAAAAGCTCTAATCTGGGCCCTGGCCCTTCTTATTGCCGGCCAGGCCATTCAGCAATTCTTTATCGCTTATAAAGGTAAGTTTATGCAGAAAATAGATAATTATCCCAGCGTAAAATATGAATATGACATTATAAAAAGAGCGGGAAAATTAGGATATGTTGCCCGGGGAATGGTATTTGGAGTGCTGGCTTTTTTTATAATCAAAGTAATTCTTAAACACAATGCCAATGAATATAAGGGTACTGAAGGAGCACTCGCATATTTTTTAAGTTTTAGTTATGGGCACCTCCTGCTTGCAGCAGTAGCATTTGGCCTTGCTGCTTATGGTGTTTTTCATATTATGGTTGCCAGACATGCCAACCTTACCAGATTGATGTAAGTAATTTAAAATAACCTAATTTTCCTCCTAATCTTCTTACCTATCCAATAAACCAGCCATAGCTTAAACTTCAAAATAGGGTTATACTAAATTTGTGATGCTGGAGAAATGTTTATCTTTGCGCAACCTTTTAAAAATCAAGCATGATTCAGTCAATGACAGGGTTTGGAAAGAGCCTGCTACAACTTCCAACAAAAAAGATCACCGTAGAAATTAAATCGCTTAACAGCAAAACCCTGGACCTTAATGCAAGGATCCCCGGCCAATACCGTGAAAAAGAATTGTATCTAAGAAATCTTATCTCCAATTCCTTAACCCGCGGAAAAGTAGATTTTTCTCTATATGTAGAAGTGAGTGCAGAGGAAACAACCGCTGTAATTAATCCTGCAGTGGTAAGAAAATACATTGAACAATTAAAAGCTATTGTAGATGGAGATGAAACCGAGCTTTTAAAAATGGCAGTTAGAATGCCAGATGTTCTTAAGACCGAAAGAGAGGAGTTGAACGAAACCGAATTTGCCTCAATTGAGGAAACGGTTCATTTTGCGCTGGAAGAGATCAATACCTTTAGAACAGATGAAGGCCTTGCCCTTGAGAATGAACTGAAATTAAGGATCTCCAATATAGAAACCCTACTTGAAAATATAATCGCCATGGATCCCGACAGGATCGCAGGTGTGAGGGAAAGATTGAGAAAAGGAGTAGCAGATCTTAAAGAAAACATTGATGAGAACCGTTTTGAACAGGAACTGGTTTATTATATAGAAAAATTTGACATTACTGAAGAGAAGGTACGACTAGACAATCACCTTACATACTTTAAGGAAACCCTGAACTCTCAGGATTCCAATGGCAGGAAACTCGCGTTCATTTCCCAGGAAATGGGACGGGAGATAAATACAATTGGTAGTAAGTCAAATTTTGCCCCTATGCAGCAGCTTGTAGTACAAATGAAAGATGAGCTGGAAAAAGTTAAGGAACAATTATTAAATGTACTCTAATGCAATCTGGAAAACTCATTGTATTCTCGGCCCCATCAGGTTCGGGAAAAACAACTATTGTACAGCACTTATTGGCTCACCCGGAGTTAAAACTTGAATTTTCGATTTCTGCAACCTCAAGGGAACCTCGCGTGGGTGAAGTTGACGGGAAAGATTATTATTTCTTAAACCTTGAAGAATTCAAGAAGAAGATAAAAAACGAGGAATTCCTGGAATGGGAAGAAGTTTACCGGGATAATTTCTACGGAACTTTAAAATCTGAGATCCAAAAGATCTGGGCTAAAGGCAAAAACGTGATCTTTGATATTGATGTGGTAGGAGGCCTGGATATTAAAAATATCTATCCTGAAGAAACCCTGGCGGTTTTTGTAAAACCCCCAAGCATAGAAGAACTTAAGATCCGACTTAAAAAACGCAAGACAGAATCTGATGACAAGATCAATATGCGCGTAGCTAAGGCATCTATAGAACTTGCAACAGCCCCACAATTTGACTTTATTATTGAAAACATAAATTTGCAAACCGCTCTGGATGAAGCTTATCATTTGGTTTCAACATTTGTAGAGGCCAACGGGGAAGACTAATGAAAAAGGTAGGGCTATATTTTGGGACCTTCAATCCAATACATATTGGGCATATTATTATTGCCAACTTTATAGTGGAGTTCAGCGATCTTGATGAAATCTGGCTTGTAGTGACCCCACATAATCCCTTTAAGAAAAAAAACAGCCTTTTAGATAACCATCACCGGCTGGAAATGGTTTACCTGGCTTGCGACGGGTACCACAAATTAAAACCCTGTGATGTAGAGTTTAAATTACCTCAGCCCAATTATACCGCTGTAACTCTTGCCAAACTGGAAGAAGATCATCCTACGATCGAGTTCTCGCTAATTATGGGCGAGGACAATTTAAAAAGCTTTCATAAATGGAAGAATTATGAAGTAATCCTGGAAAGACATAAGATCTATGTATATCCACGTATTTCCGGTGGAGAGGTAGAGACCCGGTTCAAAGAAAATCCCGGAATTATTCGTGTAGATGCTCCTGTTATTGAGATTTCCTCCACCTTTATTAGGCAGGCCGTGAAAGAGGGAAAAGACATCACAAGTATGTTGCCCCCCCGTGTGTGGGATTATATGGATAGGATGAACTTCTACCGCTAAGACAATACAAAAACCCGCTAATAAGCGGGTTTTTGTATAAAAATCTATCTTTTCTAATAAAAGCAAAAGACTGTTTAAATCATTTTTGAAGGTTCGTTCGAGTTAATTGATCCTACTTTTTTCATGGTGGAACTATAACTTTTGCACTTCGACTGCGCTCAATGTAACCCGCTCAATTTCTTAAACAGTCTTTCAGTTTTATTTCTTTTGTGTCGGGATCCTTAAAACCTGTCCCGGATATATTTTGTCTGGATCTTTTAACATAGGTTTATTTGCCTCAAAGATCTCGTGGTATTTATTGGCATTGCCATAATGTTCTTTTGCTATTTTACTCAAGGTATCTCCGGTTTCAACCGTGTGAAAAACGGCTTCGGGTTCCTTATTGTCAACCTCCATATTATCATCTACCTGCGCAATCCCTTCAACATTTCCTACTACCAGAATTACTTTTTCCCGGGTAGATTGATCTTGAGCTTTACCCCAAATGGTAGCCATAGCACCTTCTATTTCAATTCTAAGACCATCTACCTTTAAATTAAGGTCACGAACTGTTTCTTCAAGTTTACGGGCGGCTCTATTATTCTCTTCGCGCTCTTTTTGGTCTTTCTCTCCCTCTACTTTTACTGTTTCCTGTTTTGTTTCCTTTCTGGCTCCAAAAATCTTGGCGCCGGCATTCTTGATAAAATTGAATAATCCCATATAGTTAGTTTGATTGTTTTTCTAAAGTACGAATTCCCTTCTTAATTGATATTCAATAAAATCCTAAATTTTTGTTAGGAATTTATTGTAATGAAAAACAGGGATACGTATTTTATGCGCATCCCTGTTTAACTAAATAACCAACCAAAAAACTAATTGACAATGTTAGTATCTCGTATTCTACCATCCATCTGTAATTAAACGCCTAAAAACCGAATGGATTGTTATTGCTTTGAACTTTAACTTATAGTTAAATTCTTTTTAAATTATGTATTTTTGGTGCGGAATTAAACAAACTATGGAGAAAACCCCAACATTCGGTGTAATTGGTGGTGGCAGCTGGGCTACTGCCATTGTAAAAATGCTAAGTGAAAATCTGGATGAGATCAACTGGTATATGCGCAGTAAAACCGCTATAACCCACATAAAGACCCATTACCACAATCCTAATTATCTAAGTTCAGTAGAATTCAATGTAAAGCAATTGCATTTAAGCAATGATATTAATGAGGTGGTAAAAAATTCAGACTATCTCATCTTTGCAATACCATCAGCCTTCGTAAAAAGTGAGTTGGACAAACTCAAGCTTTCGCTAAAAGACAAAGTAATATTTTCAGCAATAAAAGGGATCGTGCCGGAAACCAGTCTTATTGTAGGAGAACATTTCAACAAAGAATATGGAGTACCTGATGAGAATTTTGGAGTTATAACCGGGCCATGTCATGCCGAGGAAGTAGCGCTGGAACGGCTTTCCTATTTAACAATTGCCTGCCAGGATGAGGTAAAAGCTAATATTATGGCTCGTCACCTTCAAAGTGATTATATAACCTGTAAAACCAGTGATGATGTGACCGGGACCGAGTACGCTGCAATGCTCAAGAATATTTATGCAATTGCCGCGGGAATCGCTCACGGACTTGGATATGGCGATAATTTCCAAAGCGTTATCATGAGCAATGCCATACGGGAAATGAAGAAATTCATTAAAAAGGTCCATAAAATGAAACGGAACATTAATGACTCTGCCTACCTGGGAGATTTATTGGTTACGGGATATTCTGTTTTTAGCCGAAACCGGATGTTCGGGAATATGATAGGAAAAGGTTATACTGTGAAAAGTGCCCAAATGGAAATGAGCATGGTTGCTGAAGGTTATTATGCAACTGAGAGCGCTTACAAGATCAATAAGGAAAAAGGTGCAAAAACTCCTATTATCAATGCGGTCTATGCTATTTTATACGAAGGTAAAAACCCTAAAAAGGTTTTTAAGAAATTGGCCGAAAAGCTTGATTAAAGGAAATTTCAATATATATAATAAGAAACCCTTTGCTCTCGCAAAGGGTTTTTAATTTTAATAAGTGTTCTACCTGGCCAGAATGCCTTTCTTATTTAAAACCGGAACATCCATTATCGCGGAAACCTTGATAGAGTTTTTGGGGAAAAGGAACTTCTTTTCAAACATGGTATTTTCTTCAAAATAGGTCACTAAAAATTCATTGTTCAAACGAAGGACCGAATCCTCCATAAATTCAATTTTCGCGAAGGATTTAGCAGGAAGAACTTTAATGGTGTGCCGCATGGTTGAGGTAGCATCTTTTTCATCATACCCACGGGCTACAATAAGCACCATCTCCAGGGGAACATTTTTATCATTTATAAGATAAGCATTCCAGTCCATAGAGCGAAAATCCTTATTTTCTTCTCTTACCGCTGCAATAAATACCCCGGTTACCGGTGGTATTTGAATGTCTTTTTTCAATTTAACTCAGTTTAGCTTTTAGCTTGTTCCAAAGTATCCATAGCAAGATGGCTGCGGCTAAAAAAAGGATGGCACCCACAATAATTTCTACCACTGCGATTATAAAGGTAACATATACAATGATGCCAAAGATAATGATGGCCAAAATGAGGATCCCGAATTTTTTCATATTAAATAGTTGATTTAAATTGTTTTAAAAACCTGATATCATTTTCATAGAACATACGTATATCTCCAATTTGATATAAAAGCATTGCGATACGTTCTATTCCCATTCCAAATGCAAAACCGGTATATTCCAGAGGATCTATCCCGCAATTTTTCAATACATTGGGATCTACCATCCCACAACCCATTATCTCAAGCCAGCCTGTTCCTTTGGTAATACGGTAATCTGTCTCCGTTTCAAGGCCCCAATAGATATCTACTTCAGCACTTGGCTCTGTAAAGGGAAAATAGGAGGGTCGAAGCCTTATCTTGGATTTCCCGAACATTTGCTTTGTAAAATACAATAAAGTTTGTTTTAAGTCGGCAAACGAAACATCCTTATCAATATACAAGCCTTCCACCTGATGGAAAATACAATGGGAACGTGAAGAAATGGCTTCATTTCGAAACACCCTTCCCGGTGAAATTGTTCTTATAGGAGGTTGATTGTTTTCCATATACCGTACCTGTACAGATGAAGTATGGGTACGAAGAAGAATATCCGGATCTGTCTGAATAAAAAAGGTATCCTGCATATCTCTTGCCGGGTGATATTCAGGAAGATTAAGCGCTGTGAAATTATGCCAGTCATCTTCTATTTCTGGTCCTTCTGAAACATTAAACCCAATATTAGAAAATATCTCTATGATCTGGTTCTTCACTATAGAGATAGGATGGCGGGCTCCTATCTCTACAGGCTCGGCAGGACGGGAAAGATCTCCATACACTCCTGTTTCGCCTTGTTTGCCATCCAGTGCGTCTTTTAAAAAGTTTACTTTTTCCTGAGCTGCATTTTTAAGGGTATTTATCGCCTGCCCAAATTCTTTTTTTTCCTCGTTAGGAACATTTTTAAACTCGGCAAAAAACTGGTTTAAAAACCCCTTTTTCCCCAGGTATTCAATTCGAAAGGCCTCTGCTTTTTCTGGATTATCTGTATGAAAATCTGCTACTTTAGCAATGTGTTCCTTTATCTTTTCAATCATGAAATCTTTCTTTAACGAGGGGCAAATTTAATAAAATTGTTGCTTTAGCCTCTATTCCTTAACTTATTCTATATAACCTTTTTCCAAAAAATACTGGACAATTGCTTCTTTCATCAATACAGACTGTTCCCCTGCTTTTAAAGCGGGTAATGTTTCCAGTATCTTGTAATGTGGCCAGCTGTCATCATCAAAGTAATCAAATTCATAATACCCATAAGGCTCGAGGAGCCTGCAAATAGCTATATGCATTAGATCCAGTTTGTGGTCTTTTTTAAATTTTTTATGTGGTTGGCCTAGTTCCTGAACGCCTATAAGGTAAATTATAGCATCCAGGTCCAACAGGTCACCATCAGCAAACTGGTTGGATAATTTTTGTTGCACGCCGGTCCAGCGTTCTTTTAGTTTTTCATCTCTTGACATTTGGCAAAGATACGTATCTTAGGCTTTGTAAAAACTATCTTTAAAGCATGAATATAGTTGATATTGTCCTTGCACTTATCCTTCTTTATGGGGTAATCAGGGGCTTTTTTCGTGGCTTTTTTGCCGAACTTGCTTCCCTTGTTGCTTTTGTTGCAGGAATCTATGGAGCGATTTATTTCTCGCATTTTTTAAGTGATTTTTTAACCGACCGGGTTTCCTGGAATATCCAGTTTGTGCATCTCACTGCTTTTGCAATTACCTTTATTTTAATAGTATTTGTAATCTCCCTTGCAGGAAAATTCCTAACCACTATGGCCAATTTTGCCGCTCTGGGAATTATTAATAAACTTCTTGGATCTGCTTTTGGGTTAATAAAAGTTGCATTTATTACGAGTGTAATCATTATGTTTTTTAGCGCCACCAATGAAGATGTAAATATTATTGAAGAGGAAACCCTTGGGGACTCTGTATTATTTCCTCCTATAAAAGCACTTGCTCCGGCCATTGTACCTTCCATTCTTAGGGAAGTGCAGGATCTTGAGTTCCTTGAAGAAATTAACGAGAAAGAAGTGGAAGAAGAAGTAGAAAACTCAGCAAATTTATAAATGTAAAAGGGCCGGCAAAATTACCGACCCATACAAACAAACAAATTAAACAGTAGTTTAAAAATTTAATTGATAAACTGCATCCAGCTCAGAGTCATTTTTAAAATTAACCCCAAGATCTTTAATAATTCCT
>CAXAZV010000151.1:0-7689 GCA_963973375.1 uncultured Antarcticibacterium sp.
CAATGCCACAGGAAAACCCCTCTTCAACAGACAGAGATGCCGAAATGATGTTGGTAGCCAAGAGTGCCAAAGGAAACAAGTTACCGGTAATTGTTGCAGGAGATTTTAATGATGTGGCCTGGTCACAATCAACCACACTCTTCAAAGATTTAAGCGGATTACTAGATCCACGCATTGGAAGAGGTTTTTACAACACTTTTAGTGCAAACAGTTATTTAATGAGATGGCCGCTTGATCATTTCTTTGCTTCCGATGAATTCAGGTTAATCACAATGCAAGTGGGAGAAGATATAGATTCAGATCATTTTCCTGCCTATTTTGAGGTCCAGCTGGAACCCGAAAAGGCAGCTGAACAAACCCCGGAAGAACCAACTCAGGATCAAAAAGAGGATGCAGAAGAACAAATTAAGGAAGCGAGAGAAGATAATGCTGTTGAAAACAAAGAGGAAAAGCAGAAGTAATTCTTACTATTTTAATCTTTATCATCAAGTTTGACAGCCATCTCTATGATCTCCTTGTGATCAAAAGCTATATTTGGTAAGTTATTAATATTGAACCAGTTTGCATCTTTTGCGTCATCACTTCCTTTAACTGTAGCTTGATGGGTTAGGCTGGTTGTAAACGCAATAGAAATAATACGGCCGCGAGGATCCCTTCCTGGATTAGAAAAAATTCCTACCTGTTCCATGTGCTGCACTTTGAGTCCGGTTTCCTCCTCCAGTTCCCTTTTGGCTCCATCTTCAAGCCGCTCATCATTCTCCAAAAAACCACCCGGCAAAGCCCATTGGTCTTTGTTTGAATGGATCATTTTTTCTTTGAATGAGTAAAACCTTTTGAGACATTCCTACATCATTAAAAAATATAACTGCATCAACGGTTATTTTAATATCCTGCCTGCTCATATTTTTAAAGTTTTCATAAAATTAAACAATGAAGGTTAATATTAAAACTTAATTCATTGCTATTGGGTAAATTGCGATAGTACATTTTAAAATTCTCAATGAAATACAGTTACTTTCCTATTTTTATATTTCTTTATTTTTTCATTGCAACATCTCAAGCTCAAACCGCTAAAGATATTGTTGATTGTTACTTGAAAAAGTCGGGAGGTGTGGAAAATTTAAAAGCCTTAAAAGCTACCAAAATTAATGCTTCAATAAAATCTGAAGGAAGTGAGATTCCGCTTGAGATCTATAATACACAAACCGGTAAGCAGGCTATCATTATTAATATAAATGAGAAAAGGGTCACACAGTTCGCGTTTGATGGGGATATTATGTGGACTACAGATGTGTTAACCGGAATTCCGGAAAAAGGCCTGAAAGAAGTTACCGAAAATATTAAATTAAGTGCCAATGATTTTCCTTCTCCATTCCTTAATTATAAGGAAAAAGGATATACACTTGAATTCCTGGGAGAAGCTAAATTTGGCAAAGATCGCGCTTATAAAATAAGACTTATTCAGGAACCCTACTTCATGAATGGGAAGGAACAGCAAAGTTTTCTGGTTTATTATTTTGATAAAAAAACTTCACTGCCCATAGGTAAGGCATCAGAAATAACAGTAGACGGACAATTGCAGGAGATCAATGAATCCAAATTGAGTAATTATAAGGATGTAAGTGGACTGTTATTTCCTTTTACCATTATTGAATCCGGTCGAAAGATTAAAATAAAAAGTATTGAGCTGAACCCTGAAATTGATCCTGCAATATTTACATTTCCAGATAACTACAGTAACTAAGAGTATTCCTGTTATAATTTTTTGATAAAGACTGTTTTCTTATTTACAAATTCCATAATTCCGTAAACTGATAGCTCTCTACCATATCCTGATATTTTGGTCCCGCCAAATGGAAGTCTTGGATCACTTTTTACCAGCTCATTTATGAATACCGCACCATCCTCAAATTTAGGAATGAGTTCTTCTACATTTTTTAGATCCTCTGTAAACAGAGACACTCCTAAGCCAAATTGAGAACTATTCACCAAATCTATCGCATCACTTTTTGTTTTAAAAGTGGTTACTCCTATTACAGGTCCAAATGTTTCTTCAGCAAAAACAGGCATTTTTGGGGTAACATTGGTTAAAATGGTTGGTTCAAACCATGTGCCCTTTCTTTTTCCGCCTAACAGGATCCTTGCTCCCTCAGCTACTGAAGTGTTTACCTGCTCTTCCAGGTCTTTGGCCAGGTCTTCCCGTGCCATCACACCCACAAAGGTATCTTTATGCATTGGATCCCCGGATTTAAGCTCCTTTACTTTTTCAGTAAAAATTGTAAGGAATTCCTCTGCAATAGTTTCCTGAAGCAGCAATCGTTTCCCGGCGATACAACTTTGTCCCGTGTTTTGGAATCTTGCCTGCACACAGGTTTTAGCGGCTTCCTCAAGATTAGCATCTTCGAAGATCACAAGTGCATTGCTGCCACCAAGTTCCAAAACAGATTTTTTGATCTGCTCTCCTGCCACTGAGGCAATGGCCCGGCCAGCCGGGGTACTTCCGGTTAAGGTTACTGCTTTTATGCGTTTGTCTTTTAATATTTGCTCCACCTTATCACTTCCAATAGGGATATTTTGAAAACATCCCTTTGGGAACCCTGCATTTTCAAATACTTTCTGAATATTGTTGGCAGACTGCATTACATTGCTTGCGTGTTTAAGGACTGCCATATTCCCGGCCATTAGCGCTGGGGCTGCAAACCTGAATACCTGCCAGAAAGGATAATTCCAGGGCATTACGGCCAGGATTATTCCCAGGGGTTCAAAGGAAACATAGCTTTTATGAGCCTCGGTTTCAATGACTTCATTTGCCAGGTGTTCTTCCCCGTTTTCGGCGTAATATTCACACACCCAGGCACATTTTTCAATTTCGGCTATAGATTGTGAAATGGGCTTTCCCATTTCCCTGGTAATAGTTTCAGCATATTGCTTTTTATTTTTTTTTAATTCTTCGGCAGCATTTTTAAGAAGTTTGCCCCGTTCTTTTATACCAAGTTGTTTCCAGCTTTCAAAGCCAAGATGAGCAGTTTCAAGGGTTTTATCTATTTGTGCGGGGCTATATTCATTAACACTGGCGAACTCTTCACCCGTATAAGGATTGGTGGAGGTGATCATAATTTTTTTTTTAAAGGTAAAATAACAATTTGACGATTTAAGGGGATTAAGAGGACTTTAACTGATGTTAATAAGTGGTTTAAAAGTAATTAGAGCCGCCCTGTTAACGACAAAAATTAAAGGCTAAATTTAAAAAACACTACTTCTATGAATCAGCGAGATGAACATTTGCTTAGCCTACGACCTGAAATTCCCTCGGCTTTAATTTCAGAAAATATGAGTAGCGATGAGCAGTTTCAAAACAAAACCTTACGGCCGGTTGCTAAACTACAGGACCTTCTTTTTGTGGAGGTCTTCAGAAATTACATACAGAAGCACAAGAACACGTTTTATGGATTTACAATTGAAAAAAGAATGCTTTTCATTGCGAATGCTATTCAAAGGGATATTAAGTTCAGGAATAGTTTAAAGGGTATAATGATTGGACAATTCACCATGGAAGAATATGCACTTTACATTCAAAATTCCTCTGCTCTCAATAAGCGTATGATGAATATTGTGAAGGAGCGTTTATTTTCAAACATTCAGTTACTAGAAGACCAGGGTCCGTATCAACAAGCCCAGTAAGATCGTTATGGCAAAGCTCATTAAGGTTCCAATGAGCACATATTCGGTTTGTTTTCTTGCGCCGGTTTCAGTTTTATCACTGAACCTTAAAATGGATTTGGCTGCTATGAGAAAACCTATGGCCGCAAAATTATCAGTTATAATAAAGGTAAGGACCAGGATCCTTTCAAATATCCCTATGTATCTGCCCGCTGCTTCCAGGCTATTCATCTTATAAGTTGGCTCTATTTCATCCTGCCAGCGCCGTGTGGCTTTTCCTATTAAAAACCCGGCCGGAAAAATAACCAGGAGGTACCCTCCTACTATCGCCAGAAATTGAACTGAATTGATCAGGGCTTTTAATGAAGGTAATAATTGGGAAAAACCATTAATGAGATATAACCATACCAGGATCAAAATGATTAGGTGAAACAATTGGTCCAAAAGAAAATATTTTAGATCATCCTTTTGTTGGCTAAGCTTCCATACATCTATAAAATAATGGGTCACACTTATGAATAATGCTGCATACCACCATTCCCACGATTGAAGAAAGATAAGCGTAAGTAACCCTGCCAGTAAAGAATGGATTACAAGAATATAAGACCTGGCCTTGTATTTTCTTTTGTGTTCTATCCAGAACTTTGGCTGCAGGACAAAATCTACTACAAGATGTGCCATCAAAAGTTGCAGCAATAAAAGAAGATTATCCATTTTTTAATTGTGTTGTTATTACCTTCTGGTATCTGTTAAGTAATCCCGCTATGGCTTCCCATCCGGCTGCCTTTTTACGTTGGTTCACGGCAGACTGGCTGATGTTTATTTCGGCGGCAATTTCCCGTTCCTTAAGGCCCTTTAAAAGGAAATATACCACTTCAGCAGAGGCAGTGCTCCACTTATCTGTAATTGTATCCAAAAGAAAGAAGGCTGTATTAAACTCCGCATCAATTTCCTCTACCGGAGTTTTTATTCTGGTCTTTCGATTTTCATTTTTCATCTCATCCAGGGACCGTCCTGAAAATTGAAAAGCCTGGCCGTTTGATTCAGCCAGTGCTTGTCTTTCCAAATCCTGGGTGCCAATTCCTATGGCCAGTTTAAAATCGGCAATCTTGGAATAAGCCCGGCTCTTTTTTGTTTTTTTAAGATGGATACGATTTACGGCTGCTTTAATTTGAATTGCTATAAGAAGTGCATCTTCCGGAGCTTTGACTACACCCTGAAAACTGTCTCCCCTGTAAATATTGAATCGCACGTTTTTTTCCCCCTGTTGTTTTTTAATAATCCCAAACTCTGAAGTGAGGGTATCTAAAACCTGCTGGAGGACATCTTCCTTATAAAGGGAGGAATCAATAAGATCTGCCGTAAGTACTGCTATCATTTTCCAAATATATAAAAAAAATTAGTCTGTAACCTTATAAAATATGTTTATTAGTCTGTGGACTTATTTTTAATGTATATAAGTCTATGGGCTTATATACAAAACTTACTGTAATGAGCTTAAATCTTCCCTATTGTGGATGGAGTAATTACTAAAATTTTGCAAAACATTCTTTAAATGGATAAGGTATAATTACTTTTAAGTCAAAACATAAAAATGGTTCATAATAAAAAAGAAGTATTTCAAAAATGTTTAATTGCAGCCAATCAATTAATACAGAAATACCAGGACAAGATGGATAATATTAAAGAATCCATGGAGGCAAATGATGTTCATACAGATTATGATGAGGAAGGTAGTAAGGGGGAATTACTGGGAGATTTTGAGCGTTATGCTTCCCTGCTGGACAATGCACGAAAAATGAAGGAAACTTTATCCAGGGTAGACCGCGAACATTACAGTGAGCAAATAAAATTTGGAAGCCTTATAGAAACTGAGAAAAATTATTATTTTATTGCAGCACCACTGGGGAATATTGGAATGGATGATGGTAGTATCATATATGCAATATCTACAGATGCACCCATTTATGAAAAGTTAGAGGGGAAATCTAAAGGAGACACCTTCAGCCTGAAGGATGAGGAAATAAAGATCCTGGATGTGCATTAATTACTCAGGATATTCTACCCGTAAATGAAAAATATTCTTAAGCTTTTGCTTGAGAATTTTTTTTATGAGCTGGATCTCTTTGAAAGTTATATTTGAATTGAGGAATTGACCTTCATCCATTTGCTTGTTGATGATCTTTTCTACAAAATCATCAATTTTAGCGGTTGTAGGTTCTTTAAGGCTTTTACTGGCGGCCTCCACACTGTCACACATCATTAACAGGGCTGTTTCACGGCTAAAAGGTATTGGTCCCGGATATCTGAATTTTGCGGCCAGTGCAGTCTCGTTTTGTTCCTTTTCCTTCATATAGAAGAAGTAAACCGTGCTGGTTCCATGATGCGTCCTGATAAAATCAATTACTCTGTCCGGCAAATTATTCTTTTTGGCAATCTCAATACCTTTAATTACATGGCCAATTATAATTTCTGCGCTTTCTGTAGGTGAAAGCTCATCATGAGAGTTGACAGAAGTTGTTTGATTCTCAGAGAAATAGGTAGGATTTTCCATTTTACCAATATCGTGATAAAGCGCCCCTACCCTTACCAGCATAGCATTTGCCCCAATTTCATTGGCTGAAGCTTCAGCAAGATTGGCCACATTGAGCGAATGGTGAAAAGTTCCCGGAGCCTTTTCCGAAAGCTCCTTTAGAAGTTTTGAATTAGTATCAGATAATTCCAGTAATGACATATCTGAAACAAGACCAAACAATTTTTCATATATATAAATAAGAGGTTGAACAAAAAGTGTTGCCAAACCTCCAAGGATAAAAGTAAGGAACATTTCCATATCCAGATCCTGTATATTTCCTTCCTGAATTACTGTGATCGCAAAATAAACCACAATATAAATAAAGGTTATTTGCCCCACAGAAATGAAGAGGTTTGCCCTTTTATAAAGTTCAGATACGGTCAAAATTGTTACGATCCCGGCTATGATTTGGAGAAACATATATTCATAACTGTTTGGCACCACAAACCCTAGGATAAGCACTGTAATAACATGTGAGAACAGTCCCAGTCTTGAATCAAAGAAAGCTTTTAAAGTAAGTGGTAATATAGATAGTGGCACTATATATACATACCTTGGTTCAAAATTAACAACCAGGGTTGTAAGGAAGACCATGAGCAGAATATTGAAGAATATAAATGTGATCTTTACGTTGTTCTCATAAATATCTCTCCTGTATTTCCTGATAAAAAGAAGAAGCATCAACAAGGCCATGGAAACCAGTAAACTGTATCCAAAAAGAATCCAGTTATAACTTGATTCACTCCATATTTGAGATTCATATTCCTGTTTCAGGGAATTAAGAACATCCAGCTTTTGTCCTTCTACGATCTCCCCGCGGGAAATAATTATTGTACCTCTTTCAATGCTGCCGCGTGTATAAGAAATGGAATTTAATTTACTATCAAGTTCTTTTTGGGTAAAGGAACTGTCGTAGATCACGTTCGGCTCTATACTGTTATAGAAAAGCTCAAGCAATTCCGGGCGCACAGAGGTTAAATTGGTTCGGTTGATATTGGTGGTTAAATATTCGGGAATTTCTTCTTGAAGAAATATCTTACCATACGTGATCTCATCGGCAATATTGCCTTTTTTAAGGTAAACGAGATGATCTTCGGCCAACCTGGTTTGTTCCTGTAGCACCCCATTCTCATACAATCCGTCCAGGGTGGTTGATATAAATTCTGATATCACCCTCCCTCTTCTTTTTATAATGCTGTCACTAAATACAACAGAGACTTGTTCCGCAGCTTTTAATTTTACATTTTCAACAATTTCTTCATTATAATTAAAGTAGGGAATATGATTGGCGATGATCTGGTCTTTTTCCTTTACAATTTCCTCATTGGACTTAAGAATTGCAAAATCAAACGGCGCATATAAATTTTCATATTGCCAGGGTTTTCCTTTGGTGATCTCATATTTAAATTTCCCTCCCTTGGGCATTAAATAAACCACCATTACCGCGGTAAGAA
>CAXAZV010000152.1:0-7643 GCA_963973375.1 uncultured Antarcticibacterium sp.
AATTTGTATTTCTAAAAGCGGAAATACACCGGAGATCAAAGTTCTCGTACCGCTTATAAAGAATTTTAAGAACAAGATAATTGCCATCACCGGCAATATGGATTCTTTTCTGGCCAAGCAATCCAATTACGTATTAAATACGTATGTAGAAAAGGAGGCCTGCCCTAATAACCTGGCACCAACTACCAGCACTACGGCGCAATTGGTAATGGGTGATGCGCTTGCGATATGCCTTCTTAACCTTAGGGAATTTTCAAGTAAGGATTTTGCGAAGTACCACCCGGGCGGGGCCCTTGGAAAAAAATTATATTTGAGAGTGAGTGATATTACTGCCCAGAATTTAAAACCACAGGTATCTCCGGAAACCAATGTGCGGGACGTAATTGTTGAAATTTCCGAAAAAATGCTGGGTGTCGCTGCTGTTATTGAAAACGGAGCTGTAACAGGTATAATTACCGATGGTGATATACGCCGAATGTTGAAGGATCACGATACTTTTACCCATCTCACGGCGGCCGATATTATGAGCCCCGGACCCAAGACCATAGATCAGGATGCCATGGCAGTAGATGCGCTTGATATGCTGGAACAATACAAAATTACGCAGTTAATAGCCGTAGAGAACGGCGCATATGCCGGAGTGGTGCATATTCATAATTTAATACGAGAAGGAATTTTATAATGGGAAAAGTAAAAACACCTCATGACGAAATGTCCTTTCTGGACCATCTGGAAACTTTACGCTGGCATTTAATACGTGCTACGCTTGCCATACTTATTGCCGGTGTCATAGCTTTTTTAGCCAAAAGCTTCATCTTTGACGTGTTGCTTTTTGGCCCCCGAAATGCCAGTTTCTGGACCTATGACATTTTATGTAAGATCTCTACTGCAGTAGGAGTTGACGGCGGATTCTGTTTTGACGAAATGCCTTTTCGCATACAAAGCCGGACTATGGGCGGCCAATTCTCTGCTCACATTTGGGTGGCGTTAACTGCCGGTTTCATTATTGCCTTCCCTTATGTGATCTATGAATTCTGGCGTTTTGTTGCGCCCGCAATGAAGGAAAATGAAAAACGCAATGCCAAAGGATTTATTTTTATTTCCTCCATTCTGTTTTTCCTTGGAGTACTTTTTGGATATTATGTGGTAACTCCCCTATCCATTAATTTCCTCGGAAAATATCAGGTTAGCGCCGATGTTTTTAACGATTTTGACCTTGCCAGCTACATTAGCCTGGTAAGAGCTTCTGTCATAGCCAGCGGTCTGCTATTCGAGCTCCCAATCATCATATATTTTTTAACCAAGGTTGGTGTTGTAACCCCAGATTTTCTTCGGAAATACAGAAAATACGCCCTGGTTATTATTTTAATAGTATCTGCCATCATAACTCCGCCAGATATTGTTAGTCAGATCATTGTTGCCATTCCTGTGCTTATACTTTACGAAGTGAGTATTTTTATTTCCAGGATCGTTTACCGCAAAGAAGAAAAAGAATTAAGAGCTAATAAAGCTCTCACAAAAAAATAAAATTGCTATGTCAAATCAGGTAGAAGAATTTAACGAATACCGGCAACGGATGAATGATGTGATCTTGAAGGATAACAATAAGATCATAAAACGCATATTTAACCTAGACACCAACGCCTATGCCCCGGGAGGAGCACTGGATGTAAAAACCAAAGAACTTCTTGGGCTTGTAGCCTCTACTGTGCTACGGTGTGACGACTGTATAAAATACCACCTTGAAACCTCTTACAAAGAAGGCCTTTCCAAAGAAGAAGTAGTTGAAGCCCTTGGCATCGCCACCCTCGTTGGCGGCACTATCGTAATCCCACATTTAAGGAGAGCTTATGAGTTTTGGGATGAGCTGGAAGGTTCGGAGGTTAGAGATTAATTAGAACACAAAACCCAACTTTGAATAAGCTATGTTATCAGTTGTGGGTTGCAGGTTGTGGGTTGTCAGTTTTTGGTTGTTGGTTGTTAATTTTGGTGCGATGATGTAATGTGTAAAAAAAACAAGTATTTTGGTTTTTTTCTATTTATAAAGATCAACACCAAATTTTTCTTTTTATGAAAAGTTACAAAGACCTTGACATCTATAATCTGGCTTTTGATTATGCTATTGAAGTGCATAAATTATCCCTAAAGCTTCCTAAATTCGAGTTGTATGAACAGGGTAGCCAGGTAAGAAGATCTTCCAAGAGTATTAAAGATGCAATTGTTGAAGGATATGGAAGAAGAGCTTACAAGAAAGATTTTTTAAAATTTCTGGTCTATGCACACGCTTCACTATTAGAGTGCATTTCCCAACTGGAAATGATCAGCGAATTATATGAAATTGAAGGTTTGGTGGAATTAAAAAGTAGGTATAATTTGCTGGGCGGTAAGATTTTTGCATTTATTCAATATGTTGAAAAAAATTGGAAGACCTAAAGAAACCGACAACTCACAACTCACAACCGGTCAGGAGTAGTGGTCAATAAAATTGTAATTTTACAGAATACTCAGTACTCATGAAACTATACGCAGAAAATTTAGTAAAAGCCTACAAGGGCAAGGAAGTGGTAAAAGGTATTTCGGTAGAGGTGAATCAAGGGGAGATCGTTGGTTTGCTTGGGCCGAACGGTGCCGGTAAAACCACCTCTTTTTATATGATCGTGGGGCTTATCAAGCCCAATGGCGGAAAGATCTTTTTAGACAATCAGGATATTACCAAATTCCCGATGTATAAGCGCGCGCAGTACGGTATAGGATACCTGGCACAGGAAGCTTCGGTTTTTCGAAAATTAAGCATAGAAGATAATATCATGAGCGTGCTGGAACTCACAAAACTCAGCAAGAAAGAGCGGGTAAATAAAATGGAATCCCTTATTGAGGAGTTTGGCCTGGGCCACATCCGCAAGAACCGTGGTGACCTTTTAAGTGGTGGCGAACGCCGGCGTACCGAGATCGCCCGCGCCCTTGCTACGAGTCCGCATTTTATACTTCTGGATGAACCCTTCGCGGGGGTAGATCCCGTTGCTGTTGAAGATATTCAGCGCATTGTAGCGCAGTTAAAGGACAAGAACATAGGTATCCTTATTACAGATCATAACGTGCAGGAAACCCTTGCAATTACAGACAGGACCTACCTTATGTTTGAAGGCAGCATCCTGAAACACGGTGTCCCCGAAGAACTCGCAGCCGATGAAATGGTGCGTAAGGTCTATCTTGGAAAAAACTTTGAGTTAAGGAAGAAAAAGATATTTGAGTAAATCCGCCCAACCCCCGATGGGGGAGTTTCTTACGCAGGCAGGTATTATGGAATTGGTTTTAATTGTTAGAGAAAAGTGGACAGAGGACGGAGGACAGAGGACAAAAAAATTAAAAAGCTCCTCTCCTTTCCAAGGAGGGGTGGACGCCAAAGGCGGACGGGGTGGTTGCGAGTAGAAATAATCTTAAATTTCCAAATCATCCTATTCTCATTTCTCGATACCACATATTCCTTCTTCTCATAAGGTTAAACTTATTGATATAATAGCTGTCGCTTTGAAGACCCTTACTCATAGCCAAAGCTCTTCCCTTTTTCAAAGGGAAGGTGGCACACGAAGTGTGACGGAAGGGTTTGCACAGCAGAAAATTAATCTACACCACCCGCTCCTTTTCCACCACCCCCTTATCTCCCGGAAAAACCAGAGAAACTACCACATAACTCACAATAATAACCGGAATAGCGATAAACTGCAGCAGTACTATCAAAATCAGACTATAGGCGATGAAAATATATCGAAGTTTATTTTTCTGAAAAGACCAGTCGGAAAATTTAAGCGCAAAAAGCGGGATCTCAGCGTTGAGCATATAACAGCTTAGGAATGTAAGGCCAAGCAAAAACCATTCATTCAAAATAAGCGACACCGCCCAGGGATGTGGTTGAAAAGCCACGATAAGCGGCAGACTTAAAATCAGCAAAGCATTTGCGGGTGTTGGCAGGCCGATAAATGAATCGGTTTGGCGGTCATCAATATTGAATTTTGCAAGCCGGTAACTGGAAGCAGCGGCAATGAGCAAACCTATAAGCGCTAAGGCAGGAAAATCCCATTGAAACCAGTTGCCTGAAGCCTGCCATTCCTGAGAAGGCAAGTCACTTACAGGAAAGGCTCTAATCAGTAGCTGGAACATCACGATTCCCGGTACCACTCCGCTGGTCACCATATCGGCGAGGGAATCGAGCTGCAATCCGAGTTCGCTTTTTACATTCAGCGCACGGGCTGCAAGGCCATCAAAATAGTCGAAAAATATTCCCAGCGCCACAAATAATCCGGCCATTATTAAATTCCCCTGCACCGCAAATATCACGGCAATTACTCCGCATAAAAGATTCAGGATCGTAATAATATTCGGGACGTGTCTTTTTATAGCCATTGGTTAGGTTTTTGGTAAAAATAGGAATTTATTTTAGGATTGAGAACTGAGTAGTGAGTAGTGGGAAAATTGTTGATTGTAATTTGTAGGTTGTAGGTTGTAGGTTGTAGGTTGTAAAAAAACTAATTCCTAAACACTATTCTCATGTTTCTGTTAATTTTTCGAAATTCCTTATCACCATTCCTTAATCATTAAGCACTGTTCCCTAATCCCTAATGCCTATTCACTAATACGGAAGTGAAGGATCTCAAACAAACCGGGATTATCATTTTAACCGGAGAGTCTGCGAAGAAGGAAGAGTCGTTTTCATAAGAGATTCTTTCAGCACCCGCTCGTAGCGGTCGCTTCAGAATGACCGTTCATGTAACTTCTGTCACCCTGAACCTGCCAGCCGTTAGGCAGCAGTGAAGGATCTCAAAGGAACCTGGTTTATCATATAACCGGAAAGTTTGCTAAAAAGCAAGAGTTGTTTTCATAAGAGATTCTTTCAGCACCCGCTCGTAGCGGTCGCTTCAGAATGACAGTTCATGTCAAATATGTCATCCTGAACGCCAGTGAAGGATCTCAACAAACCGGGTTTATCATTTTAACTGGAGAGTCTTCTAAGAAGGAAGTGTCGTTTTCATAAGAGATTCTTTCAGCCTGCGCACTAGCGCAGCCTTCAGAATGACAAATAGTAATTTTCCCTAATCACTAATTACGATTCACTAATTACTATTCCCTAAAAACCAAAACACCTAACTCATAACCCATAACTCATAACTCATAACCGAAAAAAGATTCCTATTTTTGAAATGGAAATCTACCTTATGAAAAACCTCCTTTACGCAATCCTTAGCGGATTCCTTCTTGCACTGGCCTGGCCAACATACGGGTTTCCGTTGCTTATATTTTTCGCATTTGTGCCCCTGTTATATGCCGAATTTAATTTGCGGAATTTCAGTACCAAACACACCAAACTCAAAATTTTGGGGCATGCCTACCTCACTTTTTTCATCTGGAACCTCATCACCACATACTGGCTCTACTACTCTACCCTATTTGGCGCTGCGTTTGCCATTCTGGTGAATTCTCTATTGATGGCCCTGGTGTTCCTGTTGTATCACATAGTTGCAAAACGCACCAATTTTAAGGGGGCAGCGGCCTTTTTGATCAGCATTTGGATCGTTTTTGAAAAACTGCACCTCAACTGGGAATTCTCCTGGCCATGGCTCAATCTGGGAAATGTTTTTGCCGTAAGCCACAATTGGGTGCAGTGGTATGAATATACAGGAGCTTTCGGCGGAACGCTTTGGATCCTACTGGTAAATATCGCATTGTATAAGACAGTAATTTCATACCGGGAATTTAGGGTGAAAGCCATTCTGTGGCGGGGAATTATAAAAGCAGGTGTCTTCATCGCCGTTCCAATTGCAATCTCATATGTGGTGCTTAGTTATTATTCTGAAAGCAAAAAAACCCTGGAAGCTGTTATACTGCAACCCAATATCGATCCCTATTCAGAAAAATATCAGGTCACCGATACCAGTATTGGCGAATTATTGATGGAGTTAAGTGCTGAAAATGTCACTGAAAATACCGCCATTCTAGTTGCCCCCGAAACTGTTTTCGCCAGTGGCACCGTCCTACCCGGATTCCCACGTTCGGAAGCAGCATTTGCCGGAAGGCAGATCGTTGACCGCTACCCCGGAATTAATTTCCTGAGCGGGATCTCCTTTTATGACCGTTTCAGCGATCCCGCGAGAGTAGCAAAACAAACCAATCAGTTAGGACCATCAGATTGGTACAATGATTACAATTCGGCATTTATGATGAACGGGGAGAGACTTCCGCAGCTGTATCACAAATCGAAGCTGGTGGTGGGTGTAGAGAATTTCCCTTATCAAAGCGTTTTAAAACCAATTCTGGGCGATATCATGATAGATCTGGGCGGGACGGTAGCAATGAAGACCACCCAGGAAGAAAGATCGGTATTTGAGCTTAATAACGGTTTTTCTACAGCGCCAATCATTTGTTATGAATCCGTGTATGGGGAATATGTAACGGGCTATGTAAAGAATGGCGCCAATTTCCTTACCATTATCACCAATGATGCCTGGTGGAGCGACACGCAGGGCCATAAACAGCACCTCAATTACGCCAAACTGCGCGCCATTGAAACCCGCCGCTCCATAGTGCGAAGCGCTAATACCGGGATCTCAGCTTTTATCAATGAAAAAGGCGATATCATGCAATCTCTGGGCTACGAAGAAACCGGCAGCATTCGTGGGGATATCACCTTAAATGATACCCAAACCTTCTATGTAAAACACGGTGATTACATAGCTCGCATCGCTCATTTCCTCGCGCTGTTCCTGTTTTTGTTTGCGGTGATACCGTTTAAGAAGATCGTGAAAAGGTAATCCCTGCGGAGTTTAGGGTTTGTTGTTTGGGGTTTGGAGTTTGGAGGTCAGGGCCGTCATGCCGGCAGACAGGTTTGTTGTTCAGGGTATTCCTATTTAATGTTTTTTCAACAATCGGTAAATACGGGCCTGATGGTTTGTTTGCGGAAATCTGCAAATTGATCTGTGAAATCAGCGGGAAAATCAAGATTTAGGTAACCAGAACCACCCCGTCCGCCTTTGGCGTCCACCCCTCCTTGGAAAATGGAGGGGAGCCGTTTGTTTTTATTATCCCTTTTTAACTGTAATTACTAAACAAGAGGTTGTTTCAGCCTGCGCACTAGCGAAACCTTTAGAATGACGGTTCGTACCCCTTTTGTCATCCTGAACCTGCCTGCCGGCAGGCAGGCGAAGTGAAGGATCTCAAAGGAACTCGGGATTAACAAGTAACCGAAAAGATTTCTCAGAAGGAAGAGTTGATTTCATAAGAGATTCTTTCAGCCAGCGCACTGGCGCAGCATTCAGAATGACAGTTCGCACCCTTTTTGTCATCCTGAACCTGCCTGCCGGCAGGCAGGCGAAGTGAAGGATCTCAAAGGAACTCGGGATTAACAAGTAACCTGAAAGGTTTCTCAAAAGGAAGAGTTAATTTCATGAGAGATTCTTTCAGCCTGCGCACTGGCGCAGCCTTCAGAATGACAGTTCGCACCATTTTTGTCATCCTGAACGGTAGTGAAGGATCTCAAAGGAACCCCAATCATGATTTTTATAATGTAAATACTTCCAAGAATAAGTTGATTTCATAAGAGATTCTTTCAGCCTGCGCACTAGCGCAGCCTTCAGAATGACAGTTCGCACCCC
>CAXAZV010000153.1:0-7614 GCA_963973375.1 uncultured Antarcticibacterium sp.
GACAGTATTATTGAAAGTGGTACTTTTTTAATTGATATGGCCTCCATCAATGTAACAGACCTGGAAGGAACTGATAAAGAAAATCTTGAAAATCACCTTAAAGGTACTGTTGAAGGTAAAGAAGGAGATTTCTTTAATATCAACGAATTTCCAATTGCCAAATTTGAAGTTACCGGTGTGAGCCAGGTAAACGGTCAAAATATGTTACAGGGTAATTTAACAATGAAAGGGGAAACAAAAAATGTGGAATTCCCTATAACTATTGACCTTAACGGTGAGGAACTTGTACTTACAAGTGAAACCTTTACTATTGACCGTACAAAATGGAATGTGAACTTTAAGTCTAAATCTGTATTTGACAGCCTTGGAGATAATTTCATAAATGATGAAATTGAACTTACTATTAAAGTAGTAGCAACTAAAGCTTAATATTTTTTACATAAGATCAAACAAGGCCGCAATTTGCGGCCTTGTTTATTTTACAACAAATCTTCGAGGGCTTTGGCCAGATTTTTATACCTGAATTTATATCCCGCATTTTGGATCTTTTCTGAACTCACCAGCTGGCTGGAAAGCAATACTGTGGCCATTTCTCCCAGGGCCAGTTTCAAAGCCACAGCAGGAACATTAGGTAGCCATAAAGATTTATCCAGTTGAGTGGCGATATGCTTTATAAGCTCTTTATTTGTTACGGGATTTGGGGCCACAGCATTATAAACACCTGTCAATTGCATTTCAAGAACATACGCATAGATTCCTGCAAGGTCTTCAATATGAATCCAGGATTGCCACTGTTTTCCCGATCCAAAAGCAGTCCCGGCATTTAAAGCTACCGGATCCTTCATTTTAGGCAGCGCCCCTCCTTCTTCGGCCAGCACCAGTCCTGTTCTTACAATAGCTACCTCCATATCCAGGCCTTCAAACTCCCATGCTGCAGCTTCCCATCTTTCTACCACCTCACCCAAAAAAGAATCATCAACAGCCTTTTCATCTTCAGTATATAACTTTTCAAGAGAACTAGGATATACGCCTATAGCGCTGGAAGAAATGAATCTGGAAACCATATAATTTGAATCCTGAAGGGTTTTATAAAGCAGTTGAGCGGTTTTGGTCCTGCTTTCTATTATTTCCTTCTTATATTCTGAAGTCCATTTTTTGGCAATACTCGCACCTGCAAGATGAAAAATGGCATCAACACCTTCAAAGCAGGTATCATCTATTTGCCCTGCTGTAGGATCCCAGAAGAAACCACGAAATTCAGGGGATTTTTGGACCTTATCTTTACTTGTAGTAAGATAATTTATTTCAATGTTTTTATTCTGAAGCAACTTGGTAAGTTTTGTACCTACCAATCCCGTCGCACCTGTTATTAATACCCGCATTTTTTCTTTACAAGATAGCAAGAGCCAAAAGGTCTGGCTAATTTTTATTACAGCTTTAACAACCTTTAATGGGCAGGTTTAGTGGCCCTGAGCATTTCTCTTTTTCCCGGGGGACCCGGTAATCGCTCAACTATAAATCCTACACTTTGCATTGCTCTTCTCACACTTCCTTTAGCCGCATAGGTAACCAGTAAACCTCCCGGCTTCAATGCCAGGAACATACGTTCAAAGATTTCCTCTGTCCAAAGTTCCGGTTGTACCCTTGCCCCAAAAGCGTCAAAATAGATGAGGTCATATATAGAGACATCTGTGATTTCCGCAAAGAACTTTTTTTGCTTTAAAAGATGGAAGTTTGAGGTCAACTCAACGGGTATCTCCCATTCCAGGCTATGAAGAAGTTTAAACACCTCTTCAGCTTCAGGCTGCTCCAGTTGAGCAGGAAAATTCAATTTTTCAACTTCGCTGAAAGATACCGGATAGGCCTCAACCCCGGTATATTTAATGTTTATTTTTTTATCCTTTATCTCGCTCCAGGTAACCAGCGCATTAAGGCCAGTACCAAAACCTATCTCCAGAATTGAGATATCTGAAGTTCCTTTTTCCAAAAACTTATTAAGCCCCATTTCAATAAACACATGCAAGGCTTCACGAATTGCCCCGTGTTTGGAATGGTATTGCTCATTCCATTCGGGCAGGTGAATGGTGGTAGAACCATCTCCCGTGTTTATGATTTCTCTCTTCAAATTAGTCTTTTATAAGTACCCCGTCTGCCAGGAAAGTGAGCGTACGTTTTGGCTGAGTAATGGCGGCTATTTTCTCTGGAGAATCTCCTTTATCTTCCGCGTAATGTTGTTGTTCTTCCACAGAAACTTCGGCAACAAATGCTTTCCCGTTCACCACAACTTCTTTCTCTTCAATATCCATAGGCACAAAGAACCCGTAATCCTTGAATTTCACCATTACATCTCCTTCCTTCGGAAGGTCCAGCGTCATCCAACATCCTTTATCTTTGCAAACTGAATTTACCTTAGTCTTAAAACTCACCTCAATTGTATCGCCTTCCTTTAGGTTTTTAAATCTTTCCTCCATTTCTGCGGCTGTAAGGCTGTTTTGAGAAGAAATTTGCTCCCCGTACGAGCTATAGGCAAGGTTTGGGGTTTCAGCTATTACTTCAGCATCCTTTGTATTATCAACATTTTTACAGGATAATAGAGATAAAAGAGCAAACACAGGTAAAATCCATAGATATTTCATAATTTTTTAAAATTAAGGATTGATTTTCAACAACCTTACAAATTTAGCAAAAGTTCCATTTTTTTTCTATGTATAATTAGGTAAATTTGCAATCTAAAGCAATCACCATGAAACAAGCTTCCACCTACATCGATATCGTAAAGTCAACCTCCTCAAAATTAGATTCTGTCGATTTCGAAAATTTAAAATTTGGCCATGTATTTACAGACCACATGATGGAATGCGATTATGAAGATGGAGCCTGGAAAACACCTGTGATAAAACCATATGGCAAAATAGAACTTGAACCTTCAGCAAAGGTATTTCATTACGGGCAGGCGGTTTTTGAAGGTATGAAAGCTTTTAGAGATGACAATGATAAAATATGGTTGTTCCGGCCGGATGAAAATTTTAAAAGGATCAATTTATCATCAAAAAGACTTGCGATTCCCGAGTTCCCGGAGGAATATTTTTATCAGGGACTTGAAGAACTATTAAAAATTGATAAGGAATGGATCAAAAAAGGATTTGGAAATTCCCTTTACATACGTCCTTTTGTAATCGCCACAGAACCTGGAGTACTTGCTTCCCCTGGTACTTCTTATAAATTTATGATCATTTGTTCTCCCGCAAAATCGTACTATACAGGAGAAGTGAGAGTACAAATCTCTGAAAAATACAGCCGCGCTGCCGATGGTGGTGTTGGTGCTGCAAAAGCTGCCGGAAATTACGGGGCACAGTTTTACCCTACCAACCTTGCAAAAGAAGCAGGTTTCCAGCAAATCATCTGGACAGATTCCAACACCCATGAATTCCTGGAAGAAGCAGGGACTATGAATGTGTTTTTCAGGGTTAATGATACTCTTTTAACGGCACCGGTAAGCGACAGGATCCTGGACGGGGTTACCCGCAAAAGTATTCTTAGTCTTGCAGAAGCCAATTCTATTAAAGCCGAAGTAAGAAGAGTTACAGTAAAGGAAATTATAGATGCTGCCAAAGATGGATCTTTAAAAGAAATCTTTGGGGCAGGAACGGCCGCAGTAATTAATCCTATCCAGGGATTTGGTTACCAGGGAGAGCGTTATGAATTGCCTAAGATCACAGATTCTTATGCCAGCTTCTTTAAAGATAAACTAATGAAAATTCAATACAACCTTGCCGAGGATGAATTTGGATGGAGATACGAGGTGAAAGAATAGTTTTTCCTTTTATAAAGACAATAAAGGCTGCCAAATGGCAGCCTTGTTTTTTTAATATAGTTGAACTAGCTAGTGAAATTACTTTTCCAGAATTGCTTTAATATTCGGCCGAAAATAGCCGGGGCCTTTTAAAACTTTGCCATCTTCCCGTAAAACAGGTTTCCCGTCTTCTCCCAGTTTACTCATATTACTGCGTTGTATTTCTTCAAACACTTCCTCTATTTTATATTGCATCCCATGTTCAATGATTGTTCCGCATAAAATATAGAGCATATCGCCAAGAGCATCAGCAACTTCAGCGAGATCATTATTATTGGCCGCCTCAAGGTATTCTTCATTTTCCTCTTTCATTAAATTATACCTCAACAAATTCTTAGCCTCCCCTAAATCGGCATGAGGGGAGTCCTTTATTCCCAGGCCAAAGGCGCTATGAAATTCATTAACGGCTGCAATTCTTTTTTTCATATTTTTCTTTTTAAAAGGTTTTTATCCCTACCATAATCTTATGCCTTTATCTCGTATCTAAACTTTAACTTTGTCTAAAAATAATTAAAATGTTTAGTACCGGACAATTAATTTTTGCCGCCATATTTTTTCTCGCTTTCGTGGTGGTGATTGTTTACAGTTACAGGAAAGATATTGCCCTGCATAAAAAATATTACAAAGGCAGCATATTCGTACTTCTAGGCTTTATAGTATTTATCTTCTTGCTGTTTGTAATAAAAGAATTTTTAAAGCGCTAAAGAAAGTCTAGTAATAAAAAATCCCCGACAAATTTGCCGGGGATTTTAGTATCTGCTTAACAGTAACTTATTCTGTTACAGGTAAAAAATTGAAATCTTTTGCATACTGCAACATTTGGGATGCAAAATCTTTTGGTTGCTCTATATGAAAAGCTTTTATCTCTCCATCATCCCCTGTCTCGGGTACTATTACCGGGTTAACAAAACCGCTGTAAGGAGGAGACTTGAATTTTGAATTACGATCAAGCACTTCTTTATGTACGGCCTGATCTACTTTTACCCCGTAATTCTCAACAAGATTCTTAGCAGCTTCATAGTCCCCTTCAGATTTTATTCTCTGGGTTTCCTTCAACAATTCGCCAAAAAGCTCACGTAAACGAGGATAATTCTTAATATCATAATAGGTTTTCCCATCTCTGGAAACCTTTTCTATAACTCCTTCTTCTTTTCCTTTTTCAAAAACCCAGGCACTTACCCACTGGCGGTTACGCATATGGCTTTCTTCTACGTTGTCTCCCAGATTCAATCTTACCAGCTGTGTAATTAAACCATTTCTAATATAGCCATCATAGGTAGCTTTTCCCATTTTCTCCCAATCGTCTGTAAGTCCAAGTTCCTGGATCTTAGGATCCATTAAATAGTAAAGGGCTACAAGATCTGCTCTTCCCTCTTCCATGGTAGAAGCATAACTCTTAAGAGTTTCCTTGGTTTCACCTACTCCTGGATTGATCCTGCCTGAGGCATGTCCTACCACTTCGTGAAGTGCGGTATGTAGCTTGCTACCATCCTGCCCGTATTGTTTTTGAAGATCAATTTCCTCATCATCATGTGCAAATTCCTCAAGCACATTAGAGCTTCCGGCATTATTGTATGCTTCAATAATATTTCCAAGAGAAACAGATTTACTTCCATGAGCTGCCCTTATCCAGTTGGCATTTGGAAGGTTTACTCCTATGGGAGTACTTGGAGAGGCATCCCCGGCTTCCCCGGCAACGATCACAGTCTTATACGTAACTCCTTTTACCGAATCCTTTTTATGCTCCTTCATTAGAGGTGCATTGTCTTCAAACCATTGAACGTTCTGTTCAAGAACACTCATTTTTTTGGACATTTCAAAATCTTTTATCTGTACTATAGTCTCGTAAGAACCTCTGTAACCAATAGGATCATTATAGACTTCAATAAAACTGTTGATGTAGTCTATGTTTCCTTCAGTAGCTTCAACCCAGGCTACATTATATTCATCCCAGGTCTTAAGATCACCACTTTTGTAATAATCTATTAATAATCCAAGGGCTTTACCTTGTTTCTCATTTTCTGCCACTCCTTTGGCAAGCTCGAGCCATTTTACGATCTCATCTATTGCAGGACCATACAATCCCCCGCTCTTCCATACTTTTTCCACCAGTTTCCCATTTTCCTTTACCAGTTTAGAATTCAACCCGTATGAAAGAGGCTTTAAAGGATCTGGAGATTTTTTATTCTTGTAAAAAGCTTCAGCCTCAGCTGCAGTTACATCAGGGCCATAGAAATTCACGGCACTGCTCAACAGAAGATCCTGTGAACCGTCAAGGTTAACTTTTTTAATGTCTTTATCATTAAAGATCACATCATAGGCTTCTCCGGTAAGATCTGTTTCGGTTTCTGCAATAAGACTATCAAAAAATTCTTTGCTGAATTCGGGCTTAATCTTATCATTTGAATAATGATGGTGGATTCCATTGGAAAACCAAACTCTTTTTAAGTAAGTTTCAAAGGCCTTCCAGTCTTCAGAATCTTTTTCACCTGCATAGGAATTATAAATATTTTCGAGGGCAGCTCTAATTTTCAGGTTGTGCCTGTAGTTCTGGTCCCACATAATATCCCGCCCGGCCAAACCTGCCTGAACAAGATAATACACTAGTTTTTGTTCTTTTAGGCTAAGGTTTTCCCAGCCAGGGATCTGGTATCGCAGAATTTTAATATCTGCAAATTCCTCCACCTTGTAATCAAAAATGCTGTCATTAGTAGTTTGGTTTTCAACCAAATCACGGTTATCATCATTTCCCTCTTTACAGGAAAACATAATAAGCGACGCCAAGATAAGCGTCAAAAAATAATTAATTTTCATAATGAAATATTTATTGTTTTTAAATGGATTATGCAATTCGCATATCTTATCGGGTGTTCCCACCAATTTCAATTTATGCTTATTTCATATTTAAGGATTTAATTTCCTACAAATGTACTAATTCACCACTTGTAATTTAACTATATTAGCCTGTCAAACGGAAAAATCCTGCCAATAAATGAAAATCCTTAAATACTTATTCTTTCTTTTATTAATATTCATAATTGCCGGCGCTATTTATATTGCAACTAAGGACGGAGATTATCATATTGAGGAAACTTCGATTGTAAATGCTCCTTTACCGGTAGTATTTAATGAAGTGAATAATTTAACCAACTGGGAAGCCTGGGGCCCGTGGAACCAGGAGACAGATGACATTGTAATTAAACACCAACAAACCAACAGAGGCGAAGGCGGAGGATTTTCCTGGAAGAGCGATAATCTGGGAAATGGATCTCTTTCCACCATTAAAGTGAACCAGAATGAGGCTATTGAACAGGATGTAAATTTTAAAATGTCCATGGCCGAAACCCGGAGCAATATGTACTGGTATTTTGAAGAAGTGGAAGAAGGCACCAAAGTAACAGTTGGATTTAAAGGGAAACAGAGCTTCAGGGAAAAACTGGCATTTTCACTAACTGAAAAATCTATACCCGAAGTAATGAGGCCAAGATTGCAGCGCAGCCTTGAAAGGCTTAATAATGCCCTGATAAACAAAATGAGTGTTTATTCTATAAATGTTGACGGGCTTACAACCCACGGCGGGGGCTTCTATATGTATAACACTACAGCTACAAAAATTAGCCAGGTGCCTACAAGGATGCAGAAAATGCTTACTGAATTACGCAACTATATGGATACCAATAATATTACCCGTCAAGGCTATCCTTTTGTGCTTTACAACAACTGGGATGAGCAAAATAATTCGGCAATCTATTCTACCGGGA
>CAXAZV010000154.1:0-7605 GCA_963973375.1 uncultured Antarcticibacterium sp.
CAAAGATAATTTTTATGTACAGAGTACCGGAAGGATTTCGTGTTTTAAAAAACTGTGTTTTATAATAAATTATTGTTAAAATCACTCTTCTATAAATACAAGGGATGAGTTGTGAAAGAAGAGTTGTGCATTTTTCCTAATTTGCGCTCCCAAATTAAAAAGAATGAAAGCAAAAATATTAGTAACAGGTGGATTGGGATTTATAGGTTCTCATACAGTTGTTGCACTACTTGAACAGAATTACGATGTTGTAATTATAGATAACCTTTCAAATTCATCTATAGACGTTCTTGGAGGTATTACCAAAATTACCGGCAAAACTCCTGAATTTGAAAATTTTGATCTTCGCAATAAAGAACAGGTCATTGAATTCTTTGAAAAATATCCTGAAATAAATGGTGTAATTCATTTTGCCGCTTCCAAAGCGGTAGGAGAAAGTGTAGAAAATCCTCTGTTATATTACGAGAACAATTTAACTACCTTGATCTACTTATTGAAACAGCTTAGCAGGAAAGAGGAAGCGAATTTTATTTTTAGCTCATCTTGTACGGTCTATGGACAGGCAGATACTCTCCCAATAAGTGAAGATGCCCCTGTAAAAAAGGCAATGTCACCTTATGGAAATACCAAACAAATAGGTGAGGAGATTATTGAAGATACGTGTAAGGTGCATCCCAATTTAAAAGCGATCTCTCTAAGATATTTTAATCCTGTTGGGGCCCATCCAAGTGCTGAAATTGGGGAATTACCAATTGGCACCCCACAAAACCTTATCCCGTTCCTTACACAAACGGCGATTGGAAAAAGAGAACAATTATCAGTCTATGGAAATGATTACCCAACCAGTGACGGGACCTGCATAAGGGATTATATTCATGTGATGGATCTTGCCCAGGCCCATATTGTAGCCCTGGAAAGATTAATGCAAAATAAAGCTGAAAGCAATTATAATGTTTTTAACCTGGGTACAGGAACAGGAAATTCAGTTCTGGAAGTTATAAAATCCTTTGAAAGTTCTACCGGAGTAGATTTGCCCTATAAAATTGTGGGAAGAAGGGAAGGAGATATCACTGCTGCGTATGCAGATACCGAAAAAGCAAATTCAGTGCTCAACTGGAAAGCTAAATATACCCTGGATGATGCTTTGAAAAGCGCTTGGAAATGGGAAAATAAGGTAAAGGAAAAGGAAGCCAAAGAGTAGATAGTTAAAATCAAAAAGTTAAGGTCCCGAATTTAATTCCGGGACCTTTGCTTTTTTATCTGCTTCCGTTTACCAGGAATGCGTGTATCACCCCGGGCAACCACCCAAGCATTGTCAAAAGAATACTTATGAGAAAAGTTGTTCCCAAACCGTGTTTCAGGAAAACAGCCAGTGGGGGAAGAAATATATTCAGAATAATAGTGAGTAAAGACATGATTTATATGTTTAAAATTATTTAGGTCAATTTAATCAACTTGTTTCTTTTCAAAGAATGATGCCTGCTTGTTTAGCTATAGTTTAACTAATTATAACAGTTTTTTTAATTTATGAGAAGCAAACCTAATACAGTATCTTTGCCTCAAATAATGAGAAATATGGGTTTTGCAGATTTAGGGGTTTCAAAGGATATAGAAAAAGGATTAAAGGAATTAGGGATCGTAACACCTACTAAGATCCAGGAAGCGGCAATTCCGGTTTTAATAAGAGAAAAGATAGATTTTATTGGCCAAGCCCAAACCGGAACAGGAAAAACCGCTGCTTTTGGCCTTCCCTTACTGGCCAAAATAGATCATGACAAGGAACATGTACAAGCCCTTATCCTAGCACCTACAAGAGAGCTGGGACAACAAATAGCCAAACAATTATTCAGGTTCACCAAATATTCCAGTAAGGTTTTTACTGAAGCGGTGTATGGAGGTGAAAAAATTGATATACAAATTGCCCGTTTGAACAGGCCTACTCATATTGTCGTAGCTACACCCGGTAGGCTTATTGACCTGCTTAACAAAAAAGCCGTTGACATTTCAAAAATTGAAACCCTTATTCTTGATGAAGCAGATGAGATGCTAAGTATGGGTTTCAAAGATGAGCTCACAAAGATCCTTAAAGAGACAAAAGGTAAAAGAAATGTGTGGTTATTTTCGGCCACCATTCCAAAGGAGCTTAATGAGATCATAGATTCCTATGTCTCTCAGGACGCCATTAGGGTGAATATAGGGAAAGCTGAAGTAGTAAATGCCGGAATAGACCATCAATATGTAACAGGGGATGACAGCAATAAACTGGATACCCTCGCGCAATTTCTGAAAAGCCAGGGAAAAAACCGGGGCATTATATTTACCCGTACCAAAGCGGTGGCAAAAGTTTTGGCAAAGCAACTTGCAGCAAAGAATTATGAAGCAGGACTCTTGGAAGGTGATATGCTGCAGAAGGATAGGGACAAGGTGATGAGGGCTTTTAAGAATAAGACATTAAAGGTGCTTGTAGCTACAGATGTTGCTGCCCGTGGTATTGATGTAGATAATCTGGCCTATGTGGTTCATTATCAATTGCCAGATCAAAATGATTATTACACTCACCGCAGTGGCCGTACTGCCCGTGCCGGTAAAACGGGTATCTCCCTTGTATTGGTAAACAGTAAAGAGCAGCGCCGTATATGGGAACTTGAAAAGGAACTGGGAATAAAATTCATAAAGGTCAAATAGGGCTTAACCCCTGAATTTCCTATATTTCGCCATCATAAACATATAGATAGCATAAGCCACTAAACCGGCCGCTACTACCCCCAGCACCCAGGCCCCATAAGTAGCATCCTCTAAAAAGGAAAAAGCTTCCATGGTGGTTTTAATTTCAGAAGGATGTGCGGTAAAGGAAGCCTGCAGGGCAAAATATCCAATTATAAGAAAGATGATCCCGCGTGCACTCATTCCCATATAAGCACTATTAAGGATAGTTTTGCGTCGCTTTTCATCATGAATGGATTTTAGTTGAAATTTTTTAACAAAATCCAACTTATACAGTCTTATAAATTGATAGATCCCTGTACTAATAAAACATAATCCTACAAATGCAACGATGATTAATCCAACATCTGTTGAAATCCAGGGAGATTGTTGTACTGAATTACCTGAACCAGAGCTAGGACCTCCCACTGTGAAGATGCGGTAAAAAGCCAGCAGTCCTAATCCAAAATATATACAGCCACTTATAAAAAAAGCAATTCGTTGGATTTTAGCTTTTTTATCATCACCAATATTTTCCGGGTCAGAGATTGCTTGTATATACCTCCAGAATGAATAGCACAAAAGTCCGGCGCCAAGTAAAGCCAAAAGTATATTTCCAAAAGTTTGTTCTTCAAGAAAAGCCAGAACTCTTAATCTATCTGTTTTTTCTGCACCCAGATCAAAGGCGGCGAGAGAAGTGAGGATACCGGTTAAACCATATACGACCCCTTTGGCGATATAACCAATGCGGGCAATTGTTTTTAAAGAGTTATCCATGAATATTAAAATTTAAATTTAGAACGAATATTTAAAAATACCGGTTTAAGCGGCATCATACTGTTCATTTATAAAAATTTTAGCTTTTGGAAACCACCTGGGAAAAACCCTAGACCATTTCGAATATTACCAGGGCATAGGCATAAAATCGCAAATAGCGTAATAGCCCGAACATAAGGTAACTTACAAAGGGGAATCGAATTATACCTGCAGCAATGCTGGTCATTGCAAACGGTATTGGAAGAAGGGCACCTACAATAATTAAAAATCCACCCCATTTCCGGGTGTTTTTAATATGCCTGGCAAGGTTTAATTCCATTTGCCGGTGAATGGCCGGGATCTTTGTAATAGAAACTCCTATAAAATAGGAAATGATTCCTCCCACGTAAGATGCGGTAGCAAGAAGGGTTAAATAAAAGATTGGAAAATCTGACTTCCCAGCCCAGGCTATAAAAAGCTCAGGAGGAATGAGACCCAGGATTGATTCTGAAGCGAGAAATACAGCAATTATTCCTGCTGGCGGATAAGTTTCAGTAACAGTAACCAGTAATTTATTAAGATCAAGTACATAAAAGTCAAGCGCCAGAACAGCTGCAATTACCAATAATATAGGGATAATCGCTTTTTTTACACTCTTTCCAACAAACCTGTAAAAACCGGTATAGCTGTAATATTGGTGCATTAACCGCAACCGCGATTTTTTTTTGGATTTTACATCCTTATTTTTCATTTATACCTTGTTTAAATGAAATTGTACAAGCCAAATGGAAATATAAGTGCAGGGAATTTCCAATAAAGAAAAGAATTTTTAGTTTTCCTCGGCATATTCCTGTAAAGCGCGACTGTACTCCCTTAGATCCATTTCATTGTTCTTAATAGATGTATCATTCATAAGGGAAAGCAAGTAATCAAGGCTTTCTTCAGGTTTTACATCAGGAGCGGCAGTTGTTTCTTCGTTTTCATCTAAAGGTTCGTCTTCAGGAATTGGAATATCAAAAGTTTGATAGGTATCTATATGCTCATAGGTAAGCCTGATAACTTTTGCCAGTAAAGGATCTTCATCTTCTACCGCGTAAGGTCTTAAAGATTTAAGATCTTCAACAATAGTATTTATGATTAGGCCATTACGCATAAGATCGCGCTGAATTTTATCTAGTAACTTTTGAGCTTTTGAATTTTTCAATGTTTCCTTTATTAATAGTTTTTAACTTCTTTTTCCCTCGGGCACAATTTAGTTGTGCTTCTTTAAACCGCAGGCAAAGTTACTTCTTTATAGTTTTTTCAATACCATTTTAGGTAATATTTATAAAAGAATTATTTTTCAAGGTTTAGACAGCAAAATAATAAAAAATGGGTTTTCATAAATTCATAATTAACAATTAATTAGAACTTATTATTTTACAGCCCTTGTCTTGTTTAGTAGATTTAGGCTAAATGAAAAAAATAATTATTATGGAACCATTTGATGGAAAAGTTGCGTTGATAACAGGAGGAAGTAAAGGCATTGGTTACGGCGTGGCCGAGGCTTTACTCAAATTAAATATGAGGGTAGCTATTACAAGTCGCTCACTAAAGTCGGCTGAGGAGGCTGCCAAAAAACTAACAGAAATTGGCCGTGGAAAAGTTTTAGGAGTGGTGGCCGATGTTAGGAACTACGACAGCCAGGTTGAAGCTGCGAGGGTAGTGCATGAAAAATGGGGGCAATTGGATGTTCTGGTGGCAAATGCAGGAATTGGCCATTTTGGAAATATTGAAGATCTAAGTATTGAACATTGGCAGGAAACCATTGACACCAATTTAAGCGGTGTTTTTTACAGTATAAAAGCAGCGCTGCCATATCTTAAATCATCAAAAGGATATATTATTACAATTTCAAGTCTTGCCGGCACCAATTTTTTTGAAGGAGGCGCCGCCTATAATGCCAGTAAATTCGGGGTTACCGGAATGACCCAGGCAATTATGCTTGATCTACGAAAATTTGGAATTAATGTGAGTACTATTATGCCGGGTTCTGTAGCCACCCACTTTAACGATCATGAACCCTCAGACAAAGATTCCTGGAAGATCCAGAAGGAAGATATTGGGGAATTAATTGTAAACTTATTGAGTATGAACCCAAGAGTCTTGCCCAGTAAGATAGAGGTAAGGCCATCTCAACCCCCTTCAAAATAAAAAAATAATAACTATTTTTTTAAGGCAGCAATTATTCAATTGCTGCCTTTTCTATTATACCCATCTTTTAATCCTCAAGGAAATGTTACAAGGAATGACCCATATATTATTTCTAAAAATTGGCTGTCTCCATGAAGCCAGGTGAGAAGAAATGAGTAATATGCCAGTAAGCTTACAATATAAATTAACTGAAGAAATAGTAATTATGAAATATAACATAACAATAATAAACATTCAAACCGTAGATGAGATACAGGAGTATTGGACGAATGAGGATTTTGTTCTCCTATTGGAAAAATTTAATTTTCCTGATGCAGGAGATTCTAAAACCGAAAATTTAAGGGAATTATTATTTATGGCTATTACAGATTATGAGCCGGCAGAAGCGGCCGCCATTTTATTGGAATTTAAACTTAGTACTTCCCTTACTCAAGGCCAAATTGATCAAATCTCCAATGACATGTTATTGGATACGGTTTGTGAGGAGTATCCAGATATGGAATTGCAATCACCTTTATTCCATATAAACCAATTGCTGTTTAAGGCTTATAACGGAAAATTCCCTAGTTCCAGTGCCACGATTATTGACTGTTCAATTACACCGGTAGAAAAAAATAACAACTCCCTTTTAAGCAAGGAAATGGTTTTGCGATTGTTTTATAATGGTTTATCTGATAGAAATATTATCAAACGATTGTTTGAAAAGCAAATGATAGAAAATGCAGAATTTCCCGAAGCAGAAAATATAATCTGGGATTTGAAAAATTTGGAGAATTACAATTTTAAAATAACCACTTCAGGTAATCTACTCAAAAAAGAAGAGGTGATATCCTCAGACTGGGAAGGGGAGCTCGAAGAAAACCTGGCAGCATCCTAAATTTTTATTGCTGGGTGTAATAATATTGGTTAAATCCTAAAGTTCTTTTGAGGTTTTCAATTTGAGGGGGTAAATTTTATTCATAAATACCAGATGAATAATTTATCAAACTTTTTAGAATAATTTCTGATTTGTAATTTCTCTTCTACTCTGTTTTTCAGTAACTTAAGACCTGTAAACTGCCCTGCCAAAATCTGAGGAATATGAAAAGGAAAATCTTTATGGTCCTGGCAGTATTACTGCTTTTATCATGTACTCATGTACCTTTGCCATTTCATGAAAATATTTTGGCCAACAAATCTTATGTTTACCTCTTTTTCAGTACAGAAAAGGAATGCGTGGAGAATCAGCTGGATCCAGATTTTTTTATTAATTGTCATCAACAGGTTGATTTTTATAAAAATAATATTGTTGTGATTATGATGACAGATATTCTATGGAAGGGAACTTATAAAATTGAGGGAAACACAGTCATTCTCACCTTCGAAAACAGTTATGAGATTCCGGATGGGGAATTAATATTTGAAATTATAAATCCTTCGAGATTGTTACTTACAGAGAATGGTACAGTTTGGAAAAAAATTTCCGGAAATTCCATCTGGCATTAATAAAAATAGCCCGCTGTTGGCGGGCTATTTTTATAATTGAGATACTCCTTTAAATTTTCACGATCATCTTTCCTTTATTCTTTCCTTCAAAAAGATCCAGAAAGGCCTGCGGAATATTATCAAATCCTTCCACTATAGTTTCTGAATATTTTATTTTATCTTCTCTAAGCCACCCGGAAAGGGTTTTTATGGCAGGCCCAAAATCCTTGACATAATCCCGTACTATAAAACCCTGCATCAACACACTATTTTTAATAAGGATACCTTCCGGCCGTGGCCCTTTTGGCTTTTCACTTTTGTTGTAGAGGGAAATAGCCCCGCAAAGGATTACCCTGCCAAATCTATTGATATTGGCAAGGGTAGCATCCAGGATCTCACCACCTACATTATCAAAATATACATCAACCCCATTGGGGCACTTTTCTTTTATTTCCTTTTGAATGTCATCGGTTGTTTTATAATTTATCC
>CAXAZV010000155.1:0-7603 GCA_963973375.1 uncultured Antarcticibacterium sp.
CCCAGGACCCTCTCCTTAAAAGGGAGATGCTCTACCAACTGAGCTACCAAATCTGGTGTTGCATTATTTCTCAAATGCGGGTGCAAATATACTATCATTAATTTATTTTTCAAGGGGATTTTGATATAAATTTGCAAATGTTTTAAATTAAAATATAAACTCCTCTTTTTCAGTATATATTCATTAATTGAAAAACACTTATAATTGTTTAAAGAACTATATTTTTCGATTTCTCATACGGTTCAGCTATATAATATGATAAAAAAATGAATCACGGATATCTTGAAAATGCTTCAAATTTTAACCAGATGGCGGCATACAGTCCAGTCATCTAAAAAAATGCAAAAGTTTTAGAATGAAAATATTTCTTGTTGGTTACATGGGTTCAGGAAAATCCCTTGTTGGAAAAAAATTATCAACCCTGTGGTCCTACCATTATATAGACCTGGATGATCAAATTGCTCAAATGCAGGGAAAAAGTATTTTGGAAATTTTTGATCAAAAGGGGGAATTATTTTTTAGAAAACTTGAGAAAGAAGTTTTAAAGGATACCCTGGAGGACCCAAACCAGCTAATTGTTTCCCTGGGTGGAGGAACACCTTGCTACGGAAACAATTTAGAGCTTATAAAAAATGATAGCGATTCCAGGATCATTTATTTAAAAGCTTCTATAGGATTGCTTACAGAAAGGTTATTCAATGAAAAAGAAATGCGCCCTGTGATAAGTCATCTTACAAAGAAAGAGGATCTGGAGGATTTTATTAGAAAACATCTGTTTGAACGCAGCCATTATTATTTGCAGGCCAATCAAATAATTAACGTTGATGGAAAAACACCTGATGCAATAGCCGCTGAAATCGTTAAAAATTTATCTTAATTCTACCCGGTCTTTCCCCTTTTCAAAATGAACCTCCACCATCTCGTGTAAGGAAGTTGATAAGGAAATGCCTTTAAAGTCGGCCTTTACAGGATATTTTTTATGGCTTCTGTCCACCAATACTGCCGTTCTAAACCGTTTGACAGGTACATCCAGAAAATGTTTAACCCCATAGATCAAGGTTGCACCAGAGTTTAATACGTCATCTGCGAGTACAATAGACTTATTGGTATAATCCTTGGATTCCAGGGAAGTAGTTACTGTATTTAGAGGATTTTTCTTATCAACCTTCACCTCACATAATACCACCTCCAGATCTGAGATTTCCTGTAATACCAGTTTTAATTTTTGGGCAAAAACAAAACCACTTTTTGAGATCCCGGCAAGAATGAGCATTTCTTCATCTACATTGCTTTCATAAATTTGATAGGCAATGCGCCTTATTTTATTTTTTATTTGGTCACTGTCAAGGATGATATTGGATTGGCTCATATTGCTTAATTTTTTTTAAAGATAAAGAACAATTCATTTCCTTCCCGCGGAAGAATAGAATTGTAACAAGGTTCAAAAGTTTTTATGCTGAAGCATTTACTGAAATAAGTTAAATATTCCTCCTTACTACCGCCAAAGGGTGGACCCTCTTTAGTGAAGTGGGTATTGAAAAGTACACCGACAATTTTTCCGTTTTCCTTGAGCAAGTCAGCTACCTTATGGGCATACGCCTTTCTAAGATTTACAGGGAGCGCGCAGAAAAATGTTTGTTCAAGGATGAGATCAAATTTCCCCTGCATTTCAAAAAAATCGGTCTGGATTAACTGGTCTTTAGGAAATTCAGCAATTCTTTCCTGTAAGTTGGTAAGAGGCTCCTTGGCAATATCTAATACAAATACATTGTGAAAACCATTTTGGAAAAGATATTCTGCCTCGTATGAATTTCCTGCACCTGGGATAAGGATCTTTAAACTTTTATCATTTAACTGGTCAATGTAGGCTTTTAAAGGTGGGGAGATCTCTCCAAGGTCCCAACCAATACTGTTTTCACGATAACGGGCAGACCAAAATTCCTTATCCATTTTCATTCCTTTGGTTCTTCCTTAATTGTTTCCTCTTTATTCTTTTCTCCTGCATTGTCAAGCAATTCATCAATATCCCTCCTGTCCTTCTTGGTGGGGCGTCCGGTGCCTTTTTTACGGTAATATTCCTTAGAATATTTTAAAAGTTCCATCTTCTCAAAAGCCTCCTTTGGAGTTATATCCTGGACATAAAGGCCTGCGATTTTTGCACTCACACGGCTGGCGGGAAGGTCCAGAACTTCTATTTCATAATCTATCTGGTCTTTTCTAATACTTACTTTATCTGTCGCATAAACTTCCCGGGAGGGTTTTACACTCACTCCCTGGATCTTCACCTTTCCCTGTTTGCATGCATTTGTAGCCAGGCTTCTGGTTTTAAAAAAACGTACGCACCATAAATATTTATCTACTCTCATAAGCTTGTTCTTAAAACTGCCTAAATCTTCAACAAAAATACAAGAATATTGTATCTTGCGGCCTTAAATTTATTTAATGATGAGATTGAACAGGTTGTTACTTATGAGTGTTTTAACCAGCACTTTTTTTATAGCATGTAATAAGGACGATGATGAGATAGTAGAAATTCCTCCAAGGGACAAGGGAGAACAGGCAATTGAGGACGATGCAACCTTAACAGCTTACCTGGAAACACATTTTTATAATTATGAAGATTTCCAGAATCCGCCGGCAAATTTTGACTATGTGGTGCGCTTTGATACCATTGCAGGCGATAATGCCAATAAAACACCCATTAGTGAATCACCCCTTCTTTCAACGAAAGTGGTAAGCCGGGATGATGTAAATTATAATATGTATATTCTTAAAGTACGGGAAGGCGTTGGGAGACAACCAACTTTTGCCGATTCTACCTTTGTAACTTACCAGGGTTCTCTGGCCAACCGTACCATTTTTGAAAGCAATACGGTTGTACCAAGCTGGTTTGATTTACCGGGTTATGTTGGTTATGACAGCCAGGGAAGATTATCAAGATTTGGAGGATCTATTCCCGGTTTTAATGAAGGTCTTGTAGAATTTAAAGAAGGGTCTGGCTTTGAAATAAATCCGGATAATACTATAAAATGGAACAATGATTTTGGGATAGGGGCAATATTTTTTCCTTCAGGACTGGGATATTTTAATTCCCCGCCTATGGGATCGACTATTCCTGCTTATAGTCCTCTAATCTTTAGTTTCAATTTATTAAGAGCGGTAGAAGCAGACCATGATAATGATGGAATACCTTCCTGGATGGAAGATCTTGATGAGGATGGAGACCTTTTTAATGATGACACTAATAAGAATAATCTTCCAAATCATTCAGACCCGGACGATGACGGTGATGGAACTCCAACGAGAAAAGAAATTAGAATAAATATGGATGGAACTCTAGAGTTCCCTGATACAAGTGGAAATGGGATACCTAATTATTTAGATCCCGATTCCTTTGAGGAATTATCCTAAATATAAAAAGCCGCGATCTTCGCGGCTTTTTCTTTAATGAACGGTTTAATTAAAAACTGTAAGAGAGACCAAGTATCCATTGAGATGGCCTTGAATCTATTTTTATATTATTGTCTGTAGCCATTTCACCGAAAGCATTATTCTCTTTAAATCCGCCTTCATAACGAAGATCCAGGCCTATTCTCCCCAGTTTCAAACCCGCACCCAATTGATATCCCAGGGTGATAGGGTTTTCAACATCAGAAATTTCTCTGGAGGAATCTTCGAGTTCATTTTTTAATATGTATTGAAATGAAGGCCCTGCCTTAATGTGCAATGGTCCAAAGAGATTTACCCCTAACAGGATTGGGGCGTCAATTTTACTTATGTTGTAATCAAAGTTCTCATATTCTGTATTGAGTTTGGTGTACACCAGTTCGGGCTGAAGAAAGAAGCCAAGCATCTCAAACTTTCCGAATAAGCCTAAATGGTATCCAGTTTTACTTTTTCCATTTTCAATGGTGGAAACATCGCCTGCTACCTGTGAATAATTTTCATATTCTCCTGTGGCACCATAGTTTAAACCACCTTTTATACCGTAGGATGTCTGGGCAAAAGCACTTCCTCCCATTAAAAGTAAAACTGCCACGATCAAATTTTTCATATTTATTGAATTTTAGGTTAAGGTGGTTATAACGCAGTATTTATGCCACTTATTTCGGGATTAAAGAAAAAAACCCTTCAAAGCCTGAGCCTGAAGGGTTTTATAATTATAAGCCGGTATTATTTTCTGCCCGTAACTTTAATAGATGCTTTTACAATTGCCTCGGCATTGAGTCCATACTTCTCCATTAATTGCTCCGGAGTTCCGCTTTCGCCAAAAGTATCATGCGTAGCAACAAATTCCTGCGGGGCAGGGTGGTTGACACTTAAGGTCCTGGCCACACTTTCTCCCAAACCGCCTAAAAAGTTATGTTCTTCAGGAGTTACAACACATCCTGTTTTCTTTACAGAGCGAAGAATTGCTTCCTCATCCAGGGGCTTAATAGTGTGAATGTTTATTACTTCAGCACTTATGCCTTTTTCCTCAAGTTGTTCTGCTGCCTGCAAAGCTTCCCAAACCAAATGTCCGGTAGCAATGATAGTAACATCTTTCCCTTCGGTCAACAAAACGGCCTTTCCAATTTCAAATTTTTGATCCTCTGGGGTGAAATTTGCAACTTTTGGCCTTCCAAATCTTAAGTATACGGGACCATGATGCTCTGCAATTGCCAGGGTCGCTGCTTTGGTTTGATTATAATCACAAGTATTGATTACTGTCATACCAGGCAACATTTTCATTAATCCAAGATCTTCCAGGATCTGGTGGGTGGCTCCATCTTCACCCAGGGTTACCCCTGCGTGCGATGCACATATCTTTACATTCTTATCTGAATAGGCAATACTTTGACGAATCTGGTCATATACACGGCCGGTTGAGAAATTAGCAAAAGTTCCCGTAAAAGGAATTTTTCCGCCAATGGTCATCCCGGCAGCAATCCCTATCATATTTGCTTCGGCGATTCCAATCTGGAAAAAACGCTCTGGATGGTTCTCCTTAAATTCGTCCATTTTTAAAGACCCTGTAAGATCTGCACAAAGGGCAACAACATTTGGATTGGTTTTCCCAAGTTCAGTCAAACCTGCTCCAAAACCTGAGCGGGTATCTTTGCTTCCTGTATTCGTATATTTTTTCATTATGATTTTAATTATCTTGTTATGAGTAATAATGGCTTTAAAAACTAATAATCTCCCAACGTTTCAGGGTTTTGGGAAAGTGCTTTTTCCAGCTGCTCATCATTGGGAGCTACACCGTGCCATTTGTGCGAACCCATCATAAAATCTACGCCGTTACCCATTTCTGTAGTCATAAGAATACAAAGCGGTTTTCCATTTCCGGTCCTGCTTTTTGCTTCTTTTAAAGTCTCAATTACTTTGCTAATATTATTTCCTTCAGCTAATTCCAAAACTTCCCATCCAAATGCCTCAAATTTGGCTTTCAGATTACCCATTGGCAGAACATTGTCTGTAGACCCATCTATTTGTTGCCCGTTTACATCAATAGTAGATATTAAATTATCAACTTTATTAGCAGCTGCATACATAATGGCCTCCCAGTTTTGTCCTTCCTGCAATTCGCCATCTCCGTGTAAGGAGAATACAAGGTGGGAATCATTATTTAATTTTTTGGTCAAAGCGGCTCCTATTGCAACACTCATACCCTGGCCAAGAGATCCTGAAGCTATACGCACTCCCGGTAAACCTTCATGGGTGGTTGGGTGCCCCTGTAATCTTGAATTGATAAGACGAAAAGTATTTAATTCTTCTACCGGAAAGTAACCACTGCGTGCAAGAACACTGTAGAATACAGGTGATATATGGCCGTTTGATAAAAAGAAAAGATCTTCATCCTTACCATCCATATTAAAATTGCTGTTGTGGTCCATGATCTCCTGGTAAAGGGCGGTGATAAATTCGGTACAACCAAGAGAGCCTCCCGGATGGCCTGAGTTTACTTTATGTACCTGCCTTAAAATATCCCGGCGTACCTGGCTAATAAAATCTTGTAATTGATGTGTTTCTGGCATTGTTGTGTTATTGTTGTGAATGAGGCAAAAATAAGTTTTTAAAAACGTAACTCAAAGCCAGAATTTACCAGTTATCAACGAATTGCCCATTTTAGCTAACAATTTTTAAATTAGGCGGCCTTTACTTTGTGGTTTACTTAAGTATCTTTGCACCACTTAAAAAATACTATGAATTTTGAACTATTAGCTACAGATCCCGGTAGTAAGGCAAGAGCAGGGAAACTTACCACAGACCATGGAACTATAGAAACTCCCATTTTTATGCCTGTGGGCACGGTGGGATCTGTGAAGGGGGTGCACCAGCGTGAATTGAAAGAGGATATCAACCCGGATGTGATCCTTGGAAATACCTATCATCTATATTTAAGGCCTCAAACTGAGATCCTGAAAAAGGCCGGTGGTCTTCATAAATTTATAAACTGGGACCGGAATATCCTTACAGATAGTGGAGGTTACCAGGTCTATTCCCTTTCAGAAAGAAGAAAGATCAAAGAGGAAGGGGTTAAGTTTAAGTCTCATATTGATGGGTCTTATCATACTTTTACTCCTGAAAATGTTATGGAAATACAGCGTACTATTGGGGCCGATATTATTATGGCCTTTGATGAATGCACACCTTATCCCTGTGATTACAGGTATGCAAAACGCTCTATGCATATGACGCATCGATGGCTGGACAGGTGTATTACGCACCTCGAAAAAACACCATTTGCCTATGATTATTCGCAGGCATTCTTTCCAATTGTTCAGGGGAGTACTTATAAGGATCTTCGCCAACAGTCCGCCGAATATATCGCTTCTGTTGGTGCTGAAGGAAATGCAATTGGAGGGCTTTCTGTAGGTGAACCTGCGGAAGAAATGTATGCAATGACAGAAGTTGTGACGGCAATTCTTCCGGAAGATAAACCCCGATATCTAATGGGGGTGGGAACTCCTATTAATATTCTGGAAAATATTGCTCTGGGGATAGATATGTTTGATTGTGTCATGCCTACGCGAAATGCCCGTAACGGGATGCTATTCACCGCTCATGGAACCATTAATATTAAGAATAAAAAATGGGAAGATGATTTTTCTGCAATAGATGATATGGCTATTACCTGGGTAGATACCGAATATTCCAAAGCTTATTTGAAACATTTGTTTTCTGTGAACGAAATGCTTGGCAAACAAATTGCAACCATCCATAATCTTGGTTTTTACCTATGGTTGGTTCGTGAGGCCAGAAAACATATATTAGCAGGTAATTTTTCCACCTGGAAAAACAAAATGGTAGCTCAAATGGATAAGCGTCTTTAATTTGAAAATTCTTGACTGGTACATATTAAAGCGATACCTGGGTACTTTTATCCTCATGCTGGTCTTGTTTATTCCCATTGGGATAACCGTAAACCTGGCAGAAAAGATTGGGAAGATCCTGGAATTTGAGGTTCCTTTAATAGAGGTGTTGATCTATTATATGAATTTCACCATTTATTTCACCAATCTTCTTTTTCCGCTTTTTTTATTCCTTGCGGTAATCTGGTTCACTTCAAAATTGGCCAATAACACAGAGATCATTGCTTTTTTGAGTAGCGGTGTGTCGA
>CAXAZV010000156.1:0-7582 GCA_963973375.1 uncultured Antarcticibacterium sp.
AGTTTTCTGTAAAAGATGATTATAGCAAATATCAACATCTATGTAAAAAGATAAGTGACCTGTTTGCATCCGTTCCCAGTACAGAAATATGGAGTATTGAAAATATTACAAGTACAATTCAGCAAATTGAATTTTACCGGGTAACAGGATCTTTAAAATCAGATAAAGACGCCTTAATATTATATGAGAAACTGGATGAATTGATCAACCATATTGAAAAACAGGCAGAATGTGGTTACAAGTTAAAAGCGGGACAGGAGTATGTTGCAAGTGGTCCGGCCCATAAAATGTTCGTAAATGAAATCACTATGGGCGATAATATGCAAATCATGCAATTGGGAAACACTCAGTTAACTTATATAAACCATAGCATAATAAATTTCATCACTACTTCAGACCTTGCTTTCAATAACTATATGAAACAAACTTTTGACAATATCGCGCATAAATCGACCCCTATAAGTGTAGAAAATCAAAAAGACAGGTTGATGTTTTTTAACAGACTGAGGGCAAAAGTTGCCGATGCCAGGAAATTTAATCATTAAGGAATGAAAATAGTATTCTTGTTTATAGCGCATTGGTACCTGGGTCTTTTAATACAGTCTGTATTTTTACATCGTTACGCAGCTCATAAAAATTTTGAGATGAGCCCATTGTTTGAAAAGGTCTTTTATTTTTTCACATTTTTAATTTTGGGTTCCTCATATATGAGTGCATATGCATTTGGAGCAATGCACAAGATTCACCACGCTCATGCCGATAAAGAATTGGATCCGCACTCACCAAAAAAATCTCCGGGTTATTTTGGAACCTTACTCCAGGCCAGAAATAGTTATTTTAATATATTTATTGGGAAAACCAAGGTGGATAAATCTATACTCATGGGTTTACCGGCCTGGCATTCCTTTGATAAGTTTGCCCACAGTTGGATCACAAGATCACTCTGGGTGCTCTTTTATGTTTTTATATACATAAGCCTTGCAACATCCTGGTGGCAATTTCTTTTTTTGCCAATCACAATTGGCATGGGCGCTCTTCAGGGAGCCTTGATCAATTGGTGGGCTCATTCTTATGGGTACAGAAATTTTAACACCAATGATGACTCAAAAAACCTAATAGCCCTGGATGTGTTGTTTTGGGGAGAATCCTATCATAACAATCATCATAAACACCCCTGGAAATTAAATCACGCTTATAATTGGTACGAATTTGATTTAGGATATTATTTCATTCGTTTGCTAAGTACTTTGCGGATAGTCAGGATCAAAAAAAGAGCTTTAGTTTAATACTACCTGAACCGATTCCCTAAAGTGCAATTTTTTGAGATGGTACAGGAGTAGGGACTAAAAAGAGAGGAATAAAACTCACTTACCGGAAATCAGTTAAATTTCTCAGACCTTAACCTTTGCTGTTTTTGGACCCCTCTCACATTTGCTTTTAAAAAAATGGCAATGATAAGGGCTATAGAGACCAAGCCTGCAAAAACATAAAATACCGGTATGTAACTTCCGGTTCTTGTATAGATTTGTGAGACAAGGGTTGGCCCTATTAAACCACCTAAAGACCAGGTCGTTAATAAGTATCCATGAATTGCACCAAGTTCTTTGGTCCCGAACATATCTGCAATAAATGCAGGGAGATTTGAAAATCCGCCACCATAACAACTCACCACAAAAAATATCAACAGTTGGAATACGATCGCACTTGTAATTATGGGAAGCGTTAAAAAGGTTATAAGCTGGATAATAAAGAAAAATAAAAAAACAACCGGACGGGAAATATAATCAGATACTGCCGCCCAGCCAAGCCTGCCTGCCCCATTAAAAATACCCATAATTCCAACCATAGTAGCCGCAGCTCCAGTAGATATCCCTACTACAGTTTGTGCCATTGGGGAAGCCACCGAGATCATCATAATTCCTGCACTTGTATTGATAAGCATGATCGCCCATAACATCCAGAATTGTTTTGTTTTAACAGCTTCATGAGCCGTTAATTGGGCCAGATCTTTTTTAATAGTAATAGTGCCAAAGGATGGTTTATGTTTTACGTTAATAACCGGAACCCATCCTCTTGGAGGTGGTGCAATATATAATGCAGATAATGTCATAACCACAAAATAACAAATTCCCAAAATATAAAATGTTGTAGGAATTCCAAGAAATTCCATTAAGCTGGCAGCCACAGGGGCAGTGATCAAGGCACCTGAACCAAACCCAAGTACAGCCATTCCGGTTGCAAGTCCACGACGATCTGGAAACCACTTAACCAGGGTAGAAACCGGAGAAATATAACCTATCCCCAAACCTAATCCACTTAATAAACCATAGGTTAACAGAAATAATGAAAGGGAATCAATGGAAACCGCAAAACCAGATCCTACCTGACCTAATCCAAATAAAACGGCGGCAAAGATCGCTGATTTTCTTGGACCATTCCGTTCCACCCATCTTCCAAACAAGGCTGCAGAACCGCCCCCAAGAACCATCATTATAGTAAAAGCAACAGTTACTTCGGCTACTGTCCAGCCCATAGTTTCAACTAAAGGCAGGGTGTAAACGCTGTAAGCATACGCAGCACCTATTGAAAGATGTATCCCAATTGCCGAGAGGGCTATAAGCCATCTGTTTTTACCAGTTTTCATAGGGATTGTTTTATTATTTTCAAAAGCCTCAATATAATAAAGTCCACACACTTAGAACATTTCCCTTGAAAAATAAAACTGGAAAAGTTAGATCTATTATATTTCAGCGAAACATTTGTATCTCAAAAAACTTTAAATATGCGTAAAATGTATCCCTGTTGTCAAGCCACAAATAATGTTTAGTTTTCCTTAAATCCCGTCGGGAATTTGGGGATCATCCTGTAGCACCTTTTGAATTATCAAAACGCTCTAACAGAATGGGTAAAAGTATCAAATGGCTTAACAATGCTCCAACAATGGCAATTGACGTTAACAGTCCAAATAAGTAAACAGTTTTTAAGGAGGCGAAAAGCATAAGTAAAAATCCCGCTAAGAGGATAAGACTCGTAAGTATAATGGCGGTGCCAACCCTTCCAAGGGTGAGTAGTCGTGACCTTGAGGGACTTTCCCCCCAATCCCGGTGCCTTTTGTAATGATACATGAAATGCAGCGTGTCATCAATACAAAAACTAAGTACTATAGCGCTAATGCTGGCCGTGGCAATATCAAGATCGATTTGAAACCATCCCATGACTCCCAAAATTAAGAATACCGGGAAGAGGTTTGGAACAACGGAAAGTAAAGCCAGTTTAAAACTTTTAAGGAATAACCATACAAGCAAAAACACCAACATGAATGCCAGGAAAAGACTATAAACCTGGGATTGAGCCGCGTAATGCACAATTTGAGAATACATTGGTAAATATCCCGCCGGAGTTATTTTTGCCACATCTCCAAAATTCACTTTAGCGGTTTTAAGTAAAGCATCTTTTATACCGTTAAGCTCCACGGCAGAACTCATCTTTCCAAAAACAGTGATTTTTCCGGTGCCTGTGTTGCGGTCAATATAATATCCGCTCAACTGGGGATAGCCGGTTTGTAAAAACTTGTCAACTTGAGACAAACCTGATCTTCGGGCCAGCATTTGTGTAGCATTTTCTTTATACCTGTTTTTTAGCCCGGCATAATAAAGTTGTGGATAACCGAAAGAAGATCCTATTCCGGGAATTTCCAGAATAGAATCTGAAAAATTAAGCCCCGCCTGCACAACTTCGGGGGAGTGTAGTGTATATCCCGTTGAAGGAGTGATCATAAGCTCAAAAGGCATATAAGGGCCCCAGGTTTTTTCAATTTCTATGTGGTCCAGAACCACCTGATGGTCTTGCGGAAAATAACCTAAAGTATATGTGTCGTTTTTAAGCTTAAATATCCCTAAAGCAGAGACCAGGATTAGTAATCCGGCTAAGACGGAATAAGTGAATTTTTTCTTCAGGATATGGTCGTGAAGAGAAGGTAGCCAGGCTTTAGGAAAAACCAGATTTTCTTTACGGCTTATATGCTGAAGGAAAATGAGTCCAAGGAAAAAACTGAAACCAAAACATAAAACTATACCCAAAGCAGTATAGATCCCAAAATCTTTAAGGATTGCCATTGGGCTGCTAAGCAGGTAAAGAAATCCTGCCATTGTGGTAAGACTGGTATATAAACAAGGACGAAAAACCTTTTTTAAACTTGCTATTACATCTTGCGGGTTGTTATTATTCTCAATAGACCGGTGTTCATTGACTATATGAACAATATCCAAAATCCCCAGTAGAATAAGCACGGTGGGTATTAATGTAGTCATTAAATTGAGCTGATGGCCCATCATCCCATAAATTCCTATACAGATATAAGTGGAAAAGGCAATGGTGAGAAAGGTATATGCCAGGACGTAAAAACTTCTAAAAAGGATAAGGATGAGTAAAAACATAAGCAGATAGCCAATTCCCAGGAAGAAGGTAAAGTCCTCCTGCGACAAACTGTTCAAGCCGGAAAAGATTACACCTACTCCACCTAAATATGTATTCCCCTGTGGGAATTCTGCCGCCACCGTGTTCCTTACATCGTTTATAAGCCTGTCGCGATGGACATCAAAATCTGGCAGGGGTTTAAAAACAATTACAAACCTGGCAGCTTTTTTATCTTCTGTGAAGAATTCATCCCGTATATACGTATGTTCCTCCAGGTCTTGTACCACATCCTTAACCTCAGAATCCTTCTTTATAAGACTTCTTCCGCCGGCTCCAAGTAGATTATTGGTAGGGACCTGTATATTCCCCGGTCCCAGTACGCCTTCAACTTCTGGAATTGCCTCAAGAGAATTAGTTAGATTTAAAAAAGATTGGAAATATTCGGAAGTTAAGACACCGTCAGGGTCTTTAATAAGAAGAACAATACTTTCATCGTTCCCAAATCGCTCGGTATATTTTTTATATTCAACAAGAGCAGGGTCATTCTCAAGAAACCAAATATTTAGACTGTTATCTACCTTGATGGCTTTTTCAACTCCCGGCCATAGAAAATAGCAAAAAAAAAGGATTAAGAATAGAATGAGATACCTATAAGAATAGAGACTACTCCTTAAAAAATTCATTTGAGCGTATTTCTCTTAAAAATAGGAAAATTTAGTTCGCTACCAGGATTTATTATGACCCTCTAAGATATTTTCGCCTACTCCCGGGAAGGTTTTCCTGTAATAAACAGGGGACTTTCCACCAAGACTTCTGCTTATAGTGGAAATGGCATACGTTATATACATAGTAAATAGTATAAAACAAAAAACCCCTGTTTTCACAGGGGTTTAGTACTCGAGGCGGGAACCTAATAATAAACCTTAGAACAGAGGATTCTTTTATTCCAACCGCTTAAGGAACTCTTTCCCTATGCCAGATTTTAAATATTTTTCCCGCTTTCTTGCGGCATCACGATCTGGAAATTCTTCAGTGTATATCAACTTAAAGGGTAGATATGGTTTGGTTGTTTTATTACTTCCTGTATTATGCTGATTAAATCTCCTTTCCACATTATCCGTGAGACCAACGTAGATATAGTTGCGCGTTAAACTTGATATGGAGTAAACAAAATACATAACAAATAGTATAAAACAAAAAACCCCTGTTTTCACAGGGGTTTAGTACTCGAGGCGGGAATCGAACCCGCACATCCGAAAATACTGGATTTTGAATCCAGCGCGTCTACCAGTTCCGCCACTCGAGCAAGTGGAGGGCAAAATTATAAAAATTTTCCACATTCTCCCCTTTAATTGACCGAATTTTCTTTCGCATTGAATTCATTTTTCCCTTTTACTTTTATTCCCCATATTATTCGCAATAACCGGCTGTAAACCACCTACATCCCTTGGCAATTCAAAAAAATTCGAGTAGCTTGAGCCATCTTACAAAACCAATCTATGACCTCAAATTTTTATTCGGCCATTCATAAAAATCTTATTGAGAATCCGGATAAAACCTTTATAAAATGGCCCAACCCGGGAGGTGATGATGTATATTTTACCGGGCACGATCTGCTGGAAGGGGTGGCCTTTGTTTGTAAATCGCTACAGTTAAAAAAGATTAAGCCAGGCGACAGGGTCCTGTTAGGGATCCCTTTTTCCTTTGAACTGGTTTGCGCCCTTCTGGGAATCATCGCCTATGGAGCTACACCTGTACTCCCCCCTGCAAATTCAAGAGAAACAGACCTGTTACGGCTTATCTTTAACCACAAAATAAAAGCAGTTTACCTTAAAAACCCTGAAGACCACATAAAACGAATTCTTTCCTTCATAAGAGTAAAAACCCTGGCACAGGATGCTGCATTGCAAAAGATCGCATATTTCAATCCGGTACTGGTTCCGGCAGAACAGCCCGCTTTGATCTCCTTCAGTTCCGGAACGACGGGAAAACCTTCAGCAGTAATTCGCACGCATCAAATACTTAAAGCACAACACCTGGCCCTGAAGCAGAGTTTTCCTGCCCTGCCTGGGCAACAGGACCTTCCGCTTTTTCCTAACATCCTGCTGCACAATCTTTCATTGGGGATCACGACTCTAATTCCCGATATCCCAAATCTGGACGTAAGGGAAACCGATCCCGAAAAAATTATCGCCCAATTGCTGGATGAAGGAATTGACAGCCTTACCGGAAATGTTCATTATTTCAAGATCCTGGTATCATACCTTCAAAAGGAAAAACTTATACTTCCCAATGTTAAAAAACTTGGAATTGGAGGGTCTCCGGTTCCCGAATACCTGCCGCACCTGCTTCAGAATTATTTTGTGAATGCATCTATCTACATTATTTATGGCTCTACCCAGGCAGAGCCTATTGCAGTAAGGCAAGTTACAGATGAGCGCAAGAATCCCTCACGCGGGTTTTTTGTAGGAACTGTGCATCCCGGAATTGAGCTTAGAATTATTTCTCCTCTCTCTAACAAAGAAATTACTACTCCCATTGAAAGCGGACTGGTAGAAGTGAGCGGAGAGCACGTTGTGAGCCTAACCGGGAATAATTGGCTTAATACGGGAGATCACGGATTTCTTAATGAAAAAGGCGAACTTTACCTTACTGCCAGAGCGGGGAATGAAGGCCGGCTTGAGGGCTTTCAGCATTACCAACTGGAACATGTGCTGGCGCATGTGCCGGGGGTGAACTATGCCGCAGCCATTTATGACCCGCAAGGTTTCCGCATTTATATTGAAGGCAAAACACCCATCAGGGAGCTGAAACTTGCCCTGGAAAAACATTTCCCGGCAACTATCATAAGTACCGTAGAAAGCATTGAAAAAATGCCTCTGGACCAGCGGCATTTTTCTAAAATATTATACAAAGACCTATGCATACGGAATTTGAAAAAGTAGATCTCAGCCTCATTAGGTATTCCCTGGTTTGGGAAGGCTTTGATACTTTATATAATGCCCTTGAGATCTCTCCTAAGGATGATCTTTTAATGATCACCTCAGCCGGCTGCAACGTGCTGAATGCGCTGTTAAAACAACCCCGAAACCTTACAGCAATTGACCTTAACCCCGAGCAGAACAGATTGTTGTTGTTGAAAATGCACCTTATTGAACATCTTGAC
>CAXAZV010000157.1:0-7558 GCA_963973375.1 uncultured Antarcticibacterium sp.
GGCTTCTGGATCTTAGGAAGCAAGGGTTTATAAATCTTGATGATATTTCGGTGCTGGTAATTGATGAGGCAGATCTTATGCTGGATATGGGCTTTATTGATGAAGTTCAAAAGATCATCAGGCTGTCACCAAACCTGGAACAGCGGCTTATGTTTTCAGCAACTATCCCACCCAAAGTGCAGGACCTTGCCAAAAGTTTATTGCAAAATCCTGAACGAATTGAGGTAAGCCCGAATTCTTCGGCTGCTACCGAGGTGGTTCAGAAAATATACATGGTACCAAAGCCCGATAAGATAGAGCTGTTGCTGTATGTAATGCGCAATCTTATAAAAGACCAATCTGTGCTTATCTTCCGAAGAACAAAATTTGGAGTTGAAAAAGCGCTTGAGTCTCTCACTCGTAATGGATTTAAGGCCGATGCTTTACACGGTGATAAACCTCAAAGCGAACGAACACTTGCTCTTAACAGGTTTAAAAATAAGGAAGTTAATATCCTTGTGGCTACAGATCTTGCGGCACGTGGGCTTGATATAGACCTTTTGGACTATGTGATCAATTTTGATATTCCAAACCAACCCGAAACTTATGTTCACCGTATTGGCCGGTCTGGCCGGGCAGGAAATGTTGGCGCATCTCTATCTTTTTGCAGCGCCGATGAAAAGACTTATGTAACCTTTATTGAAACCATGATTGGTAATAAAATCCCGGTTGAAGACAATAACCCCTATCCGCTTGACAAAGAAGCAAAGCCCCAGGTACATAAAAAGAAAGGCAGCAAACATAAACCCGGCAGAAAAGGCAGTGGTTCCAAAGCCAATAAAAAAAGGTGGTATTAAAAGGTTGTAAGTTTTTAAAAGTGGAGAGAGGAAAGTGGAGAGAGGAAAATTTCAATGGTATGTTATCAACGAATTATGAATCGCTCTAAAACACTAATTTCTAATGAACCAACACTACTCACTTTTCAATAAAACAATCAAAAAAAAAACTCCGGAAAATCCCGGAGTTTTTTAATTGTAGAAAAAATTCTTATCGAACCAGTTTTTTGTATTTAATTCTTTTTGGCATAAGATCACCGCCAAGACGTTTCTTTTTATTCTCCTCATAATCTGAGAAACTACCTTCAAAGAAATACACCTGGGAATTACCTTCAAAGGCAAGTATATGCGTACATATCCTATCCAGGAACCACCTGTCGTGAGAGATCACAACGGCACAACCCGCAAAATTTTCCAAACCTTCTTCAAGGGCTCTTAAAGTGTTTACGTCAAGATCGTTTGTAGGCTCATCCAGTAATAGTACGTTTCCTTCTTCCTTAAGCGTCATTGCCAGGTGCAACCTGTTTCTTTCACCTCCGGAGAGCATGCTTACTTTTTTATTTTGTTCGCTACCTCCAAAGTTGAACCTGCTTAAATAAGCCCGGGAATTAACCTGTCTCCCTCCCATCATGATCAATTCCTGCCCGTCGCTAAAATTCTGCCAGATAGATTTTTCCTGGTCAATATTTGAGTGCGCCTGGTCCACGTATGCGATCTTAACGGTTTCCCCAACTTCAAAGCTTCCTTTATCTGGTGTTTCTTCTCCCATAATCATTTTGAAAATGGTGGTCTTACCGGCACCGTTTGGCCCAATAACCCCTACAATTCCTGCCTGTGGAAGTTTAAAATTAAGATCTTCGTAGAGCAATTTATCATCAAAAGCCTTGCTTACTCCTACGGCTTCAATAACATTAGTTCCCAACCTTGGCCCATTTGGAATATAGATCTCCAGCTTTTCATCCATTTGCTTTTGATCCTGGCTTAATAATTTATCGTAATTGTTCAAACGGGCTTTTTGTTTGGTTTGTCTTCCTTTAGGAGACATTCTGGCCCATTCCAATTCGCGTTCCAGAGTTTTCTGGCGCTTACTGGCTTGTTTTTGTTCCTGGGCAAGGCGCTTGGATTTTTGATCCAGCCAGGAAGAATAATTTCCTTTCCATGGAATACCTTCTCCCCTGTCCAGCTCCAGGATCCATCCTGCAACGTTATCAAGGAAATACCTGTCATGCGTTACAGCAATCACGGTTCCTTTATATTGTGACAGGTGGTGTTCCAGCCAGTGCACAGATTCTGCATCCAGGTGGTTGGTAGGCTCATCCAGCAGTAACACATCCGGTTCCTGCAATAACAATCTACATAAAGCTACCCGGCGGCGCTCTCCACCAGAGAGTAATCCAATTTTTTTATCGGGCTCCGGCGTACGCAGGGCATCCATTGCAATTTCAAGTTTTGTATCCAGTTCCCAGGCATTGCTGGCGTCTATTTGATCCTGTAATGCGGCCTGCTTGTCCATAAGCTTCTGCATCTTATCTGCATCTTCATAGACCTCGGGCAAACCAAACATATCATTGATCTTGTTGTATTCATCAAGGATCGCAACAGTTTCAGCAGCACCTTCCTTCACAACTTCAAGAACCGTTTTTTCATTGTCTAGTTTTGGTTCCTGCTCCAGGTAACCCACTGTATAACCTGGAGAAAAAACCACATCTCCCTGGTAGTTTTTTTCTTCACCCGCTATGATACGGAGCAAAGTAGATTTTCCTGAGCCATTAAGTCCCAGGATCCCTATTTTGGCTCCGTAAAAAAAACTTAGATAAATATTTTTCAGCACCGGGACATTTGCTCCGGGATAGGTTTTGGTAACTCCGCTCATGGAGAATATCACCTTATTATCATCTGCCATCTCAATTATTTTTTTGGTTAATCTTATTTTAAGCAGGCAAACCTGCTCTTATTATTCCTTTACAAATATCATTATTTTAAATTCATAAAACCAACGGGCTTTACTTTAATCGGTAGTATGTAATCCCAGGTGTCTCAAAACAATCAGCATTTGGCCGGTATGGTAAGCAGTATGTTCAATTACCAGAAGTACTTCCCGCAAGAGGCTGTGTGCTTTATTATTTCTCACAATTCCCAAAAGCTCAGTTTCAGGATTTATTACATGATCAATTAGAAGTTGCCGTTCCCGGAAATAATCCTCTTTCAATTTTTCCCAGGAGTTTGTATCTGCGGGAGAATTTTCCTGGGGCCAATAGTCTGCAGGCCAGGAAGGCGTTTTATATTCCTTAGTGGTACAATAATCCAGAATATCTTTTTGTGTAAATCTTATATGGTAAAAGAGTTCATAAAAGGAATAAGGAAGATCTTTAGGCCTAAGGCCCAGTTTATCAAAAGTAATTTCTTTTAGAAGCTCCTCTAGCGGAATAAAAGCCTCCCCGCCCTTTAAATGGGTAATTAACTGAAGTTTTATTTGAGCATTCCCACCCATGCTTTATACCCTGCCTTTGAGCGCATTAAATGCCCATGACATTACAAAAAATCCAATCCCCACCGTAGAGAACCCTATAGCATAATCGCGATATTTAAGCACTCCCAAAAGCACAAGAGCTATTCCTATAAGCAACATAAAAAAGGAAGCCCACGCAAAAATAGAATTCTTATTCATTCCCATAAATTCCCGATTTATTTAACGCCGGTTTGAAAATCACCAACACCTCTTCTAAATTAATTTTCAGAAGCCTGGCCCCGATATTACGAAGGCGCAGTTATGTGCAAATATCGCATATTTTAATGATTTTACAGCCACTTAAAATTGTCTCGTTTTTGTATTTTAGCCAAGTTTCAATAATTACGAGTAAAAATTCCTGAATATTTTTTACTCGCCTTGGGAGAATTATTATTAAAAAATTTAAAACATACACAGCTTATGAATCTCAGCTTCAATAAAAATGAAGATCATAATAAATTATTAGTTTCCAGCCTAAGACACAAGCTTACCAGGGTAAGACTTGGAGGAGGTGAAAAACGCATTGAAAAACACCACGAAAAAGGTAAGATGACTGCGCGGGAGCGAATTGATTATTTATTCGATGACCCTAAGAATGCGATTGAAATAGGTGCTTTTGCAGGTGATGAGATGTATAATGAGCACGGGGGATGCCCCAGTGGCGGTGTGGTGGTTAAAATAGGCCATGTTTCGGGAAAGCAATGTATTGTGGTGGCAAATGATGCTACTGTAAAAGCCGGAGCCTGGTTTCCTATTACAGCTAAAAAGAATCTAAGAGCGCAGGAAATATCCATTGAAAACCGTCTTCCCATTATTTACTTGGTAGACAGTGCAGGGGTTTATCTTCCTATGCAGGATGAAATTTTTCCCGATAAGGAGCACTTCGGAAGGATCTTCAGAAACAACGCGGTGATGAGCAGTATGGGAATTACCCAGATCTCGGCAGTAATGGGAAGCTGTGTAGCGGGCGGTGCTTACCTCCCTATTATGAGTGATGAAGCTATTATTGTGGAAAAAACCGGGAGTATCTTCCTGGCCGGAAGTTATCTGGTAAAAGCTGCCATAGGTGAATCTATAGATAATGAGACCCTGGGAGGAGCAACCACACATTCTGAAATAAGTGGGGTGACAGATTATAAAGCTAAAGATGATAAAGACGCTTTGGACATTATCAAAAACCTGATGGATAAGATCGGGGATTTTGACAAAGCGGGTTATAGCAGGAAAGAATCATTAAAACCAAAGGAAAACCCCGAGGATATATATGGCATCCTTCCAAAATTAAGAACAGAGCAATATGATATGCACGAGATCATCGCAAGATTGGTAGATGGGTCGGAATTTGAAGAATATAAAGAAGGTTACGGCCAGACTATTATTACCGGATATGCAAGAATAGATGGTTGGGCTGTAGGAATTGTGGCCAACCAGCGTAAGATCGTTAAAACCCGAAAGGGAGAAATGCAATTTGGCGGAGTGATTTATTCAGATTCTGCCGATAAGGCCACACGATTCATTGCCAATTGTAACCAGAAAAAGATCCCACTGGTTTTTTTACAGGACGTTACAGGTTTTATGGTAGGTAGTAAAAGTGAACATGGCGGAATTATAAAGGACGGTGCGAAAATGGTAAGTGCAGTAAGTAATTCAGTAGTTCCTAAATTCACGGTCATTATTGGGAATTCCTACGGTGCAGGTAACTATGCCATGTGTGGGAAAGCCTATGATCCAAGGCTCATTTTTGCCTGGCCAAGTGCTGAACTTGCCGTTATGGGTGGAACCCAGGCTGCAAAAGTACTGGCGCAGATAGAGACCGCTTCAATGGCTAAAAAAGGGGAACCTGTAGATGCCGAACAGGAAAAAGAAGTTTTTGAAAAGATAAAGGCGCGGTATGATGCGCAAACATCCCCGTACTATGCCGCGGCACGATTATGGACAGATGCAATTATTAACCCACTGGATACGCGTAAATGGATCTCCATGGGGATAGAAGCCGCCAACCATGCCCCTATCACAAAAGATTTTAACCTGGGGGTGATACAAACTTAAAAATCGCTTTTAATGCAAAGAATACCTTTTATACTTTTTCTGCTAATTGTTTTTACTCCTCAAACTAACGCCCAGGTAGTTGGCGGCAAACAACAGGATTATACCCGGGGAGATACGCTGCGCGGTTCGCTGCGGTCAGAACGGTCTTATGACGTCCTGAAATATCACCTGCAAGTAAGGGTGAACCCGGAAGAGCGGTATATCTCGGGTTCCAATACCATCACTTTTGAAGCCGAAGAAAAACTGCCCGTAATGCAAATTGACCTGTTTGAGAACATGAAGATTGATTCAATTCTTCAGCAGGAAGCTCTTTTGGAGTATAGAAGGGAGTTTAATGCCGTGTTTGTTGACCTAAAGAAACCGGTTGAAAAAGGGGAAAAAGATTCAATAAAGGTTTATTACTCCGGGAATCCTGTAATTGCTGAAAATGCTCCCTGGGACGGAGGCTTTGTTTTTGAAAAAGATGAAGAAGGAAATCCCTGGATTGCCGTGGCGGTTCAGGGCACGGGAGCGAGTTTATGGTATCCCAATAAGGATCACCAAAGCGATGAGCCGGAAGAGGTATTGATCGAGGCAGAAGTGCCAAATGGCCTTATGAATATTTCCAACGGGAGATTTGAAGGCAAAAAAGATATGGGAGATGGTTACACCCGCTGGAGCTGGAATGTTTCGAATCCTATTAATAATTACAATGTGGTTTTAAATATTGGGAATTATGTTCATTTCCGGGATATATATAGGAACCTCGACCTTGATTATTATGTGCTGCCTTACAACCTGGAAAAAGCCAAATTACAGTTTGAAGAAGTAAAGCCCATGATGGAATGTTTTTATGAGAAATTCGGCGACTATCCATTTGTGGAGGATGGCTTTAAACTTATTGAAACCCCATACCTTGGAATGGAACACCAGAGTGCCGTAGCCTATGGAAACCAGTATTTGAAAGGTTACCTGGGAAATGACCTCTCCGGAACAGGAATAGGTTTAAGATTTGATTTTATCATCATTCACGAATCCGGTCACGAGTGGTATGGAAACAGCATAACCGCAAAAGATATTGCCGATATGTGGATCCATGAAGGTTTTACAGCCTATTCAGAAGCGGTTTATATAGAATGCCGCTGGGGAAAAGAGGATGCACTGGAATATTTGAAAGGCACCCGCCGGGGAATAGGAAACCAAACTGCTATTATTGGAGATTACGGGGTGAATTCTGAAGGATCGGGAGATATGTATTACAAAGGTTCAAATTTGTTGAACACCATAAGGAGTATTTATAATGATGATGATCTATGGTGGAAAACCCTGAAAGATTATACAATCACCTATAAACATAAGGTAATAGATACTGAAACCACTGAAGCTTTTTTTGATAAAGCCACAGAAGCAGACCTTAAACCAGTTTTTGATCAATATTTAAGGCATTCTGCCATTCCTGAACTTCAGTTCAAAAAAGAGGGAAATACATTTTCTTACCGCTGGAAAACAGATGTTGAGAATTTTGAAATGCCGGTAGATGTTTTTTTGAATGGTAAAGAAAAAAGATTGACCCCCACAACTTCCTGGAAGGAATTAAAAGAAATTGTGAGTGCGAATAATGATATCGAAATAAAGGAATCCGGATTTTATATTAATTCCTCTTTTCAGGAATAAAATTTTAAGCTTTTCAGCTTTTTAAACCTGCAGGTACTAGCACCTGCAGGTTTTTTTATTTTATACATTGAATAAACCGGCTCAAATAATTTTCCAGGCCCTCTACTTATAAATTAATTAACCTTTCTCTTCAGTTAAATATAATCCAATCTGAAAAAAGGATGGAAGAAACATCTTTAAAGGGCTTACCTTCAAGGATTCCGCAAATGCTCCTAAAAATACCAAACCTCAATTTTTCATTACCCCGCCCTAAGCATGTCGCTAATTTTCAGTAACTTATACTGTGTAAATTTTAATGTGATGTTAACAATAAGATCTCTTAATAAGTGGGCCAATGCGCATACTTATTACCCGTTATACTTATTAAGGGTTGCATTGGGAGTTTTCTTTTTTATTAAAGGGATCCACTTTATTACTCAAAGTCAAACCTTAATTGAACTTATCAGTCCTCTGGAAGGATTTAAAGGCTCGATATTTATCATAAATTATGTAACTCCCGCACATCCTGTTGGAGGGATTTTGATCGCCTTTG
>CAXAZV010000158.1:0-7522 GCA_963973375.1 uncultured Antarcticibacterium sp.
GAAACAAGGCAGAATTCTACAGCTCCCAGCCTTACCTTTTCAAAGTAGGACTGGAGTTTTTCCAGCTCTTTCTCACGCCCATATAACTTTTGAGGTATTTGAAATTGAGACGAAAAATCAGATTGCGCTAGTTCAAAATTAAAATCAAATAAACCTTTGCTTATTTCTGCCTGACATTTTTCGAGATCTGTAGAAAGGCCAAAGCTGCTTTGATAGCGATCTTCAGCATTTTTTGCCAGAAGTTTCTTCACAATACCGGAAAGCATCCTGGGTATCTTTATATTTACTTGATAAAGAGGTTTAGGTTCTTTACTAATATGGTAGTGTATCCATTCCAGGGCATCTCCTCCCTTGAAGGGGAGTTGTCCCGTTAATAATTGATAAAAAACCACTCCAAGCGAATAAAAATCTGTGCGATAACCTACATCTCTATTGATTCTTCCAGTTTGTTCCGGAGACATATAAGGAAGAGAACCTTCAATTTTGTTTGTAAGCACATTAGGTTGAAATTCCCATGATAATTCTGAAGAGGCACTAAAATCTGTAATCCGGAGGGTAAGTGTTTCAGGATCAATAAGAATATTTCCCGGCACAATATCTTTATGAATCACTTTAGCATGGTGCACTCTTCCAAGAATCTTTACCAGAGATACCGCTATTTGTAAAAAAGGGTTTATAGGAATAATTTTATTGGGGAAGGAATTTGCGTATTCGCCTAAAGAAATTCCAAACCTTTCCATAATGATGGCGAGGTTGTCGTTCTCGAAACTAACAAGTTCGTGAATTGCAATGACTCCATCAAAATTAAGTTTGGAGGCAATTCTGAATTCCCTTTTTAAACTTGCTAAACTTTCCCTTGAAGGAAATTTAGCCTTCAGGGTTTTTATAATTACGTTTTCACCATCTGTTTCCCGGTTGGCAGCATAAATAATGTGAGGCGGAGATTCGAAAACAACTTCCTTTAGGAAATATCCTGGAATTAAGAAGGGTTTCCTAATATCGGTCTCCATTTTATTTAGTTAAGAATTAAACATTAAACATTCGCTTAAAGGTATTATGATATTGCTGCTGGGCGTTATTAACAAGGGGATACCCATGGCCGCAAAGTGCATGTTCAAATGGAATTTTCTTTAAATCTGAAAAATCGCTTGCCTGAGGATCACTTTCATGTAACCAGGCCAAACCAAGATTGGCGGGTACAAAAAAGCCCATTTTTTGCATGGTTTCTACTGTATCTTTATGAAAAAACTCATCGGGTTCTGTCCAGTTCTGTAAAGAATCGCAAGCTATCATAATTCCTCCCTCCCGGTCTAAACGAATAATACCTTCAGGCCTTTTAGTGGTTTTAAACTGAAAAAAAGTAGCATCACCAAATGGCATTTCTCCACCTTCGGAAAGCTCTTTATCCATTTTTAATCCTTCCGGCATGCTCATCCCGGGAATAGCCCAATAAGTAGCATTATATGTGTCGATATAAAACCGGTCATCAACCCCATGCATGTCGCCTAATCTAACCACATTGGTAATTTTCCCGAGACTTTCCAATTCCTTTAAACCTTTCTCGTTTAACCTTACCGAATTAAGAATAGTAAGTTTTCCATCTTCTCTTACAACAGTCATATTTCTGCTGAATTGCCAATTGGAACCAAAAAATTCATTTTTCATCGTTCCCGAAACAAAAAATACATCTTTAAATATTTCCTGAATTTTGCCGTGCGGCATGACCTCATGATATGTTTTCATAATTGTTGTTTTAGCTGGTTGTTTCAAATAAACTTCCCTGTTTATATTGGTATCGACCTATATATTCAAATTCTTTTTGATATTCATTTAAATAAGCGTTCAAATAATTCTTTGCAAAGTTTGAAATATTACCTTTTAAATAATCTTCAATAGTTTCATTTCCTGTACTGGAATCGTGTCTTTTGATATGAAAAAGAGTCATGTCCTTACCGCCAAATAAATCGAACAGGCAATGCAATTTTTTTCTTGCATTTTTCATGTCAAAAACAGCTCCGCATAAAGCTGTATAAGTGTTGTTTTGTTCCAGAGACCTTAGGGAAAATAGTGGGGATTCCTTCAAAGGAGGTTGAAATTTGGGATAGTCTTCTACCTTCATTATAGGTAGAGATTGTAAATTATGTATGTACGCATCACTTAAACCAGCTTCCCTAGCGCCCTTAATAATGATATTCATATATCTGCGGGTTGGCAAACAATCATTATTTATAAAATCCGGTAATCCTACATAGGTTATGGCATTTTTAAACCCATTTAAAGTTTTTACTTCTACGTTAATTCTGTCATAACCAACTCCGTAAGATTCTGTTAGATCCAAAAACTTAAGATGTTCATCCCTACATTGGTGAAGCATGCCTTCAACCAAATCATCCTCAGGATTTCCAGGCTCAATATTCCCGACTCCTCCCTCATGTTTGAACCAATGCTCTACATTAAATTTCAATTTCCATCCTTTAAGAACAGCAACTTCTGAGGTAACGGGATATACCCCCTTTGCTTTAAGGGAGATTAGATTAATATTAGAGCCATATCCAAAATAATTGAACATCCTATTTAGTGTTGGTGGTTACAACTTAAACAATAGAGTAGGCCTTATGTTTAATATACTTTTAAGGTTCTATTTTCGGAAAAAACCTTGTGGCATCAGTTTTTTATTTATAGAGAAAGAGTATTATTCATTTCAATAATACTTAATATTTTAAGAATTGTTTAAACGTTATAAATTATTAAAAGTCAAATAATTACTCTCAAATATAATATATTATCTTAAAATTTGATTATTATCAAAATAAATTATTTACACTATCTTTAATAATTATGTTTCCCCTGAATTTGAAGTGTACTAACTTCTTGTGCCTGCATTTTTATTTAATTTTTAATATATCATTTCTTTATGGGCACATTTGTTATAAACCGATTCGAATCAAATGATAATTATGGAGTGTGGGAATTCAATTCCAATAACCAGCAATTATTCACCCGGGTTTCCATTGATTCAAGAGCTAAAATAAATTCAGCCCATAAATTGGCAACAGTAGGAGGTTACCTTTTGGAATGGGGACCCTGTGAGGAAATAAATAATAAGAAATCTTTTCCCTATCGGCTTTATGAATTTGATTCCCTTAATGATGACCCATTAGGGGGAGCATCGGTTCAGGAAGGTTCGTGGGATACCTCTAAATTCTGGGGGTATCGAAGTCATTACTCCAACAATCCAAATGAACAAAAGCACCTCAATCTTCTTCCTATGGGAAATTTTGTTATGTTTTTTGTGGGTGGAGAAGGGAGAGGTACTTATGAACTTTTCAATTTTGATCCCAATTTTCTGAATCCCAAAACCACAGATCCAATTCCGGCCGCCTATACTTCCCAGGGTGCATTTCCATCAATACAAGCTGGTCATGAATTAATCCCGATAGAAAATTATGTGATAGATCGAATGCTAAATGGAAATTTCAGGGTTTGGAGCTTTGATCCTCAAAACCCTACTCCTTTGTCAATTCCTGAAGTGTGGGAAGGAAAGTGGGAGGGTGTTTCCAAAAATGATAAAATTGTACCTATAGAAGATAAAATCCTTTCCTGGAATCCTAAAACTCTATCTTATACACTTTGGGATTTTAAACCAAATACTGACCAACCACTTAATAATTTAATTCAAAAAGGAACACTTCCCAATGATTTTGCCAATAGTGTTTCTTTATTAAGTGTTTCTACAAGAGATAAATTAAACCCTGATTCTTCTGCAGAAAAAGGAAGCATTAATTATATGCGGTCCAAAATTAAACATGTCGTTTACTATATGGTTGAAAGCCGGTCTTTTGATAATGTTTGTGGTTGGTTATATGAAAAGAATGCTGAAGACATTCATTATATTGGAAATGATAAGCCTTTCCAGGGCGCAAGTACAGAGAATTATAATCTGGATGGAGATAAAAAAGTGCACCAATCCAAGTTCAAGGATGGAAAATTGAGCGATAAAATTGTGCTGTCTGATCAGCTTCAGGATCCATTTCATGATAATTCTGATGGTTTGGAACAGATGTTTTATAATAGAGAGCCGGGTTACAAGGGCAAGGCAAAACCAGATATGGGAGGCTTTGTTCGAAATAATGCCAATCATGAAGTAATGCTCACTTTTAGTCCTGAACAGTTACCGGTTTTAAACGGGCTTGGAAAGAATTATGCTATTAGTGATGAATGGTTTAGTTCTGTACCTGGTGGTACAGATATTAACCGTGCCTTTGCGGTCACGGGATCTGCGCTTAACAGGTTAGGGACCTGGGAAGGTGGAAATCCTTATACATATTGGGCAAAATTTCCTCATCGTCAATCATTATGGAAATTGCTATGGAGCCATGGTATAAGTGACTGGAAAATTTACAATGCGATAATCTGGGATAACTTTCCTTTTACCTATCACCTATATCTTGAAGGTCAGGTTCCAAGTATTGATGACAATTATAAAAATTTTACAGATACATTGGATAATTTCAAAACACAGGCGAAAAATGGAGATTTACCTGCCTTTAGTTTTTTAGAGCCGGTTTGGATTGCACCAAATGGTACCACCTCCTATCATCCCGGAGCAGATGTTATTCCTGCGGAAATTGCTTTAAACGAGATCTTTGAAGCAGTGAAAACAGGGCCGAATTGGGAAGAAACATTATTTGTTATTACAGTTTCAAAAAATGGGGGCATTTATGACCATGTGAGTCCTCCATATGCACAAAAACCCTGGCCTAATGACGGCTTGGATGGCTTCGAATATGACTTAATGGGGCCACGGGTTCCTGCAATTCTGGTTTCGCCATGGATTAAAAAGAATACGGTTTTTAGAGCTGAAGGACAAATACCTTTTGATTCTACTTCATTTGCTGCCACACTTTTGAAATGGTATGGGATTCCCAAATCACAATGGACCCTGGGAGACAGAATTGCAAATGCACCTACCTTCGAGAAAGTATTTTTGGAATCGGAACCAAGAAAAGATGGGCCAACTTTTACTCCTCCTTATGATAAGGATTTTCCAAAAAGCTCAAATTAAGCAGGTATTAAATTGAAAATCTAAAGAGTTTTCTGTACCACCTCAAATACCCGTTCTCCATCACACTTGAGTGTTTTTGAAGGATATTTTAGTAGAAGCGCGTAATCGTGGGTGGCCATAAGTATGGTATTTCCATTCTTGCTTATTTCCTGCAATACTTCCATTACTTCAACAGAGGTTTGAGGATCCAGGTTTCCTGTAGGCTCATCTGCAAGTATAAGTTCAGGATCATTCAGCAATGCCCGGGCAATAGCGATTCGCTGTTGTTCCCCACCCGAGAGTTGATAAGGAAATTTAAAGCCTTTGGTCTTCATCCCAACTTTATCCAGCACCTCATCTATCCTGCGCTCAATAGAAGTTTTTTCTTTCCAGCCCGTAGCTTTAAGAACAAACATCAGGTTGTCCCGCACATTCCGGTCATTCAGCAGCTTAAAATCCTGGAAAACCACACCCAATTTTCGTCTTAAAAAAGGAATGTCCTTTTCTTTTAAAGTCCTGAGGTTGTAGTCAACAATAGTACCTTCGCCTTCAGTTAAAGGAAGATCCCCGTAAAGGGTTTTCATAAAACTACTTTTTCCGGTACCGGTCTTTCCTATAAGATAAACAAAATCACCTTTATAGATGGTGATGTCAACTTCAGATAAGATAAGGTTTTCACGCTGATATATTGCGGCGTTCTTAAGTTCCAGGACAGTTTGTGACATTGAGACTTTGGTTTTCTAATTGTATAACGTAAAATTATGGGTAAATATACATGAATCAAATGTGGACAAAATACTTTTTTACACATTAACATAATTAACCGGCCGTAGGTGCGTTATAAAATGAGTGTTTAAGTATCTTTGAAACATCAACCTAAAACCTTTTTAATGACACGAAAATTTGCCTCTTTACTCGTTGTTTTTTTTCTATCAATAACTTCCCACTTTGCACAACAATCTGCCATCTACACCAATGACCTGGTAAAATTCAACCGGGCGCTGGAATTATACAATAATGAACAGTACCTGGCGGCACAAACCTTGTTTGATGATGTAAAGGATGAGACCAACGATGAAAAAATAAAATCTGATGCTGCTTACTATATTGCCAATGCGGCTGTAAGATTAGGGCAACCGGGAGCGGACCAGTTAATGCAGGATTTTGTAGACAGGTATCCCACCAGCACCAAAAGAAATTCCGCATTCGTGGATGTTGCCGATTTCTATTTTGAAACTGGGAAATATTCCCTTGCCAGAAAATGGTATGACAAGGTAGATGAAAAGGGGATGAGCCGTGCCGAAAGGGATCGCTATTACTTTAACAATGGCTATGCATACTTTTCCAATAAGCAGTATGAAGATGCTCAAAAGTACCTGAATCGTGTAAGGGATTCTAAGGAATATGGTTCCCAGGCAAAATACTATTTAGGTTATATGGCCTATGAAGGTGATGATTACCAGGAGGCCAATGAACTTTTTGAAGAGGTAAAGGATAATGACCGTTATCAGGAAAACCTTTCCTATTTCCAGGCAGATATGAACTTCAAACTTGGAAATTTTGAGAAAGCCATAGAACAAGGGCTTGAGCAACTTCCAAAAGCCAATCGTAATGAGATTTCCCAATTGAATAAAATAATAGGGGAGAGCTACTTCAACCTTCAACAATATGACAAAGCAATTCCTTATTTAAAGGAATACAAAGGATTGCGTGGAAAATGGACAAATACAGATTATTACCAGCTTGGATATGCTTATTTCAGGCAGGGAGATTATGAAAATGCGGTTTCTGAATTTAATAAAATCATAGGAGGCAGTAATGCTATTGCCCAAAATGCCTATTATCATCTTGCACAATCTTATTTAAACCTGGAGCAAAAACAGCAGGCCTTAAACGCTTTTAAGAATGCCAGCGAAATGGAATTTGATGCTAAGATCCAGGAAGATGCCTATTTAAACTATGCCAAATTAAGTTATGAAATAGGGAACAGTTATACCAGTCCTTCCAGGGTTTTATTAGGCTATCTTGAAAAATATCCAAATACTCCTGCAAAACAGGAAATGGAATCTCTTTTAATAGATTCATTTATAACCTCAGGAAATTTCCAGGAAGCGATGAACCTTTTGGAAAATAACCGAAATTTTAGCGATAAAGTTGCCTACCAGAAAGTAGCATTTTATTATGGCCTTGAACTTTACAATGAAGGTAATTACAGGGATGCAAGTGTGAATTTTGATAAATCTCTTACTGAGCGTCGGGATCCTGTTATAACCGCCAGAGCAACCTTTTGGAAAGCCGAAAGCGACTTTAATCTTAACCGTTTAAGAGAAGCCCTAATTGGATACCGCGAATTTGCTGGTATGAGTGGGGCTAAGGGAACTCCTGAAATGGAAAATCTTGATTACAATATTGCCTATGCTTACTTTAAACAAAAAGAATACACTCAGGCTATTGAATATTTTAACCGTTTCGCTAATA
>CAXAZV010000159.1:0-7470 GCA_963973375.1 uncultured Antarcticibacterium sp.
AGTGAGTAGTGAGTAGTGAGTAGTGAGTAGTGAGTAGTGAGTAGTGAGTAAAAATAAATGAAAAATTTCCTATATACTATATCCAGTTAAATTAAATTAAACACACAATTTTTGAATTCTGATAAGATCATTTCCACTCCAGAGAATTTACAGGTCCTGTATGAGGATAATCATGTGATCATTGTAAATAAAAGACCGGGTGATATAGTTCAGGGTGATAAGACGGGGGATATTCCTTTGAGCGAAGTGGTGAAGGAGTATATCAAAGATAAGTATAACAAACCCGGAAATGTTTACCTTGGGGTGGTGCACAGGCTGGACCGCCCAACCAGCGGGATAGTTTTGTTCGCGAAAACCTCCAAAGCACTCCCAAGGCTCAATAAAATTTTCAAGGAAAAGGAAGCCAACAAAACCTATTGGGCTATTGTAAAAAATGAGCCTCCAAAACAACAGAATTCCCTGGTACATTTTCTAAAAAGAAATACGAAGCAGAATAAATCTGTAGCCCATATCAAGGAAGTGCCGGAAAGTAAAAAAGCTATCCTTCGTTATACAGTTTTGAAAAAACTGGACAACTATTACCTGCTGGAAATAGATCTTGAAACCGGAAGGCATCACCAGATAAGGAGCCAGTTATCAGCAATTGGCTGCCCTATAAAAGGGGACCTTAAATATGGTTTTGACCGAGGCAATAAAGATGCGAGTATACATTTACATGCCCGGAAACTCTCTTTTGTTCATCCTGTGAGCAAAGAAAAAATAGAGGTGCTCGCACCAACTCCCGTTGACTCGATTTGGGATGCTTGTAAATAAGACTTATTCCTATATATATTAAGTAAATTTTAGTATCCCTTCGCTGCATATTCTTTTAAATTTGCAGATAATGAAGGCTAGCGTTCCCAATATATATACTGAAGGAAAAATATTTACTTCGCTTATAAGCTTAGCCCTTCCAATAATTTTTGCGAATATTCTTCAAACCACCTACCAACTAATAGATACATTTTGGTTGGGTAGGCTGGGAGCCGATGCTGTAGCAGCCGTTAGTTTAAGTTTCCCCGTTCTCTTCCTGGTTTTATCTATAGGTTCAGGGTTAACACTGGCAGGTACTGTAATGGTAGCGCAATACAAAGGGGCTGATAATCAAACGATGGTGAATTTCAGCTCATCCCAAAGTGTCTTTTTAATATTGCTTATTTCTATTTTACTTGCCGTTATCAGTTATTTTTCCGCAGGGCCCTTAATGACTATTATTGGGGCCGGACCAGAGATCTACGATGATTCTGTAGCATATTTTAAGGTTTCTTCCTTTGGATTCGTTTTCCTGTTTCTCTTCTTTATTTTTCAATCACTTATGCGGGGCATTGGGAATGTAATGCTGCCGGTATACATAATCCTGTTCACTGTTTTTTTAAATTTGGTATTAGACCCCCTTTTTATATACGGTTACGGTCCCATTCCAGGTTACGGCGTGGCGGGAGCGGCGGTGGCCAGCATTATCACCCAGGGTCTTTCAGCGGCAATAGGCCTGTACATTTTGTTCCGGGGAAAGAATGGGATAAAAATAAAATTATCCTCCATGTATTTTGATATGATTAACCTGAAACGAACTTTCAAACTTGGATTTCCTGCTAGTGTAGAGCAGTCAACCAGGGCTCTGGGAATGACAATGATGGTGATACTTGTAACAAGTTTTGGAAGTGAAATTGTTGCAGCTTACGGGATTGGTGCCAGGATACTAAGTTTTATCGTGATCCCTGCCCTTGGCTTGGGGATTGCCACTACTTCACTGGTTGGACAAAATATTGGAGCAAGGAAAATAAAACGGGCTGAACAGGTTGCTAACCTAAGCAATAAGATCGCGTTCTTCGGACTCACAGGTTTCGGGATTATCCTCTTCATATTTGCTGAGCCACTTACAGCATTTTTTATCCCAAATGACCCTGATGTGATTAGGGATGGTGCCTTGTTCATTAAGATTATGGCTCCAAGTTTCGGGCTTTTGGGAGTGCAACAGGTGATGAACGGAACATTTAATGGTGCGGGATTTACCAAAGCCTCTATGCTTATCTCTATCCTTAGCCTGTGGATTGTAAGATTTCCCCTGGCGTATGTGTTATCCTATAATACCCCTCTTAGCTATGAAGGGATCTGGTGGGCTTTTCCTATATCCAATCTTATCGCTGCGATCGTTGCCTTCATTTATTTTAAAATGGGGTACTGGAAGATCAGGGTTTTTAAGTTTCGAAATTAAAAACGCAGACCGTAGACGGTAGACTGTAGACTGTAGACTGTAGATTGTAAGTTACTGAGAGATTTAAAAATATCTATCTGAATTTATTGGCGTCTTGTTTCTTCTTCTGAATTTCGTCCAAAGCGAGATTGTCCTTACTTCCGGTGTGGGTATGTTTTATCGCATTACCGGGTTTATAAGTTCCTTGTTGTACTGTTTCTCCTATTTCCTTATAAGCTTCCCGAAACGATTTCCCCTGCATTACAAGTTCATTGATGCTGTCTACTGTAAAGAGATATTTATATTTTTCATCATTTAAATCTACCTGCTTAACTTGAATAAGTGCTATTGAATGTATAAAAACATCCAGGATCTCTTTAATATTTTCTACCGCATAGATGCTATTTTCCTTAATAAGCTGAAAGTCTCTGTGGTAACCGCTGGGAAGATTATTTGTTATAAGGATCATCTCATTTGCAATTGCCTGCAGCTTATTACTTTTTCCTCTTATAAGCTCAAATACATCGGGGTTTTTCTTGTGCGGCATAATGCTGGACCCGGTGGTGAGCTCATCAGGGAATGTGATGAAATCAAAATTCTGACTCATATAAAGACAAATATCCATCGCGAATCGTGAAAGCGTATTGGAAAGGGAGGCAATATTTGCAGTCACAGTTCTTTCACTTTTTCCCCTGCTCATTTGGGCAGCGACCACATTATATTTCATAGTTGAAAATCCCAGTTCGGCGGTAGTAAACTCCCTGTCTATAGGAAATGAAGAACCATAGCCGGCGGCAGAGCCAAGTGGATTTTGATCTACTATCTTCCTACCGGCATTCAAGAGGTAAAGATCATCAATCAATAATTCAGCATAAGCCGAAAACCATAATCCGAAAGTGGAAGGCATGGCCACCTGCAAATGCGTATAACCCGGTAATACTTTTTCTTTATGCTCCTCTGCAAGCTTCAATAAAACGTCAATTAAATTCTCTGTTTTACCGTAAATCTGTGCAAGGTTATCCTTGAAATAAAGCTGCATAGCTACAAGAACCTGGTCATTCCGGGATCTCGCGGTATGGATCTTTTTTCCTGTATCTCCCAGGCTTTGGGTAAGTTCCCATTCAATTTTGGAATGAACGTCCTCAAATTCTTCTTCTATACTGAAATTTCCCTGCTCCACCTGTGACTTCAGTTTCTCGAGTTCTGCGATCATCTCCTCTACCTCTTTCTCATTCAGGATCCCAACCTTACCAAGCATTTTTGCGTGGGCTTTGGAAGCAGTAATGTCATATTTTGCCAGGAACATATCCAGCTCCCTGTCATTCCCCACGGTGAATTTTTCAATCTTCTTATCTATTGACAATCCTTTATCCCAGAGTTTCATAATTTTTGGTATTTGGTTTAATGCGTCATCCCGTATTTCAGGAAAATCTTCTTTGATTATTTCTTTACTACTTTTTCCAGCAGCTGTATATACTTTTCTATTCCTTCTTCTATTTCAGCTAAATAAATAAATTCGTTGGCTGAATGTGACCTGGTGGAATCGCCCGGGCCAAGCTTTAAGGAGGGGCAGCTAAGCATTGCCTGGTCCGAAAGCGTTGGGGAACCATAGGTTTTCATTCCTAGCGATATCCCAGCTTTTACCAGCCCATGCTCCATTGGAATGGAAGAGGAATTAAGCCTGAGCGAACGGGCTTTTATTTCATCAACGGGAGTGTTTTCCAAAAGAATTTGTTCAATTTCTGCGTTGGTATACCTGTCATTCACCCGTACATCAATTACCATGTCCACTTGTGCAGGAACAACATTATGTTGGCTTCCTGCGTTGATCTGGGTCACCGTAAGTTTTACTTCTCCCAGCGCTTCAGATTCCTTTTCAAATTTGAAATTTTCAAACCAATTTAAAACTTTTGCCGTTTTATATATGGCATTATCATGATTTGGGTGAGCAGCGTGAGAGGGAGTTCCTTTCACAATCGCATCAAAAACCACCAGACCTTTTTCGGCAACGGCCATTTGCATTAATGTTGGTTCTCCCACAATTGCCACATCAATTTGTGGAAGTAAAGGCAGTAAGCAGGCTATCCCATTTTTTCCATTGATCTCCTCCTCTGCTGTTCCGGCAAAAAGAATATTATATTCAAGATTTTTTGCTCCATAGAAATAGGTAAAAGTGGCCAAAAGAGATACCAGGCACCCCCCTGCATCATTACTACCCAGCCCAAATAATTTTCCGCTTTCAACCGTTGCTGCAAAAGGATCGCGGGTGTAACCGGAGTTTGGTTTTACTGTATCATGATGAGAATTGAGCAATAATGTTGGTTTTGAAGGATCAAAATCATTAGTGACTGCCCAAACGTTATTTAAATGTCTTTTATACGGAATGTTATGAGCGCTCAACCATTTTTCAATAAGAAGGGCAGTGCCTTCCTCCTCTCCTGAAAAGGATCGCGTCTGGATCATCTCCCTGAGCAGTTCAACAGCTTCCAATTTCAAATTTGATACGTTCATTACATTCCTATTTTGGTGCTTTCTGAATTGCTTTTCAATAAGGTAAAATCGCCCAGATAAATGTTAGAAACTCCCTTATCCAGCGCATTAAAACAATTATGAAGTTTTGGCAACATTCCTTCCCCTATGATCTTTTTTTCTTTTAAACTTTCATAAACATTCCGGTCCAGCACTGGGATGACAGATGTTTCATCCTTTGCATATGCCAAAACTCCTCTTTTTTCAAAACAGAAGTTTAAATGAGTGTTATAAAACCTGCTCATTGCGATAGCAATTTCTGATGCAACAGAGTCTCCGTTAGTATTCAGTAATTCCCCTTCTATTGTACAGGAGATAGCTGAAAATACAGGAGTGATCCCCTCATCCAATAATGAATTTATAAAACCGGTATTAATTTCAGTTATATCTCCCACGAACCCATAATCTATCTCTTTAACCTCTCTTTTTATGGAAATTACACTCCGCCCATCTGCCCCGCATAAGCCAATTGCATTACAATGTAAGCCCTGCAACTTAGCTACAATACGCTTATTTATAAGTCCGCCATAGGTCATCACAATAACATCCAGAGAATTTTGATCTGTGATCCTTCGCCCATCTATTATTTTGGTTTCGTATCCCAGCCGCGAGGCTAGGTCTGTTGCAAGATTTCCTCCTCCGTGAACAAGGATCTTAGGGCCCTTTATAGCAGCGAAATCCTGTAAGAAACTGCTGAACTTTGTTTCATCCTCAATGAGCTTTCCTCCTATTTTAACAACTTTAAGCGTGTTCATTTGATATTTTGTTAAAATTATATTTTCCCGCTGATCCCGAAGATTTTTTATGAAGATCTTGCGGTAAATGTCCCCCGTAAAATTCGCAGAATTTCGCAGAAACTTTAACTATTTTCTACTCACTTTTGACTAATCACTATTCACTATCCTGCAAAAGCCTTTTCAAAACAGCCTGAGCGGCAAAGGTCCTGTTGTTTGCCTGATGTATAACAACTGCGTTCTCACTATCCAAAACTTCATCATTTATTACCACATTTCTCCTAACCGGAAGGCAATGCATGACTTTGGCATTATTGGTTAAATCCAATTTTTTTCCACTAAAAGTCCAGCTTTTATCTTCGTTAAGGATCTTACCATAATCATTAAAACTACTCCAGTTCTTCACATAGACAAAATCGGCATCTTTAAGGGCTGCATCATGATCATGAACTACGGGAGTGTCTTTTACAATTTCGGGATCAAGATCATAACCTTCAGGGTTTGTAATTACAAGATCTACATCAATGTTTTGCATGAATTCAACAAAAGAATTGGGAACAGATTGTGGCAATGCCCTTGGGTGCGGGGCCCATGTAAGCACAACTTTGGGCTTTTTAACCTGTTGCAGTTCCATGATAGTGATAGCATCTGTTAGGCCTTGTAACGGATGGCCTGTGGCACTCTCAAGGTTTATCACCGGTACACTTGCATATTTTCTAAAACTGTTCATCACAATTTCAGTTTTGTCCTTTTCCCGATCTTTTAGGCCGGGGAAAGCACGCACAGCAATAATATCGCAATATTGCGAAAGCACGGCCGCTGCTTCCTTAATGTGTTCAGCTTTATCTGAATTCATAATTGCACCATCCTCAAATTCCAGGGCCCAGCCATCTTTATCGGCATTCATTACCATGACATCCATGCCCAGTAATTTTGCTGCTTTCTCGGTACTAAGTCTGGTTCTTAGGCTTGGATTAAAAAACAACATGCCCAGGGTCTTCCCTTTTCCCAGATTTGCAGCGGTGTTATCTTTTTTCAGCTGAAGAGCTTCGGCGATCAATTCCTGCAGATTATCTATATCTGATATACTGATGTAATTTTCCATTTTATGATTTTTCAATGTTGGTTCCGCGGGCCGGAGAGCTTTCCGATAAATTTTTTAAAGCTTCCTTTAGTGCTTCAAAGAACATATCAAAATGATCTTTTTGAATATTCAGCGGGGGTAAAATGCGCAATAGATTTTTATTGGATGCAGCCCCTGTAAAAATATGATGGGTAAAAAGCAGTTCTTTCCTAAGTGGAGCAACTTCAAAATCAAATTCTAATCCTATCATCAAGCCCCGTCCCTTAAGCTGTTTAATCTGTGGGATTTCTGCGGTCTTGGACTTCACGTATGAATAAATACTCGCTGCATTCTCCTTGAGCTGCTCTTTTTCTATTACATCCAGCACTGCGATTCCCGCGGCGCAAGCCAGATGGTTCCCTCCAAAAGTAGTTCCCAGAAGTCCATGTGTAGCCTTGATGGAATCATCAATTAGAATACCACCAATGGGAAAACCATTTCCCATACCCTTGGCTATGGAAATAATATCTGGCCGAATACCATGTTTTTGAAAAGCAAAGAAATCTCCTGTCCTTCCGTAACCGGACTGCACTTCATCTGCAATGAAAACAGCTTCATGTTCTTTACAAAGCCGGGATGCGGAGGTGTAAAAATGGGTAGAAGCTTCATCAAGACCACCTACTCCCTGGATCACTTCCAGGATTACAGCAGCTACATCTCCTTTTTCTAATTCGCTTTCCAATGATGCCACATCTTCAAAAACAAGACGGGTAACTTTATGTCCTGTATTGAAGGGGGCTTTTATAGATTCATTATCTGTCACCGCCACCACTCCTGATGTTCTCCCGTGAAATGCTTTTTCAAAATAAATTACACGGCTTTTCCCGGTGTGGAATGAGGCAAGTTTTAAG
>CAXAZV010000160.1:0-7331 GCA_963973375.1 uncultured Antarcticibacterium sp.
GGACAAGAATTATTTCAGCAATAGTTTTAGTACAGGGTTTTCTGCAGCCCGAATTACTGAAAAATTTAAAACCACAACATCCTTAAGCTATAGTGTGGACAGTAACCGGTATGGGGAAGGGGAAGATTCCTTTGAATTTTCAAACGAATTTTACAGGGCAAATAATACTACCGTATGGTCACTTGGAGATCACTGGTCGGCAGGGGGCTATTTTGAGGTTCTGCGATCAGATTTTAGCAACTATAGATCTTCGTGGACCCTTACACCTGCTATAGAATATAACTTCTTTCCTTATTCAGAATCGAACAATAATTACGTTGGATTAATGTATAAAATAGGGCCTTCTTATTTTCATTATTATGAAGAGACTATTTATCTGGAAACTGAAGAATTAAGGTTTAAGCACAATCTTTCCCTTGATATTAGCCTTAATAAAAAGTGGGGGCAGTTAAGCGGATCAGCCTCTTATGGCCATTATTTTCATGATCTTTCCAAAAACAGGCTTACATTTTCGGGCTATGCCGATTTGCGTTTGTACAAAGGTCTTTCTTTAAACCTAAGCGGTTATTTTGCGCTGCAACGGGACCAGCTTAACATCGCCAAAGGTGATATTTCAAATGAAGACCTCTTGACAAGGAGAAGACAACTCGATTCAAATTATTCCTTTTATACAAGTTTTGGAATACGATACCGGTTTGGATCTATTTTCAACAATGTGGTGAATCCGCGTTTTGATGGTGCAAGTAGTTTCTTCTTCTTTTAGAACAAACAAATATTATGGATATTGAAGGCACCGTGGTCGGTTGCCTCTTAATTCTCGGAGGCATGTTTCGTAGAAAGGATATTTCTTAATGGAATAAAGTTTTGATCAACCTTTGGAGAAGGTACAACTTACAATTGGCAATACGTAAAACCCGTTGGACCCAAGGTACTATGTGTCTCCCTCTGGATTCCTCTGTCCCGGAAGGAATAGGTGAAATCTTAATCCCTGTATTTATCCTCCTCCATGAATTTTTTCATAAAACGGAAGCTGAACCTAAATTGGGGTGCGGCTTCTTTCTTTTGCGGTAACGATTTACCCAACAGGCTGTAAAGCATTTTCATTTCTTCTTCAGGAAGTTCCTGAGCCATAAAGGCGTGATTTGAGTTCATATCCTTTTATTTTTTTTTACCGCAATATTGCTGTTTTTCCGCAGAGAATATATTTGAATGTGCCTGATAATCTCCCGGGCTTTCTTTATTGCAACAGGATAAAAGTAAAATACACATCCGTTAATATTGTCTCAATGCAATCATAATTATTTAAGAAAATAAAAGATTACAAGTGGCTTTAATCCTGTCTTTTGTTGAACCGCTACTCGTTCTAACAAGAAAATCTTCCTGGGTTTCACTGAATTGTGAGACTGGTTCTAACTTTAATTGTAAACAAGACTTTACATTTCAAAATTTTAATTATATTTGTAAAGTAAACATTACATATAGTAAACTTTTAATTACATTAAAATCAAATTTAAAGATGAAAACAGAAAGAAGAAAAAACCTTTATCGTTTGGCGGCCTGGACCTGGAGTTGGGTAGCCACAATGGCAATCGCCACCTTTGGACCAAAATTCATATGGGATGACCATACGGTTTTAACGGTATTGGCTGTATTTGTAAACTTTGCCAACGGAGTATTAATGATCATAGCAAACAGAAACCTCTTCAATAATTTTGACGAGCTGGAAAGAAAGATTCATTTAGAGTCCCTGGCTTTAACCTTGGGTTTGGCAGTAGTAGTGGGATTAACCTACTCCTTGCTAGACACCACTAATCTAATAGGGTATGATGCAGAGATAAGCAACCTTGTATTATTCATTGGGGTAACCTATCTCATATTTGTAACTCTAAATACAAGGCGCTACACATGAAAAACAGGTTAAAAGTATTAAGGGCTGAAAATAATTATACCCAGGAAGATCTGGCAGATATCATTGGGGTATCCCGCCAAACCATTAACGCGATTGAAAAGGAAAAGTTCGACCCCAGTTTGCCCACGGCTTTCAGGATCTCAAAACTCTTTAAGCTGCCTATAGAAGAAATCTTTAAGTTTGAGGAAAATTAATGGGTATCTAAAATGGGTTAAGTTATAACAAAGTGTATCTCCTATTAAGAAAACCTCCCGGGTTTCACAATCCTGTGAGGTTTATACCATTCTGTTGAAATTTGGGGCCAATTTAAAACTCCTCCCTTGGGGATTGTGAGCTTTTTAACTACATTTAAAATTCAAACCATATTTCAATACTTTATTTATGATCAAAAGGTCTTTTTTATCCCTGTTTACCTTCGCGGTTTTTTTTCTGTATTTTCCTTCAATTTCAGCACAAAATGATGTCTTTCAGCAACTGGAAGAAATCGCGGTAGTGGAGGAAAAAGTTATGATGCCCATGCGGGACGGCATTCGACTGGCGACTGATATTTACCGTCCCAAAACCGACAAAAAAGTACCCATCATCTTTTCCCGAACCCCGTATAACTTCACCACCTGGCAGGACGGGGAACAAAGAACAAGAACTGCTGCCCAAGCACTGGAGGCGGTGAAAAGGGGATACGCATACGTGGTACAAAATGAGCGGGGACGCTATTTTTCAGAAGGGGAATGGGATATCCTGGGAGTCCCTTTGACAGATGGGTATGATGCCTTCTCCTGGATGAAAGATCAATCCTGGTCAAACGGAAAAATAGGCACCCTTGGGTGTTCCTCCACGGCCGAATGGCAAATGGCAGTGGGAGCTCTGGACCATCCCTCTCATGCGGCTATGGTGCCGCAGGCATACGGTGCCGGTGTAGGAACGGTAGGGGATTTTCAAGAGCAGGGGAACTGGTATAGGGGAGGTGTGGAGCAGCTGTTGTTCTTTTCCTGGCTTTACGGTGTAGAACACGATAAATTCAAACCGCGTATCCCTGAAGGAGCCACTCAGGAAGACCTTATAAGGATCTCAAGATTCTATGACCTCGCTCCGGAAAATCCTCCTGTTGATATGGCTGAAGCTTTAACTCACCTGCCAATACAGGATATGCTGAAAAATATGCACGGAAAAAAAGAGATCTTTGACAAAATGGTAAGGCGTAAGCCTAATGATTCGGCCTGGTTTGAGGGTGGATTGTATCATGATACCATGGACCTGAAAGTTCCGGGATTCTGGTTTGTTTCCTGGTACGATGTTTCTGTTGGGCCAAATATAGCCCTCTTCAATCATCTCAGAAAAACCAGTGAAAACAAGGATAATCAATACCTGGTAATCGCGCCTACATTGCATTGTGGCTTTACACGTGCTACTGAAAATACCGTTGTGGGAGAACTAAGCGTAGGGGATGCCCGGTTAAATTATGAGGAGCAAATCTATTCCTGGTTTGATCTCTGGCTGAAGGATGAAAAGAATGATTTTAAGGAAAAGACTCCCCGGGTGCAGTATTTCACTATGGGCAGCAATGAATGGCAGGCTGCAGAAACCTGGCCTCCTGCAAAAGCAAAGATGACCACATATTATCTTGGCAGCGACGGGAATGCCAATGTGCCCGGTAACGGCAAACTATCCTCTAAAAAGCCTGGTAATAATTCTCCGGCAGACGGTTTTACCTATGATCCTATGAATCCCGTACCTTCCTTGGGAGGGAATGTGTGCTGCACAGGAAATGCAGTGCAAGGCGGCTCTTTTGATCAACAGGAACAGGAAAAACGGGAAGATATTCTTGTGTACACCACAGAGCCGTTAAAGGACGGCATGGAAGTTTCCGGGTTTATAGAAGCCACCCTGTATGTTTCTTCAGATGCTAAGGATACAGATTTCACCATAAAATTGATAGATGTGCATCCGGACGGTAAAGCGTTTAATCTTGACGAAACCATACAACGAGTGCGGTACCGGGAAGGTTATGATAAAGAAGTATTCATGGAAGACGGGCAGGTATATGAGCTAAAATTGTCACCTATGTCTACCAGTAATTATTTCAAAAAAGGTCATAGCATTCGCATCGAGATCTCCAGCAGTAACTTTCCCCGCTTTGCGAGAAACCTGAATACCGGGGGAAATAATTTTGATGAAAAAGAAGGTGTGATCGCGAATAATAAAGTTCATCATTCCGGAAAACATGCTTCTTTTATAAAACTGCCTATTGTGAAGAAGTAAATCTTTTCAGGCTCCGTCATCCTGAATTTAATGTTTTGACCAGGTGGCGGGTTTAACTTAAAACCTCACAGGTATCAAACGCCTGTGAGGTTTGTTTTATAATTTGATCAAGGTAACTTTTCCAACTGTTTCATTACCTCATCAGCCTCATAAGCCTTTTGGTCACTCAGTTTTCTATTGGTCCCGGAAAGCTCGTAGGACTCTTTTTGAAGTTGCTGATATTTCTCCTGTAACTTTTCTTTTTCTGTTTTCTTTTTGAATATTCCGAACATAGCCTAGCTTTTAGAATTATACACCCAATTCCTTACCCGGTGAAGATACAAAATGTTTAACTTAATTATTAAATAATTAAACAAAATAATTAAGATACTTTGTTGAGAATAAAGCTCCCGCTGTGCAAAGTATTCAAACCTTACGTGCACCCTTCGCGGCTTGTACTAGGTATGCCCAGTAAATATGGCTAACAGGAAGAACTGTAAATAGAGCAAATTAAACCGTGAGGCTTTGAAATTTTGCTTTTTTCTTTTCCCTGGCTGTAATTATTTTTAAGATTGAAGAAAGGATCAAACTGAACAACACGAAACCAATAAAAATTATAAAGCCCGGTTGTAGGGATGTTTTATTGGTAGATATACTTACAAGGGAGTCTGTGTCCATGTTTAAATTGGAAAGCTGGTTATTCAATATTCCCTGAAACCCTATGTAAGCCATAAAAATGGCGATTACGTATACATCGGCCATGCTCCATTTGCCAGATTTGAATGCTAAGAATTTCAGAATTTTATTCTTTCTTGTCTTTTTATTTCCGGCTAGATAAATCTGGGTAGATATAAGTTTACCTACCGGGAATACAATACTAAACACCAGAATAAGCAGGCCTACTAAATAAGAATCTATTTTTCCTGTATCGAAAAGTATCCCAATAACCTGTAATATACTTTTACTTTGGTAGAATATCACTTGATCATTAAAGCTTATTTGTTCGCCAACCAGTAAAAAGTTTACTGACTGGAACCGGGCATCTATCTCAATCATAGGCGCCGTAACTCCTGCAAAAAGAACTGCCAGAGATACCAGGACCGAGATTATAAAGAGAGGGGTGTGCAATACTTTTTGATTTCTCAACAACCACCACATTACGAGAAATATGAGGATTATTGATAGTAGAATATAAGTATAGCGATACGTTTGTTCCTGCAGCTTAATTATAGTTTGAGAGGTTTCATGGTTAAAACTCTGTAGATCCTCAACTTCATATTTGTCCATTAGCTCACTAAGTCTTGAAACTGCCTCACTAGAGTTTGCATGGGTGAGATCGCTATATTCCTGGAGTTTACTTTTAATTACATATTTTAAAGCATCTTTATTTTCCGGTTTCTGAATTTCGGTTACAATTGTTTGGGCAAACATTGGTACCAGGGCCCGTATCTTATCTTCAGGAACAAGAGTTCTCACAGCAAATTTGCGCAGTTTAGCTTTTATACCTTTCTGCTTTTGGTCCATTAGGCTGGCTCCTTTGTCAATCCCTGCGGTTAAGATATTCTCTACTTGATAAACAAGGGTATCTTCCTGTGCTTCCGTAAATTCGAAATCATCTATTCGGTTTAAGAGTATATTGGTTAGATGGTCCCGCCATATGTTTACAGATAATATTCCGTGGGTTATATTATTGACCTCGCTATAATCAATTTTGATTTCAGCAACCTCCGTGGAAAATTTATAAATGTTAAAACTGCACCATCCTGCCACTACAAACAGGGCACCGGCAAACAGAACGAGAATGATTCGTTGAAAAGGATTAGACATAAGGCACAGGAATTTGTTAAAGGTAGTCTATTGTTGGGTGAAGTATAGATCTATTTTTTGCTTCGCCATCCTGCCCGGGAAAATACACCCGTCTATTGAGGTTGCGCAAAGTTTTCAAACTTTGAGCTTTGCTAATCATCTTTTATTGATGTCTTCCCCAAAGTCCCCAAATGTCGAACCTAATCCCTTAATAGACCGCAGGATTCTAATCCAATGAACATGAAGTCATGGAAATCGAAGATTGGACGAGATCCAACTTAGCGCAGCCGGCTGCTTAATCAAACTCAATACTTAATTTATTTTGGGTATTGTATTTCTCCGGCTTTCCAATTGAAACCATCCACCTGTCATAAGCTGCTTTATGCAACCATTGAACTGTATAATGGTCTTTAAGCTTGGGGTCCCCGGCGGCCTGGGAAGCAAGGCGTGAAGCTATTTCAAAATCCTTGCTGTTATTACTATGATGAAAGATAAAGGCAGCATGAAATTTATCAATTGAGTGGTCAATCTCCTGCTTTCTATAGATCTTACGTAGCTGCTCTCGCCTCAGGCTATCTCTTTCAGCCACTTTGTTGGAAAAATCCACAAATGACCTTAGTGCTTTCCTGTCAGATTGATCGGTTTTATAAGCATATTCTAATTTTTCACTTAAACTTCCTGAATTGATAATGGCAGCATCATAAGGAATGAAAAGCGATGTTATAACTCCTGAAATACAAATAAGTAAAATGAGCAGACTAACTTTAAAAAGCTGTTTATTGGTTTGCCTGAATATGGAAATAATTCCCATAATGAGCAGAAAAGCGAGAGTTAAGAAGATGATGAATAACAACAAATATCCCAACCAGCTGAATTGAAACGATAAAAAAGATAACAGTATTACCAGAAATAATAGGAAGAAGATTTTTTTCATAGAGTTTAAGGGTTGGAATGTTAGCGGGATCTGGTTCAATTAAGATTTATTGGCCTGGAGGCATTTTTTATAAGGACGATTAAAATAAAACCTTGTTGCAACGGGTCAAATTAATATTAATCTTAATTTTTTAGTTTCGAGTTAGGCTAGTGCAAAGATCTTGAATCCCTTTTTATTATAACCCGGAATCCTGGGACCGGTTCTAATCCATTTTCACTTTGAGGTTATTAGCTTTAATGCTCCCTCTTTTTATTTTTTTCAGGATTTTAGTAACCAACCTACCTCAAAAACTACCAAACGGTTTAGGATACACATAATTAATTATTCCGTCAGTTATTACTATCTCATTTCCATCTATCACAATGGTTCCAGAGAAAGTAAGACTAACACAGTTTTTGGTATTCACCGTCACCTGGCTTTGGAAATCTCCCGGTTCAAAATAAC
>CAXAZV010000161.1:0-7319 GCA_963973375.1 uncultured Antarcticibacterium sp.
ATTGTTTCTTGCGGTCAAAAAGGAAACGTTCCAGTAATTGCCCGGCCGAGATCTGCCTGCCTTTAGCCAGTGGAATGAATTCGCCAAAATCCTTGATCACATCAATTACTTTCTGCCCAGGCTTGGCCTGAATCCCGCCCTGGGTGTAGTAACCGAATTTAATGGTATCGCCAATGATCACTTTACCCGAGTCGGGTTTGATCTTGCCGGTAAGGATGTTTAAAAATGTGGATTTTCCTGTTCCGTTCTTGCCTATGATGCCTATGCGTTCCCCTTTCAGGAAATTATATTCAAATTTATCGAGAATAGGTTTTTCTTCATAGCTCTTGGAGATCTTGTGAAGCTCTACGATCTTGCTCCCCAGGCGCTCCATATTTATCTCAAGCTGTACCTGGTGATCATTACGTCGTTTGGAAGCGCGGTCCTTGATCTCGTGAAAATCGTCGATACGCGACTTGCTTTTGGTAGTTCGCGCCTTTGGTTGGCGGCGCATCCAGTCCAGTTCTTTTTTGAAGAGCTGCTTGGCTTTATCTGTATTTATCTGGTCTACCGCAATGCGGGCGTCTTTTTTATCAAGGTAATAGGAATAGTTTCCTTTATAGGTAAAAAGTTGTCCTTCTTCCAGTTCCACGATCTCATTACACACGCGCTCCAGGAAATACCTGTCATGCGTCACCATAAAAATGGTAAAGTTCTCTTTTCTGAAATATTCCTCCAGCCACTCGATCATATCCAGGTCAAGGTGGTTGGTAGGCTCATCCATGATGATGAAATCGGGTTTATGAAGCAACATATTGGCAAGTGCAAGACGTTTCTTTTGCCCTCCTGAAAGGTCACCCACCAACTTGTGCAGGTCTTCCAGCTGAAGTTTAAACAGGATTTGCTTATACTGGGTTTCAAAATCCCAGGCCTGGTGGCGCTCCATATCTTCAAAAGCAGCCTGGTAAGCATCGGCATCATTGGGATTTTCAAGGGCCTTTTCATATCGTGCAATAGTGCGAAGGATCTCGTTCTCTCCCGCAAAAATGGTTTGCTCTATGGTAAGATTAGGATCCAGGTCCGGCTCCTGAGCAAGAAAGGCTGTAGTGATCTCCTTCCGGTACACCACCCGGCCATCATCGGGGACATCAGTTCCCGCAAGGATGTGTAGGAGGGAGGTTTTCCCCGTACCGTTCTTGGCAACGAAACCTACCTTTTGTCCTTCATTTATTCCGAAGGAAAGATCTTTAAACAACTTGAGCTCGCCGTAAGATTTGCTAATATTTTCAACCGATAAATAATTCACAGAATAATTTTTTGCAAAAATAGTCAGAATTTGTTGAGATAGAGGGAGAATGGATTTATTTTTAGTTTGTAGTCGGTAGTCAGTAGTCGGTAGTTGGAATTTTGTTTAGTCCATAACCTGCCTGCCCCGGACATTTGTTAGCTATTTTATTAAATAATTAATTCAAAAAGTTCAACAATGAAGGAATCGCAATTTAACTTTGAAAATCTTCAGGTTTACCAAAAAGCCCTGGACTTTGTGGATGTTGTTTATGAAGTAACAAAACAATTTCCCAAATCTGAATTTTATAATCTAACTTCTCAGTTTAAGAGGGCAGCAGTTTCAATTGCTTTAAATATTGCAGAAGGAGCGGGAGACACTGATTCCCAATTTGGCAGATTTCTTCAAATCGCACACGACTCGGTTAAGGAATGTGTAGTTTGTTCAACAATTGCTAAAAGGCAGAATTATATCACTGAAGGGAAAGACTCTGAAATCCGGTTAAAGCTGGCAGAACTGTCTAAAATGATCTCAAGCCTAAAAAAATACCTTAAAGGAAATCACGGCCCGAGATAAAAATTTTATTTTGATTACAGACTACAGACTACAGACTGCAGACTACAGACTACAGACTACAGACTACAGACTACAGCCTACAGACTATCTAAAAGAAAATTTTATTATTAACCCACAACAGCTATATTTGTTTCTATAACAAAATATTAAGAACTTGGATAGTTGTTTAGTTTGTAGAACACAGGAGTTAGTCATTAATTGATAGAATTTAGATGTTTGTTCTTGGTTATTAGGATGGACATATAATATTTGGACATAATGAGGTATAATGAAATGCAAACTACAATATACAATCTACAGTTTACAGACTCTACAAGATGCCCCCTTATGAAATATAAATTACCTTTATTCATTCTTGTACTGCTTCTTAGCTTTACGTCCTGCATCTCCACAAAAAAGATCACTTATTTACAGGCAGAGGAAACCGCGGTAGATAGTGTTCTAACCATACAGCGACTGCAAAAGCCATACAGGATACAGGTAAATGATCTTTTGAGCATAAGGGTGAAGGCGCTGGACCAGGAACTGGTGGGAATGTTTAATCCTATTGGCGAAGCCAATCCCGGGGCTACAGGAGAGGAGTCTATGTATTATGACGGTTTCACGGTAGACCATCAGGGGAATATAAGGGTGCCCACCCTGGGAAAGATCAATGTACTGGGTTTAACCGTAGAAGAGGTGCAGGAAAATGTGGAGAAGGAACTTTTGGACCAGTATTTTAAAGAAGAAGCAAACATATTTGTAACCGTTAAACTTGCGGGGATACGATATACCACCCTGGGAGAAATTGGCACGGGGAGCCAGGTGGTGTATAAAGAGCAGGTCACTATTATGGAAGCCGTAGCAAATGCAGGAGGAATATCCGAATTTGGCGATATGACAGATGTTAAGATCATCAGGCAATATCCGGGTGGGGGAGAGAAGATTCACAGTATCAACCTTACGAGCATCAATGCGACTAAAAGTCCGTATTATTACATTCAGCCGAACGACCTTATTCTTGTGAATCCGGTTCCGCAAAAAGCCCTTGGGCTAGGAACCACGGGATTGCAAACATTTACAACAGTTGTGAGCATTATTACCGGGTTAACATCAATTATTTTACTAAGCACCAGATTATAAATGGCACATGAAGAAGATCATATAAGTGATGTAGGTTCAACTTTTGACTTTAAGGGCTTTGTGCTTAAAGTGATTAGTTACTGGCAGCTCATTCTTATTTCGGTGGGGATAAGCCTTGCGGTAGCCTACTACAACAATGTGCGCAAGTTGCCCGTGTACCAGCTTGGTAATTCCATTTCAATTAAGGACGACCAGAATCCGTTTTTTACCTCCACTACCAGCCTTACCTTTAACTGGGGAGGAACTTCAGATAAGGTAAATACTGCTATTACCATCCTCAGGTCGCGTTCGCATAATGAGGAAGTGGTAGAGCGGTTGCAGTATTATATAAATTATCAGCAGGACGGTGAGTACCAACGGGTGAATGCCTATGGATTTACACCATTTATTGTAAAGGCAGATACTACCCAGGCCCAGGCCGTAAATTTACCCATTACCATCACGTTTAAAGATGAGGTTACCTTCAATTTAAAGGCAAATGTTCCGGCTACCATTCAAACGATGAATTACGGCACCAAGGAAAAAGGCAGTTTGAGCCTGGAACCTCAGGAATTCAGCCGCGATTTTAAGGTAGGAGAACCCATTATGCTTCCGTTTTTCAGCGGGGTATTCACCCGTTCCAATCAGGCATTGCAGCCGGGGAAACCTTTCTTTATAACATTTCAGAATTTTGACGGGATTGCCGCCCGGTATATGGGAGTTTCGGTAACTCCCGAATCTCAGAATTCCTCGGTGCTTAAACTTAGTTTAACAGGCGATAACAAATCCCAGATTGTTGATTATCTAAACGGAACAGTGGCGGTACTAAGCCAGAATATGCTGGCGCGAAAAAACCTGTTTGCCACCAAGACCATTAGGTTTATTGACAGCAGCCTCGCGGTAAAATCGCAGGAATTGCAGCTGGTTGAAGATGAATTGAATACTTTTAGAAACCGAAATGCTTTTCGGGATATTTCTTCTGAAAATTCTGAACTCTCTAATAAGATCTCCACCCTGGATGTGCGCAAGGAAGATCTGCGGCGGCAGATAGCCTATTACAATTCCCTTGAAAATTATCTCCAAACCCGAAATGATTATACCAGCGTTCCCGCTCCTTCTGTAGCAGGTATTGCCGAAGGAAGTATCGTTAGCGGGGTAGGCCGCATATTACAACTGGCTGAAGAGCGCAGCAAATACCAGTATTCGCTCAAGGAAAATTCCCCGGTCTTCGCAGATATTGACCGGCAAATAAATTCAGTAAAAACAGTATTGTTAGAGAATATTGCATCCACCAAAAGTCTTCAGCAAACAGAGCTGAATGATATCAACCGGCAGATTTCCATTGCCGAGGGTGAGATACGCAAACTTCCGCAGGAAGAGCAGGACCTGCTCAAAATCCAGCGACAGTATAATATAAGTGAGAAAACCTACAATCTCTTCCTTGAAAAACGAAGCGAGGCAGGGCTCATAAAAGCGGCCAATGTGAGTGATGTAATGATCATTGACAATGCCAAAGATACCGGGGGCGGGCAAATTGGGCCCAATACCCAGCTTAACTATGTAATGGCGTTATTGGTAGGTGGCGTGATCCCACTCACCTTTGTGTTCCTGCTGGTGTTCCTGAATACCAACGTACACAATGCCAACGAGATATCAAGATTATCGCCCATCCCAATCCTGGGTCTTATAGGAAAGAATAAATCCAACAACAACCTGGTGGTGTTTGATAAGCAGAAATCGGCAATAGCCGAAAGTTTCCGGGGGCTGCGGAGTAGTTTGCAGTTCATGTACAGGAAGCAGGGGGTTACGGGTTCCAAGACGGTGTTGATTACCTCCTCGGTTTCGGGAGAGGGAAAAACTTTTTGTGCTATGAACCTGGCAACTGTTTTTGCCTTAAGCGAGAAGAAAACCGTGTTGGTGGGGCTCGATTTACGTAAGCCCAAGATCTTTGATGATTTTGAGCTAGAGAATGAAGCCGGGGTGGTGAATTACCTTATTGGCAATAACACGGTTGAAGAGATTATCCAGCACAGTAAGATCCCGCATCTGGACGTGATCACGGCCGGGCCAATTCCCCCAAACCCTTCAGAATTATTGATGACGGACCAGATGGAGGTGTTGATGGATGAACTTAAGCAGCGGTATGATTACATTATCCTGGATACCCCGCCAATTGGGATCGTGGCCGATGCTATGAACCTGGTAAAATATGCTGATGCCACGCTGTATCTCATTCGCCAGGATTATACCAAACGCGGAATGCTGGAAAGCATCAACGAAAAATACAACAAAGGCGAGATCAAGAACATCAGCTTCGTGCTCAACTACTTTGTTCACCGCGCCAAATACGGTTATGGCTACGGTTATGGTTACGGCTACGGTTATGGCTACGGCTACGCGTACAACCGTTACACCAAAGGCTACAATGACAGCGTAAGCCCAATGGAGAAATGGAAGAAAATGTGGAGGAAAGCGATGCGAAATTTTGAATAAATCCCTCCGGGATTTATTGTTTGTAGTTTATTGTTTATGGTCCAGTGTTGTTTCAAAAGAATGAATTGTATGTCGATAAATTTTTGATGATGGGGAAAATTGAAAAATTTGAGGATATTGAAGTTTGGAAATTCGTCGTTAGTCAGTAGAGGTTAGTCCTTAGAAGTTTTCTTTTCCTAACCACAAACCCCAAACAACAAACAGCAGATTTTTTCTTCGATTATAATACATTTCTTTTAACTTCGTGACTGGTAAAAATCTGTAAAAACCTAAATACTAATTTTCACTAACGACTAACTACAAACCCCAAACCACAAACACTAAACCGTGAGCGAAGCGAACGATAACTGGCTTTACGAAATTACCCCCAAGCGAAAACTCATTGACCTTAATTTTAAGGAGATCTGGCGATACCGCGATCTTTTGATACTGTTTGTAAAGCGGAATATTGTTACTGTATATAAGCAGACAATTCTTGGTCCGCTGTGGTATTTCATTCAGCCAATGTTTACGGCGATCACCTTCACCCTGGTTTTTAATAATATTGCCAACATCCCTACCGGAAATGTGCCTCCCTTTTTATTCAATCTTGCAGGGATCACGGCGTGGAACTATTTCAGTCAGTGCTTAACGGGAACATCAGATACGTTCCGGGCCAATGCAGGCTTATTTGGAAAGGTATATTTTCCCCGCGTGATTATGCCTATTTCCAATGTGATTACCAATCTTTTCAAATTTGGAATTCAGTTGCTGGTATTGATTGTCGCCTATATTTATGTGGTTTGGAGTGGGGTAGAAGTTCGGCCAAATCTAAACTTATTGCTGCTTCCGGTTTATGTAATTATGATGGCTTTGATAGGCCTTGGACTTGGAATGATCATATCAGCATTCACAACCAAATACCGAGATCTAACCGTACTGGTAGGGTTCGCGACCTCTCTTTTATTATATTTCTCTGCAGTTCCCTATCCGCTTTCTGAAGTCAGGAACAAAATGCCCGACTATGCCTGGATCGTGGAATACAATCCGTTAACCCATATAATCGAAGGTTTCCGGTATATGATCCTCGATACTGGATCTTTCAGCTGGGTTGGCTTTTCGTATACCTTAGTTACTGCTATTGTTTTGTTTCTTGTTGGCTTGATCGTTTTTAACAGGACAGAGAAAAATTTTATAGATACGGTATAACTCACTTCGTTCGAGTTAAAAAGTCAAAGAGGGAAAAAGGTGAGAATTAATAAAAGCTCCCCTCCTTTTTTTAAGGAGGGGTGGCCAACGGCCGGGGTGGTTCCCCTCTGTGCCCCAATCTCATTTCACTAAATAATACCGACTAAACACTAACCCCGCATTAATCCACTGCCAAATATGAAAACTGGATGTCTGGTCGCCATTCTTGTAAGCTGCCCATTCCTTTTCCATCTCTTCAAAATTAAACCAATGCGCCACAGGGGAATTTTTAAGTTTTGCGAGATGTTCTTCTGTAAAACCTGCCAGTTCATTGGCCAGCCATTCCCGTTGCGGAGTTTGTAGGGCGCGTTTGGGGGCGAAGGAAATGGAAGAGTGAACCATGGGTTTCAGGATTTCCCGAAGCATGTATTTACCAACTCCATTTTTGATCTTGAAGTCGGCAGGCATTGCGAAAGCGAATTCCACGAGTTTGTGATCCAGAAAAGGTTCGCGGAGCTCTACGCCACAGGCCATTGAAATGCGGTCGTTAAAACGCAGCGCACGTGGGATCTTGGTGTAGAAAAGATCGCGGTACAGCATATTTTGCAAGCGATTGTCAAAAGGGGTAGGGTATACCGGTTTTTCAGCCAGGGAGGCAAAATGCGAAGCCAGAACATTTTTCCTGAACGGACTCCCGCTTCCGGTCCCCTGAATGGTA
>CAXAZV010000162.1:0-7319 GCA_963973375.1 uncultured Antarcticibacterium sp.
CAAGATGAAAACAGTTTCATAATGATTCATAAAAATATGATTTAAATTAATTGGCTGCAAAAGTAACATCTTTTTTTATATCTACAAAGTCTTTCTGCCACGCCAAACAACAAATTTTGACAATGAAATTCCATATTAGCTTGTTTTAATAAAATTTTATACCTAATATTGTTTATACTTAACCTTTTATCGTGGAAGAAACTCTACTTAAATGTGCTGTGGTTGATGACTCAAGTTTACAACGATTATCTCTTGTAAAATTGATCAAAGATCATCCCAATTTAAAATTGGTAGCCGAATACAATAATGCCATTGAAACCAAGAACGGCCTGCTAGACACAGAGGTGGATCTTATTTTCCTTGATATTGAAATGCCTATTCTCACAGGTTTTGAATTGCTTGATGATCTTCCAAATAAACCACAAATCATTTTTGTTACCGGAAAGACAAAATATGCTTTCAAGGCTTTTGATTATGATGCGGTAGATTATATTCACAAACCTGTAAACAGAGAGCGATTTAACAATGCTGTTTCTAAGGCGATAAATCTTCATAATTTAAAACATAACGGCACTCCTATAGAAGATGAGAATTTCATCTTCGTTAAAAGCAATTTAAAGAACCGAAAAGTATTTTTAAATAAGCTTAAATATATTGAGGCCTTGGGTGATTATGTAAAATTTGTTACAGAGAAGGATACTTTTGTAGTTCTTGCTACAATGAAATCTTTTGAAAATCAATTACCACCAGAGCAATTTCTAAGAATTCACAAATCCTATATTGTGAACCTTGAAAAGGTGGAGCGTTATAACAGCAAGAATATTGAAATAGACAAACAACAACTACCACTAAGCAGGCATAAAAAATCTAATTTAATAGAAGCATTAAGTGCGATGCAGGATTAGAACTACAAAATAATTAAGGAGATTTAAAATATTCGGCCCCCTATAGTCGGATTTTTTGTTTCTAGCCGTTACCTTTTCTGATATGCTCCTACCCTCTTAGTTTAGTAAGGATCTACATTTATAATTACCCGCACACTTTTCCAGGCTCCTATAGCTTTAAAACTTGTAAGTAATTTTTCTATATAGGTTTTGGTTTTTCCCAGGGACTGGTTTGGTGGGATCTTGAGCAGGATGTTCTTATAGTATTCATTGCGTATTCTGGCCACCGGAGGAAATTCCGGACCCAGTACATTTTCCCTGAAAGAAATATTCAGGCCTTTGGCAAGCCAATCTGCCGCATCATTGGTTTTTGAATAATCCCTGCTTTTTATTGTAAATTTTATAAGCTTGTAATATGGTGGATACTGGTATTGATACCTGTCTTCCAATTGTTCCCTGTACATACTTTCATAATCATTGGTAGAGACCTGTTTCACGATCTGGTGATGCGGATTATAGGTTTGGATCAATACCTTCCCCCTGCTTTGGGTTCTTCCTGCCCTTCCGGCTACCTGCAGCATTAACTGGAAACTCCTTTCATGCGCCCTGAAATCGGGGAAATTAAGGAGGGTATCTGCATTCATAATCCCTACCAACCTCACCTTTCTAAAATCCAGGCCTTTACTTAGCATTTGGGTTCCTACCAGTATATCAATGGTTTCCTGTTCAAATGCGCTTATTATTTTTTGATGCCCGTATTTTCCCCTGGTAGTATCAAAATCCATCCTTCCTATTTTAGCATCCGGGAGCAGGGCTTTGAGTTCTGTTTCAATTTGCTCTGTCCCAAAACCTTTGGTGGTAAGTTCAACACTATCACAAGCCATACACTGTTGTTGCATTGCCATGTGGTAACCGCAGTAATGGCAGCGCAATTGGTTGCTGTGCTGGTGAAAGGTGAGGCTCACATCGCAATTGGGACATTGAGGGGAATGCCCGCAGGTAGTGCATTCCAGAATTGGAGAATAACCCCGGCGGTTTTGAAAAAGGATCACCTGTTCCCCTTCTGCCAGGGAAATTTTAATCTCTTCTAGTAACCGGTCAGAGAAATGGCCTGTCATTTGTTTTTTACGGTATTTTTCCTTGATGTCCACAATTTCTATTTCAGGCAGGAGAACATTACCAAATCTTCGGTTTAATGTTACCAGCCTGTACTTATTATGGGTAGCATTAAAATAGGATTCGAGAGAGGGCGTAGCGCTTCCCAGGATCAAATGTGCATTATGCATCTTTGCAAGCACAACGGCAGCATCCCTGGCGTTGTACCGGGGTGCGGGATCAAACTGTTTAAAGGTAGTTTCATGTTCCTCATCTACCACAATAAGCCCAAGATCTTTAAAAGGCAGAAACAACGAAGATCTTGCGCCCAAAATAATCCTGGCCTTAGCATTATCATGTAGCACATGGGAATACACTTCCATGCGTTCCTTAACCGAATATTTACTGTGGTACACCTGTACCTGGTCTCCAAAATAAGCCTGAAGTCGTGCAACAAGCTGCGAGGTAAGCGCTATCTCCGGAAGCAGGTATAATGCCTGCTTCCCAGTAGCTATTACCTTTTCAATAAGCTTGATGTAGATTTCGGTTTTTCCTGAAGATGTGATGCCGTGAAGCAGGCACACTTCATCATCTGTAAATATATTTTCTATTGAATCCATGGCTTCCTGTTGCCATTCATTCAATTGAAAATTGGTATTGGAAATTTCTCCGTCAAATTGTACCCTGTCTGTTTGAATATAATATTCATCAAAAACTCCCTTATCTATAAGAGTTTTGATTATCGTGGCGGAAGTTTTGCTAGCTGCGGAAAGATCTTTAAGCTTAACCGGTTTTTTAGACTGTGCCCGGAAACTGAACCAACTTAACACCGCGTCCCGCTGTTTGGGAGCATTGCTTAGATCATCCAGAAGTTTATGCATTTCAGCTTCCGAAGAAAATTTTTCAGCCAGCTTTACATAGCGTATCAATTTTGGCTTATACTGCTCAAAAATTTCCTGATTCACTACTACTGCCTTTTTAGCAACCAGGCTGTTTATTACGGGAAGAACTGTTTTTTTATCCAGCAATTGCATGACCTCCTGTATCCTAAGGGAAGATTGGGTTTGCAGGGCCTCTACAATTATATATTCCTGATCATTAAGCGTAAGTTCACCAAAATCAAAATCTGATGTTAACTGTATGAGCGTTTCACTTTCAAGCAAATAACCGCCCGGGAGTGCTGCTTTAAGGACTTCTCCTTCAGCACACATATAATACTTTGAAATCCACGACCAAAGTTCCAACTGTTGTGTGGTTACCACCGCATACTCATCCAGGATTTGCTCAATGGGCTTAGCTTCATATAGTTGCGGAGCGTTGTTATGTACCGCAGCAACTATTCCTGTATATATCCTGGTTTTACCAAAGGGCACAGCAACCCGCATGCCGGGTTTTAGAAATTCTGCTTCTTCCTGTGAAACCGAATATGTAAAACGCCTGTCTAACGGAAGTGGGAGGATTATATCTAGGTAAAAACTCATAAAGGCTTTTGGTTGAAGACAAATTTAAACTTCTTTTATTATCAAATAAAAAAACCACTCCTTATTTAAGAGTGGTTTTTTTTATTTTTTAAAAAGAATTACTTGGCGCGGTGCCAGGTTTGGGTCTTGTAGAAAAATGCAACATAACCCCTTACTTTAAGCCTGTCGGGATTGGTTTCGTCAATCCACATCTTGGATTTATATTCCTTTCCGCTTTTTGGATCTGTGATCAAACCATTTACATATTCCTTGCCGTTCTTCTCAAAACCCTTCATCAATTCCAGGCCTTCAATAGGTTGGTCCTTAAGGTCACCTTCACAGTTATTACATAACTGGTCCCTATCTTCTTCTTTTATTATCCTTACTACTTTTCCGTGCGCTGCTCCATCTTCTTCATAGATCTCAATGATGGAATTTGGTTTCCCCGTCTCTTCATTAATGGTATGCCACTTACCATATATAGACTGCGCCTGTAGATTTACCCCACCCAGAATAAATAGTAATAAACATAAATTTTTCATCTTCTCCATCACCCTAAATTTAAATTAGTTAATTACGCTATTTTGATTTAAAGGGGGATTATTGCCCTAACATTCCATTTTTAAGTTTTGTGTCGGCCGGGTTATCAGATAACCAGATCCCGAATAAAGCTTTTTTAAAAGCTATTCCTTTGATATTTCCCAGTTCCTTTCCGTTTTTATAAACTACTACTCCTTTAGAAGGAAGGTGTACCAGATCAAAGACATCATTTATTTTAATTTCTTCCTTGAAAAATCCTTTAAACCTTTCAATTTCGTTCTTTAAAGATGCTGTATTTCCCTTTGTAGAATTCTCAAAACCTTCATTTATCGCATCTATCATTCTATCACTGGTTATCATTTTAGACACCATATGCAATTTAATTGCCATTGCTTCATTTTCAGCAATAATAGCATTGGCATTACCTGATTTTGAATCTAGGTAAAGGGCACCTGCATACATATCCATCCAAAACTTCTCTCTAACACCTACCCCATTAAGAACCAGGGCCCTTCCTTCAAAATTAACACTGTTTGGCAAGGTTGCGCCACCGGCTTTTGTTTGCGCAGGTGCAACAGCCATGAAAGTAAGACTAAGAACAAGGAATAAGAAATTTTTCATATGTAAGATTAGTTAAGTTAGATCGTTAAAATTTTTTCGCAATTTATTCAAAGATGCATTAAGTTCAAAACCTAAAAGCAGGACATTTGAGTTAAGCCATATATAAACCATTAACACCAGCAAAGCTCCAATAGAACCATACAGTTCATTATAATTTGAAAAATTAGTAATATATAAACCAAATAAAAATGTGGTCACCATAATAAGGAGGGTGGTGAATAATGCCCCAACCGAAAAAAAGCTGGATTGTCTCCCTTCCCTTGTTCCAAAATAATATAAAGTTGCCACTGCTATATATACCAATATTATAAAGGCCGAATAGGACATTAGCTGCGCCGTGAATAGATCTTTAAAAATGAAACCAAGATCCTGCAGGTCATCTACCGCATATGTCAAATAAACCGCTACTATTACTGTAAGGAGCAACAACAATGCCATGATAACCGAAACTCCAATAGCTATAAGGTATTGCCTCAATATGGAGCGGTTTACATGTGTATGGTAGGAGAATTCAAAACCTGTGAATATTGCATTAATACCATTGGTCATCAAGAATAATGAAAGTAAGAAGGTGAAAGACAACAACCCTGCCCTGGGAGTACTTGCGATATCATAGAATATATCGTTAAAAGCTTCAGAGGTTGTTGGCGGCATAAGCGAGTCCATAAACACCAGGAAATGCAGCTGGAAATCGTCTATAAAATTAATATAGGGTATCAGATTCAAAATGAAGATCAAAAAGGGAAAAATGGCCATAAAGAAACTAAATGCGATCGCACTTGCCCGCGTTGAAAAGGTCCCTTCAATAATACCATTTAAATAAATAGCCCAAAGGTCAAAGAAAGTAAGCCCATCCATCCCCGGGAGGATTATTTTACTGGTCTTACGCTCCCAAAATTTTGAGATCCTTTCCAGGACACTTATTTTCTTAGTTTCATTGGATACCATTAACTATACTGCTTTTAGACTTAAGTCCATATTGTAAATGGAATGGGTAAGCGCCCCACTGGATACAAAATCTACCCCGCAATTGGCATAAGTTTTAACGGTTTCAATGGTTATTCCTCCGCTGGACTCGGTTTGACATTTATTATTTATCAACTCTACCGCTTTTCTGGTATCCTCAAAACTAAAATTGTCAATAAGGATCCTGTGAATCCCCTCTTGTTTTAATATTTCCTTTATTTCGTTAAGATCTCTTGCTTCTACTATGATCTTTAGATCGAGCTTATTCTCCTGCAAATAGATCTTGGTTTTTTGAATTGCCTGGGTTACTCCGCCAGCAAAATCTATATGATTATCTTTTAACATGACCATATCATATAATGCAAAACGGTGATTTTCTCCTCCTCCAATCTTTACTGCCCATTTTTCAAGAGCGCGAATTCCTGGTGTAGTCTTCCGGGTGTCCAGGATCTTTGTGTTTGTTCCTTTCAGTTTCTCGGCAAACTCATTGGTCTTGGTGGCAATGGCGCTCATGCGTTGCATAGCATTTAATACCAGTCTTTCAGCCATAAGGATAGATCTTGAAGAGCCTTCCACATAAAAAACCACATCCTTTTTCGTTACAGGTTGCCCGTCTTCAATAATCGTTTCAACGCGCAGGTCTTTATCTATATAATTAAAGACCATTTTTGCAAACTCCACCCCGGCAATGATACCATTATCTTTTACCAATAGTTTTGCTTTTCCCCGGGCATCTGCAGGAATGCAGGCAAGAGAACTGTGATCTCCTTCCCCTACGTCCTCCCGGACTGCATTGGATATAATTATTTCAATTTCCTTATCAAATTGTGCTTGTGAGATCATTGCAATAGTTATTTTTGTAAATGTAGCAAAGTCTAGGTAAAATGACCATAAAATTACTGGCGATAGGTAAAACAGATGATCCTGCACTTCAGGACCTTACTGATATTTATATAAAACGCCTTCAGTTCTATAATAAATTTGAGGTGGAAATCATCCCTGATATTAAAAAGGCCAAAAATCTTGATGAGAATCAGCAGAAACAAAAAGAGGGAGAGCTTATTCTTGCAAAACTCTCCACATCAGATCATGTGGTACTATTGGATGAAAACGGAAAACAATATTCTTCAATAGATTTTTCTGAATTTCTTCAGAAGCGAATGAACTCCGGTTTAAAGCAACTAATATTTGTGATTGGTGGCCCCTATGGTTTTTCAGAAGAACTTTACCGGCGTGCCGATTCTAAATTGTCTTTGTCCAAAATGACCTTTTCTCACCAAATGGTACGTCTGTTTTTTGTAGAGCAGGTTTACCGCGCTTTCACAATATTAAAGAACGAACCCTACCATCACAGGTAAAAATTCCCATTATGAAAATTGTATTTGCCACACATAATTTCAACAAACTACAGGAGGTACAGGCCATGATGCCTTCTTCTATAGAACTGGTTTCCCTTGATGATATTGGCTGCGACGAAGACATCCCTGAAACCGCTGCTACTATTGAAGAAAACGCAATCCTGAAGGCCACTTATGTAAAAGAAAATTACAATAAAGATTGTTTTGCAGATGATACGGGGCTCGAAGTTGAAGATTTGAACGGCGAACCCGGGGTACACTCTGCCCGTTATGCCGGTGAAGGAAGAAATAATGAGGATAATATAGATAAGCTTCTTTTACAACTCGAAGGAAAGACAAATCGGCGGGCGCAATTCAAAACCGTGATAGCTCTAAACCTGGAGGGTGAAAAAAAT
>CAXAZV010000163.1:0-7278 GCA_963973375.1 uncultured Antarcticibacterium sp.
GCGCAGATGGTACTGCTGTATTGTGGGAGAGTATGTCGTCGCCTTGTTTTTGAAAGACCTTTACTGAAAAGTAAAGGTCTTTTTTTGTTTTATATAATTTGAAAAACACTTATCGAAGGATGGGTGGTTTTCTTGTTTAAAGAATTTGCAAAGGCTCACCCCCGCCCGTACCGAACGGTACGTTCGGGCGGGTCTTCCCATTCCGAACAGAGAAGTTAAGCCCGTTAGCGCAGATGGTACTGCTGTATTGTGGGAGCCCCGATAGCTATCGGGGGTCGTCGCCCCGCCCGTACCGAACGGTACGTTCGGGCGGGCTTGTTTTTAAAACCCTTCATCATTTATTTGATGAAGGGTTTTTTTATGGAATAGAGCCAATTAAAATTGCTTTTTAAATAATGATTTTCCCCCTTTAATAAATATCAGAAAAGGCCTGCCCGAACCAAATAGCAATTTGGGGCGGGTCTTTTTTTGTTGAATTCGATATCTACGCTACTTCAAGACAATATATACCCTCCCTGGGAATTATATTTAAACCATATTTCTTTTCTCCATTTCTACTAACGCAATTACCATAGTACCAGTAAAATAAGCTGTTTCAGGGTGTTAAGGTCTTGTTAAACGGCTACAGTTATGTAATAGGCCCTATTTGTCTTCGTTTTATTACTGGACAAAAACCACCTTATATCGATTCATACAATTACCTGCGCAGGGTGCGCAAAACCCAAATTACCATTATTAATAACCGTTGCAAATGCAACAAAAATTTAAAGTATGAATGTAAAGAATTTGTTTAAAACAGGATTTTTAATTTTAAGTATGGGACTGGCTGTTTCCTGCTCTGAAGATGATATGGAAACAGGGGAACCGGATGCCCAGACTTATAAAACAGAGGTATATTTAACCGATGCTCCAATTGATAATGCGGAAGTAGAAGCTGCTTTCATAACTGTAGCCGGAGTTAAGGTAAACGGGAAAAGCATTGAAGGTTTCGAGAAAACTACCATTAATGTGAGTAGTTTACAAAATGGAGAAACTTTCCTTTTAGGTGACCTCGAACTTGAGAGCGGGACTACCAGTCAAATAAGTTTAATTCTTGATAATGATACAGATGCTAACGGTGCTGCTCCCGGAAATTATATTCTCACCGGCAGTGGTGAGAAAATAGCTCTTTCCAGTGCGGCAGCAGAAATCAATGTTAATGATGATGTTGAGATTTTGGAAACCAATGGCAACCAGATCATTCTTGATTTTGATCTGCGAAAGAGTATTGTAACTTCAGGAGAAGGAAATTATGAATTTGCTGGGGATGGGCAATTGTCCAATAGCATACGTGCTGTAAACAGCCTGGATGCAGGAAGTATTACCGGTACTGTAAGTGATTTTGGTACTACCCAATCTGAATCTATGCTGGTATTTGCATATGAAAAAGGAACCTATGCAGAAACGGAAGCCCAGGCTAATGCTGAAGGGATATTATTTGCTAATGCTGTAAGCAGTGCAAAGGTGCAGGATCCAAATGCAGACTTTGAACTTCACTTTATTGAAGAAGGTGATTATGAACTACATTTTATTTCTTATGCCGACAATAACAATAACGGTCAACTTGAACTTCAGGGTGAAATAGAGGCAACTTCTGCCACTTCAATTGATTTATCTGACGTTTCTGTTGAAGCCGGGGGTAATGTAGAATTAGAGATCATACTTATAGGACTTCTTGGATTATAAGCTGCAGATCTTTTTTTGATTTGATAAACCACCCGGAAGGGTGGTTTTTTGTTGTAAAGCAATCAATTATGTTATTTTGATTATGAATCAATGATATCCTTATATTCCAGAAAAAATGATTCCAGCAATTGCATTTGATCATTTAAAAATTCCTGTACGCCGGGCCAGTCTGTCTTTCGGTAAATGTTTACTCCCTCAAGCTCTGTATAGATCCTTGAGATCTCTTTACCCTCCGGTAAATCATAATGTTCCTCAAAAATAGCATTGGGAAGATATTCGGTTAAAAGAATATTTTTCAGCGAACACATTTTCTCGTAATAATAGGCGCGTATAACATCATCAGGAGAACTAATATCCAACGATACCTGTGCATCATTGGAATCAAAGTTGAATTTTAGTTGGACTTCCTTAATCCTGGTATCGTAAAGCACCCATTTTCGGGGATAGTTCTTTCCAAAATTTATCCAGAATTCCTCCCTCAGCTTTTTTGCTTCTTCCCGGCTAAACATCGATTAAAGTAAATAAGCGAGTAAAATTCCGAAGATAATAACACCAAGTTTTGAGGCATTGAAGGAATGATTTTTTGAAGCTTCGAAAAGGATAGTGGTAGAAACGTGAAGGAAAATACCAATAACCATCGCATTTATGTAGGTGTTATATTTTAATATTTCTTCAAAATGGGCCTGGAGCCAACTTCCAAGGGGTGTCATGATTGCGAACAATACCAGGAATAAGATTGCACGGGGTTTTCCTATGTTTGAATTTAAAAGAAAGGCTGCCAGGATTGCTGCTACAGGTATTTTGTGAATTACAACTCCCGTAAGCAGGTGGTCACTTTGTTCCAGGGGGAATCCTTCCAGCAGGGAATGTATGCTTAAACTTATTAATAATAACAACGGGAATTTGTTGGAGGTCTTATCAAGATGCATATGCCCATGCTCAACGCCTTTAGAAATAAATTCTAAAAGGATTTGTAATAAAAGTCCGGCCATAATAAAGATCCCAACACTTTCACCTGTACTATAAACATCTGGCAATAATTCAAATACGGTGACCGAAAGTAGGTACGCGCCACTAAATGAAAGGAGCAGTTGAAAATTCTTTGAGTTAGATGGTTTTAAAAAGAGAGAAATTATAAAGCCAACAACTACAGAAAGCAGGGGTAGAATATAGATCATTAAGGTGGATTAAATAAATTACTTTCACGCCCACCCAGATCTTTTTATTAATTAATTTCTGAAACTCCCGGAATTAGGCCAATGTGCGTGATTGCTAATTATTATTTGGCACAAAATTAATGTATTTTTGCGGTTCTAGAAATTTATAAAATGGGAAATAATTTTGAGATGGTGGCCAAAACCTTATTTGGGTTTGAGCCTCTTCTGGCGAAGGAGTTAAGGGATCTTGGTGCAATGGATATTACAGAGGGAACGCGAAATGTTCGGTTTGTAGGGGATAAGGGGTTTATGTACAAGGCAAATTTATGCCTGCGTACTGCTATCAAAGTTTTAAAACCTTTTAAATCTTTCAGGATTCAATCTGAAGATGATCTTTACAGGGAAGTGAACGCCTTGCCCTGGGAGGATTACATGGAAGTAACCGATACTCTTGCGATTGACGCAACCGTTCATTCTGAAAAATTTACCCATTCCAAATATATTGCGCAAAAAACCAAGGATGCTATTGTGGACAGGTTCCGCGATAAATTTGGTGAAAGACCTGATGTTGATCTCGATTTTCCAACCCTGCGGGTAAATGTTCATATGGAAAACGATTATTGTAATCTATCCTTTGACAGCTCAGGACAATCTCTTCATAAAAGAGGTTATAAAACCGCCACCAATATAGCACCCATCAATGAAGTTCTTGCTGCCGGATTGCTGCTGCTTTCCGGGTGGGACGGACAATGTGATTTCCTGGATCCTATGTGCGGGAGCGGTACCATTCTTATTGAAGCTGCTATGATAGCTGCCAATATTCCGCCGAATTTAAACAGAAAGGAATTTGCTTTTGAAAAATGGAAGGATTGGGATGTGGACCTGTTTGAAAAAATAGAAGAATCTGTACTTAAAAAAGTCAGGGATTTTCATTTTACCATCACAGGTTATGATACGGCTCCTTCAGCTGTACATAAAGCCATAGACAATATTGAAAATGCGAACCTTGCTGAATTTATTAAGGTAGAACAGCAGGATTTCTTTGAAAGCGAAAAACAGCTGGAAAGGCATTTGCATATGGTATTCAATCCTCCTTATGGGGAAAGACTCGACGTGAATATGCCGGTTTTCTATAAAAGTATAGGGGATACCCTTAAACAGAATTACCCGGGGACAGAAGCCTGGTTTATTACCTCAAATCTTGATGCTATAAAACACGTGGGCTTAAGGCCTTCCCGAAAAATAAAATTATTTAACGGTGCCCTGGAGTCTAAATTTTTGAAATATGAGATCTATGAAGGGACCAAGAAGATCCATAAACTTGAAAACCGGGAGAGCTAGTTAGCTTTTTTGTACAAGGGTATCAAATAGGAAATATTATATCCATACCCTACTCCAAAAGCGCTGCCGTCATAGGTTCTGTTGAATCCGGGGATTACAAGATTGTCAAAATTAGCCGGCGTTGACTGGCTAATTCTTCTTTTAAGCTGAAGATTTCCACCAAGGTAAAGATTGCGCAATAGTTCCACTTTTATACCCAAAACGAATTCTACCCAACTGGCTGTAAGGCCGGAAGTTTCAAAAGGGCCTTCTATTCTTGTGGTGGGGAAGTATTGGTTTACTGAGTAGATCTGGTATTCTTCCAGGGTTTGTGAAAAAGTAGATAACCCGTAACGTAACCCGGCAAAGATCACATTTTCCATTCCCGCCCAGTTATCATAAGCATTGTAATCTACACCCAGCTTGATATAACTTCCGTTTGCAGTTACCCGCAAATTATCAGCTTCAAAAGGGAATTCCTCATTCCCTAATTCTGCAGCGATATAATAATTTTTATACACCCTGTAATCACCCAAAATTTCCAGGCCGCGGTAATCTTCGTCTAAAAGTGTCCGCAAAGGTTTACTTAGGTCTATTCCAACGCGTAAACCAAATCTTTCCTTATAGGGAATAGTATCTGCAGGCGTTTGTGCTTGCAGGCTGGTAGTGAAAAAGAAAAAAATACTAATGGTAGATAATAATATGAGTGTCTGTTTCATTTTCTATATTTTCTTCTTCAACTATAATGGTATTGATCCAGGGAGTGCCATCTCCGTCAAGCTGTGCATTCAGATTCAGGAAATTCACTTTAAAACCGCAGGCCCTGTTTGTATAAATTTGTTCCGGGGTATAGGAAAATGTAATCAGGTCGCGGTTGGAAATATCTGCCGGCGCTTCTTCCCCTTCCTGAGGAACCGCCTGGGCGTTCAGTATAAATTCATATTGTGTGGCCTGTGCATCAAGCCTTAATGGCAGGCGCAGGCTGGAATCATTTCCACGAAACTGGATTATTGTATCATAGAATACAGCTCTCACCGTAAGATTTACAGGGGGTTTAGGAATTTCAGGATCTTCAGTATCAAAAAAAGAAACATTCAGCATCGGGGTGGTGGGGGTAGATTCGGGACAAATGTCATCCCGCTGGCACCCCACGTTCAGCTGAAGGCAAAATACGAGTAAAAGCCATAACAGGCTTTTTGAAATCCCCACTTTTATCTTTTTTCTAAACATACTACGTTCTCTACGTGAAAGGTTTGCGGAAACATATCTACAGGACGCACTCTGGTAACCTTGTAATGTTGATCCAGTAATTCAAGGTCACGGGCCTGCGTAGCCGAGTTACAGCTTACGTAAACAATGCGTTGAGGCAAGATACCAATTATTTGATCAATTACATCCTTGTGCATTCCATCCCTGGGAGGATCTGTAATGATAACATCCGGTTTCCCATGTGCTGCAATAAATTCTTTGGTAAAAACCTTTCGCATATCTCCCGCATAGAATTGGGTGTTCTCAATATTATTCCTTTTGGCATTTTCTTTTGCATCTTCAATTGCCACCGGAACAGCTTCTATTCCCACTACTTTTTTGGCATTTTTTGCTACAAACTGGGCAATGGTCCCTGTCCCTGTGTAAAGGTCATATACCAGTTCTTCTCCTGTAAGCTGGGCGTAATCACGGGTAATCTTATATAACTCATATGCCTGTTTGGAATTTGTCTGGTAAAAGGACTTTGCATTTATCTTAAACTTAAGGCCTTCCATTTCCTCAAAAATATGGTCCCTGCCCTTATAACATATCACTTCCTGATCATAAATTGTATCATTGCCTTTAGGATTCACCACGTATTGCAAAGAAGTAATTTCAGGAAAGTTTAGCGCGATATTGTCCAGTAATAATTCACGCTTTACGGTATCATCTTCAAAGAACTGCACCACCACCATAAGCTCTCCGTTGGAGGAAGTACGTATCATTAAGGTACGCAATAAACCATATTGCTCGCGGGTATTGAAAAAGGAAATATCATTTTTATTGGCAAAATCCTTAACAAAATTCCTGATGGCATTGCTGGGATCTGCCTGTAAATGGCATTTTTTTATATCCAGGATCTTGTCCCACATACCGGGAATATGAAATCCAAGAGCATTTTTATCGCTAAAATCCCTATCGCTTTTTATTTCTTCAAGAGTTAGCCAGCGGCTGTCGCTAAAGGAGAACTCCATCTTGTTGCGGTAAAAATAAATATCTTCACTTCCCAGGATAGGAGTAACGGGAGGCAATTCGATCTTACCAATCCTGCGTAAATTATTTTCCACTTCCTGTTGTTTGTAAAAAAGCTGGTGTTCATACCCCATATTTTGCCATTTACAACCTCCGCAGGTACCAAAATGCTGGCAAACCGGTTCTACACGTTTGGTGGAATATTCGTGAATAGCCACAGCCGTCCCTTCATAGAAGGAACGTTTCTTTTTAGTTGTCCTTATATCAACAATATCACCGGGTACGGCATTATTTATAAAGATCACTTTTCCATCGGGTGCTTTTGCAATACTCTTACCTTTTGCTCCCGCGCCGGTGACTTCTAGATTTTCAAATAATATGTTTTGTTTCTTTCTACGCATAGCGCAAAAATAATCTTTTGAAAAAGGAATAGGAATATAATATGGATCAAAATTTGGAAATTTTCTTGTAGTTCCGGGAAAGCAATTTATAGTAAGACAGTGGTTTTCTAAATTTGATAAAAAATAAGATGGCTTTTGCCTCAAAGGTTGTTCGGTATTTTTCTTCGCCGCGGGAATCTTCTCTCGAACTATAAGGAATTTACATGAATATTAGGTAATTTTGCAACACTTCAGGATGATTTCTCTCCCATTGAACTTTCCTTTTACCGGGAATTTTAAAGAAGGAATTAATAGTTTCAACTAATAAAATACATGAAAATGCTATTAGAAAAGATCACATCATCACAAAAAGCAATTGACCTTGAAGACAAATATGGGGCTCATAATTATCACCCGTTACCTGTTGTTCTTACAAAAGGGGAAGGTGTCCATGTTTGGGATGTAGAAGGTAAAAA
>CAXAZV010000164.1:0-7105 GCA_963973375.1 uncultured Antarcticibacterium sp.
AACAGCATCTGGAGTACAAGGCATATTAGCTCCTTCACCTACCACCTGGCAACCATTTTTCACAAGTTTTTCAGCATCAGCTTTATCCAGCTCATTTTGAGTGGCACAAGGCATAGCTATATCACAGGCAACTCCCCAAGGGGTTTCCCCGTCAAAATATTTTGCTGAAGGATATTGGTCCACGTACTCGCTTATTCTTCCTCTTCTTACATTTTTGAGGTCCATAAGGAACTGAAGTTTTGATGCATCAATTCCATTTTCATCATAAATATATCCGCCGGAATCTGACATTGTAACAACTTTTGCACCCAATTGGGTAGCTTTTTCAGCCGCATACTGTGCAACGTTTCCAGATCCTGAGATCACAACAGTTTTTCCTTTTATTGTATCTCCTTTTAACTCAAGCATATTCTGGGTGAAATAAACATTTCCATAACCAGTTGCTTCAGGACGTATCAGGGAACCACCATAAGAAAGTCCTTTACCGGTTAAAATACCTGTAAATTCATTTCTTAATCTCTTGTACTGCCCAAACATATAACCTACCTCACGCGCTCCTACTCCAATATCACCGGCAGGAACATCAGTATCTGCACCTATATGTCTTTCAAGCTCTGTCATAAGGCTTTGGCAAAAACGCATCACCTCATTGTCTGACTTTCCTTTAGGATCAAAATCTGATCCTCCTTTTCCACCACCCATTGGTAAAGTGGTTAGGCTGTTTTTAAAGGTTTGTTCAAACGCAAGAAATTTTAAAATACTAAGGTTTACTGAAGGGTGAAAACGCATCCCTCCTTTGTATGGCCCAATGGCCGAATTCATCTGGATCCTGAATCCACGGTTAATTTGTGTTTTTCCGGCATCATCGATCCACGGCACCCGAAACATGATCACCCTTTCTGGTTCAACCATGCGTTCAAGTAACATTTTATTCTGGTATTTTTTATTTTGTTCTATAAATGGGATAACCGTCTCGGCCACCTCATGTACAGCTTGTAAAAACTCAGGTTCGTTCTGATTTCTTTTAGAAACAACCTCCAAAAAATCTTTTACACTTTGCTCCATAATAGTAGTGCTTTATATTATTGATTATAACGTTTTCGTAAATTGGTGCAAATATAAAGTATATATAAAGAATCGCCTCATTTTTTTACGATTTCATATAAAATTAACGTGTGATTTTAATGGGTGTTTTTCCTTCTAGCTTTGTTCAGTCTATTTTATATATTTGTTTATACTTCAAGCCTTGGTAAATGAAGAAATCCTTGTGGATTTGTCTTGTTTTTATTGTCTTTGTGGTTTCCTCCCAAAGAAGTTTTGCCCAACTCGGAATTTCTCACGAAATTGGAGTACTTGTGGGCCCAACTTCTTTTTTCACAGATTATGGCGAAAGATGGAATGTGAAAAACAATCTTAATAACGCGGGGTATGGAGTGGGATTGGTACATTATATGAACTTTGCTTACAAAGCCGAATGTAACTGTTACGCCACCGACAATTTTTTCAATGATCATTTTAAGATACGCACAGAGCTGGATTACTTTTTCACCAAACTGGAACATTTTGGACCGGTAGCCGCAAAAAACAATTTAAGTGGAGAACTGCTAAGGGCAATGCACGGGCAAACCCAAACATTTGAATTAGGCGCAGCACTTGAATATTATCCTTTCAGCATAAGGGATTATACTAATTTCGGGTATATGTTTGCACCCTTTATAAGCCTTGGGGCGCATTATGTCTACTACAAACCAAACGCGTATTCAGATCTTGGGAGTCTTGATAATCCTAAGAATGTATTTCCAACTTTCCAGGACGGAATGGATTTTAAAGGGGGAGATACCTGGGCTATCGCAGGAAGTGTTGGATTACGCTACAGGCTTAACTATGTGAGCGATCTGGCAGTAGAGGGTAGATGGCATTACTATGATACAGACTGGCTGGATGGATTAAATATAAGCGCACCCCAGAACAAATTCAATGATTTTGTTTTTTGGGTAAATGTTGGATACATCTATTATCTGAATTTTTAATAAAAAAAGCCTCGGCAAATTAATACCGAAGCTTTTATATTTCAAGGTTTCAAGAATTTATCCCAAAGCCTGTTTCAGGTCTTCAATAAGGTCTTCTTCATCTTCTATACCAACACTAAGTCGAATAAGAGAATCTACCACCCCCGTTTTTAATCTTTCTTCGGCAGGAATAGAGGCGTGAGTCATGCTTGCGGGATGCCCAGCCAGCGATTCAACCCCACCTAAAGATTCAGCAAGGGTAAAGACTTTTAGGTTCTCTACTATTTTAACCGCACTTTCAAGGGTATCCTCAACCGTTGTGAACGAGATCATACCTCCAAAACCGGACATTTGCTTTTTCGCCACCTCATGATTGGGATGATCTTCAAACCCTGGCCAGTAAACTTTACCAACTTTTGGGTGATCTTTTAAATAATGTGCTATTTTTTCTCCATTCTCACAATGTCTTTGCATACGAATGTGAAGGGTTTTAATACCACGCAACACAAGGAAACTGTCCATAGGACCACATACCGCTCCACTTGCATTTTGAATAAAATACAACCTGTTTGCCAACTCCTCGTCATTAACTACCAAGGAACCCATCACCACATCGCTGTGGCCACCCAGGTATTTGGTGGCGCTATGCATAATGATATCTGCACCAAGGTCCAAAGGCCTTTGCAGATATGCCGTGGCAAAAGTATTATCTACCGCTAGCAAGATATTGTGTTTTTTGGCAATAGCTGCCGTAGCCTCAATATCTATAATGTTCATCATTGGATTGGTTGGGGTTTCTACCCAAATAAGCTTTGTGTTCTTATTAATGTATTTTTCAATATCTGATGCATCCTGCATTCCAATAAAATGAAATTTAAGTCCCAGACCTTCAAAAATTTTAGTGAAGAGCCTGTAAGAACCTCCATAAAGGTCATTGGTGGAAATAATTTCATCTCCGGGTTTGAACAATTTCATTACTGCATCTATTGCGGCAAGACCAGAGCCAAAAGCCAGGCCAAAATTGCCGTTTTCAATACTCGCCAAAGAACGCTCCAAAGCACTACGGGTTGGATTTGCACTACGGGAATATTCAAATCCTTTATGCCCCCCCGGCGTAGTTTGAGAATAAGTACTGGTCTGGTAAATTGGTGGCATAACAGAGCCATATGCGGGGTCTACATCATGTTGACCTCCGTGAATTGTCTTAGTGTTGAATTTCATAGTAATCTATTTTGTTTTTTTATTACAAGCAGGAAAATTTTCCCGGCATAATATCGCAAAGAAACCCTCACATTTTCAGGGATTTCCAATAAAGCTAAATTAACAAATATTTAGTGCAGCAAATGTAATACTCGTATTGGGGATTGACAAAATAGCATGTACCTTTATCCCGAATTTAACATTGATTTTACTGTGAAAAAGCTTGTTTCACCTCTTATTCTACTACTATTTCTTGCCGGCTGTCAAAAAGACGTTGCTGCACCTGAATTTGAGGCGTTGACTATTGATGAAGTTTCAGATCGCGACTGTGATCCTGATGAGGAAAATTGTGCATATATAAGCCTGAATCTTCCATGGGTTTCAGAAAAAGGTGCCCGTAATAAAAATATCAACCGGAACATTGAGCAACATGTGATCCAATTATTGGATTACCAGGAAGAAAACAATTTCTCCAGCCTGGAGTCATTGTCTCAAACCTTCATTGATAACTATGAAACCACAGCACAGGAATTTCCCGAATATAATATTCCCTGGGAAGCTTCTGTTGAAGGAAGGGTTCTCACTAATTCTCCCGAGATAATTTCTCTGGAATTCAACCTGGCACTTTTCACAGGTGGCGCTCATGGATTTTCCAGCAGGAGTTATATAAATTTAAATCCTCAAACCGGAGAGATCATAAAAAATGAAGACCTTTTTACTGCTGAATTTCAGGAGTATGCTGAAGAAGTTTTCCGAATTAAAAATGAAATTCCCGAGGGGGAATCCATAAACAGCACCGGTTACTTTTTTGAAAATGATAGTTTTCATTTACCGCAAAATATAGGGTTTCTTAAAAACAAGATCATCTTAAGGTATAACGCTTATGAGGTGGCTTCCTACTCTGAAGGCGGAATTCAAATTGAGATCCCGAGGGAAGAGGCCAGGGATTTTTTTAAATTTTTATAGAATTTCCGGCACCGCCGGACAATTACAAATTATTATGAAAAAGATATATCACCTTTCTACCTGTGATACCTGCAAAAAGATTCTTGCTGAAATAGACCCACCCTCTTCCTTTATTCTTCAGGAAATCAAAGAAACTCCGGTGACAGAGGAGCAATTAGAGGAAATGTATAATTTCACTAACAGTTATGAAGCCCTTTTCAGTAAAAGGGCCCGTCTATATAAAGAAAAAGGACTAAAAAATGAAGACCTGGATGAAGAGGCGTATAAAAACCTTATCCTTGAACATTACACCTTCTTAAAAAGACCGGTAATTATAAATAATGATAAGATCTTTATAGGAAATTCCGCAAAAAACGTGGAAGCCGCGAAAAAGTCAATGAATGAATAAACGTACGATTGCCATTTTAGCAGCAATAAGCGAAGCTACTATTTATGGCCTTAATCATACTATAGCCAAAGGAGTAATGCCCCTTTACATTAAACCTTTTGGATTTATACTGTTAAGGGTAACAGGAGCCACAATTCTTTTCTGGCTTATTTCACTCTGGTTCCCCAAAGAAAAAATTGCCACCAGTGATTGGTTCAGGCTTATAGCCTGCGCTGTTTTTGGAATGGTGATCAATATGTTGCTGTTTTTTAAAGGTCTTAGCCTCTCTACCCCCATAAACAGTTCTGTTATTGTTACTATTACCCCTATTTTGGTGTTAGTTCTTTCCTCCTATTTATTACGGGAAAAGATCACTATGTTAAAAGTCTCCGGGATTTTTCTTGGTTTAAGCGGCGCTCTTATGCTCGTCCTTTTTTCAGAGGAGATACGTCAGGATGCGCCCAATATTCCCTTGGGAAACATGCTTTTTATAGTGAATGCTTTCTCCTTTGGTATTTATCTTATTTTGGTAAAACCTCTGGCAACCAAATATCACCCTATTACCTTAATGAAATGGTTATTTTTAATAGCCCTGATAGTTAACTTCCCAATTACATTTTCTGAATTCCGCGAAGTAAAATGGGTGGACCTGCCCTCTCCCGCTATTTGGAGTTTGGTATTTGTGGTTCTGGGAACAACTTTTTCCACCTATTTGCTTAACATCTATGCAATCAAGCAACTATCCCCCTCTACCCTTAGCTCATTTATTTACTTACAACCCCTCATTGCGATAATTTTTGCAGTTATTGTAGGAATAGATGAATTGAATCTTTTAAAGGTGGGTGCAGGATCCCTGGTTTTCCTTGGGGTTTATCTGGTAACCAAGAAAAAAACAGTTATAAAGTATTAAGGTCTATATCCACAGGTTTCTTGTTGAACCTGCGAGTATCTTCCTTTGTCAAAATTTTAAAATCTGCAGCATGGCTTAGATTGTTAAGATTGGAGTATAATTGTGGGGGAAGGGAGGTAAGTTTTCTTTCATGAAGATCTATCCAACCGCCCATTATTTCACAACTTGCAAAATTTCTTCCTTTGTGATCATAGAAATTATGAATAAATTCAAAATACATTCCGTCTTCAGAAAGGCCTTTTAATTCCAGACTTACTTTTACAGGTTTCCCGGCAAACACCTCCTTAAAATAAAAAATGTGTTCATAAAACACCACGGGACCTATATTATATTTTGCCAGTTCCCTTTGTCCAAATCCATTTTCCAGGAAATAACCCATTCGGGTGTGGCTCATAAAATTTATATAGGCAGTATTGCCCAGATGGCGATTGGCATCAAGATCACTCCAACGTATGTCAAACTCTTTATGGTACATAGTATTATTTTTAGCTAAAATAAATAAAAATATTATGCGTGCATAATTCTTTATTAAATCTGAAGTTGAAGAAATAAAAAAAACGAAATTTGCATATGCCTGTATTAAAAAGCAACTATAATCCTCCGGTTATATTCAGGAATTACCACCTGTCAACTATTTATGCCTCAATTTTCCGAAGAGTTCCCGAAATTTTTCAAACCCGTGAGAGGCTGGATTTGGAGGACGGAGATTTTATTGATATTGACTGGAGTTTTTCCTCCAAGGGTTCTTCCCGAAAATTACAGATTGTACTTCATGGCCTGGAAGGTAATTCCTCAAGGCCATACGTTGTGGGAATGGCAGGTCATTTTAACCGGGCCAGATGGGATGTGGCCGCAATTAACCTACGCGGGTGCAGTGGGGAGTTAAACAGGCTTTACCGGTCCTATAACGCAGGGGCAAGTGAAGACCTCCGGGAGGTGATAAAACATGTTTTAGGAAAGAAAAACTATGACACCATCTCCTTAACGGGGTTTAGCCTGGGTGGAAATTTAATGCTTAAATATCTTGGAGAAGAGAAAGAGATTCCCCCGCAAATAAAAGCCGCAGTGGCTATTTCTACCCCCTGTGACCTTTACCTCTCCCTTAAAAAACTGGAGGAAGGAAGGAATTTTCTCTATTCCCGCCGTTTTTTGAAAAAATTAAAGCAGCAACTTTTAAAAAGAAGGGAGCAGTTTCCAGATAAGATAACCAGGGCAGAGATCATGAAATGTAACACCCTATATGCAATTGATGATCTTTATACCGGCAAAGCTCATGGTTTTCAAAATGCACTGGATTACTATGAAAAAAGCAGTGCCCTTAAATTTATTCCATTTATTAAAATCCCCACCCTTCTATTAAATGCAAAAAATGATGCATTTTTATCTCCCAACTCCTCCCCCATTGAAATAGCAGCAGCGCATGAATACTTCTATTTGGAAATGCCGGAATATGGTGGACATGTAGGGTTTCTTCAAAATAAAAAAACCACTTTTGCAGAGGAACGTGCCCTTGAATTTATAAATGAAAACTGTTAAAATGAATTTAGAACTATAGGTTTTAGATATCGCAATAATGTAATAATTTTAGAATGGTCACTTTGACCTCTACGACAATGAATAAAAATGATACCGGCAAAATTGCCAAAATAAGAT
>CAXAZV010000165.1:0-7062 GCA_963973375.1 uncultured Antarcticibacterium sp.
ACGGCCCAGTACACAAAGCAATATTCAGCGTATTACAGAAGGTGAAAACGGTGACCTTTGGATAGGTGCCCGCAACGGGATCTGGAAATACGCGGGGGAGAAACTAAGCCTTATTTCTTTCTTTCCTACGGAACAATCTGTACATCAACTCCTGTATGTAAACCGGCAAATAGTTTTTGGGACTTCCAAAGGGCTGTTCGTGATGGATGAGAACAGTAATAAATATAAGAAAGTTTCCCTGGCAGGATCACGGGAATTTAATGTTCAAAGCCTGCTGTTTACAGGGGAATTTTATCTTATAGGCACATTGGAAGATGGGCTTTACAGGACCTTTCCCAATTTTTTGGTAACCGAAAAGATCTACAGCCTGCCTTATTCCTCCCAAAAATTACCAATTTCAGGACTATCTCATCACCGCTCCGGGAATTTCTATATTGCTACCAAAGGGGATGGATTGTTGATCCTGAACCGGGACCTGAAACTGGTATCACATTACATAGTACAGGAGGATAATAATTTCTCCATATCAGATAATACCATCAATGGTTTGTTTCTGGACAGGCATAATACCCTGTGGATCTCTACAGATTCCGGGCAGATCAATTCGCTGAATCTAAGGGAAAACAATTTTGAATTCCTGCGCCACGATCCCAAAAAATTTGCGAGCCTGGCCGATAATTACACCACTGCAATTGCAGAGGACAGGAACGGAAATATCTGGATTGGTAACCGGCAGGGCCTTAGCATCTGGAATCCCAATAATGATTCCTGGCGGCATGTAAAGAATCTTTCATTTTCCAGGCAAAGCAATATCCCCGATGTAATTAAGGACCTCCAGGCAGATGATATGCATATGTGGGTGGCCACCAGTAATGACGGTGTCTATAAGGTTAATATCAACACCCTTTTACGGGCCCATTATTCGGTTGATTCCAAAATAAAAACCGGCCTTCGCAATGTAAAAGCCCTGCTGGTAGATTCCAATAAAAATATCTGGGCCGGAGGAGAGGCTGGAAACCTTATTAAAATTAAGCAGAACGATGAAATTGAAAATTTCCAGGTAAATGATATTGAGGCCCTGCGACAACTTTCGTCAGGCGATATAATTGCAGCAGGGAGAAACGGGGTTTTCAAAATTGAAAAAAACAGCAGTAAAGCTATCACCATAAATAAATTGAGGCCAAACGCGCAAAGCCTTCCTTACTTCGGCATTAATGCGATAAGTGAAACTGCAGCCGGGGAAATTCTGCTTGCAACGGAAGGGGCAGGAATAATTATTTATGACCCTGCTGCCAATTCTTATAAAGTTGTAAATGTGGCTGCAGGCCTGCCCTCAAACCGTGTGCAGGGCCTAATTGTACAAGAGGGGGATGATATTTGGGCGGGAACTTCTAAAGGCTTGGTAAACTTTAGGGTAGGAAACCCACAGGACATGCGTATTTATGACAAAGAGGACGGCCTATTAAGTCCTGTTTTTACAAGAGGAAGCTTTGCCAGGCTGGATAACAAACTGGCATTTGGAACTTTTAAGGGGGTCAGTATTTTTAGCCCGGATAAATTAAAGAGTAAACCACAATCTGTTCCCGGGCTTGTAATAGGAGCTGTTGAAGTGGACTCTAAAAATAAGAAAGGCAAAAAAATTCGGTCTGTTGGCGGTGGCGGGGAGCTGAACCTGGAACACGATGAAAATTCCCTTCGTTTTAATTTCTACGGAGTGGAACCGGGAATTGACCGCCAAATAAATTATTCCTGGAAACTGGAGGGTTATGATGTTGATTGGTCAAGACCAGCCAACCAAACCGAGGTTAACTATGCCAACCTGCCTCCCGGGAATTACGCATTTTTGGTAAAAGCCGGCACAAAGAATGGTGGTTGGAGCCAGGTAGAAAAAATCTCCATTACTATAAGCGGGCCTTGGTGGTTAAGCCCAACAGCAATAACAGGTTTCGCACTGGCGCTACTTTTATTATTGATATTGCCATTACTTCTAATTAAAGTTGGTAAAAAACGCAGGATTAAAAAGGCACGGTCACAGGTCTATAGAAATATAAGTCAGGAAATAGGAACTCCATTAACTATTTTGCTGGCCTCGCTTGAGAATATTTCAGAAGAAAAGGAAACCGGGAATAGCCATCGCATAAGAGGTATTGTGACCCGTTTGAAGGAAGTATTGGATCCTATCCTGAATTTCAAAAATGTAAACTTCGGCAAAATAAGCAAGGAGCCGGGCATCACCCGTATTTCTGTAAAAAGGTTTATGCAGGAGCTGGTTAAAGATCTTGAGCCGCTGTTGAAGCAAAAAGGCCTGGAGATTATTGTGAATAACCAGTGGAACCAGGAATATTTCTTTTATGATGTGAACTATCTCAATAAGATCTTCTTTAATATCATTTCCAATTCGGTCAAATATTCTTTTCAGGATGGGAAGATCATCATCAATTTGATCAAAACCAATAAGGGTGACCTAAAGGTACAGATAGCAGATAATGGCACCGGCCTGCCTTATGAAGACCAGAAGATCATCAGGGAATATTACAGGAATTCCAAATCTTTTTCCTCAAAAGGAAATGTTGGAGAAGTGAACCTGCTTTATGTAAAGGATTTAATAGAGAAACTGGGTGGCAGTATAGGATTTGAAAGTATGAAGGACCAGGGTACCACTTTTACGCTAATCCTGAAAAACTATAATAAAGCCGAAGTTAAAAAAGGTATTCCAACGGCCGTTGACCTGGCAGAAAGTCCTATTGCAAAAACAGAGGAACACCCTGTTTTAGATTCCCCTTCTGTAGTTCAAGAAACGAAGCCTGTCCTTGAAGAAGAAGTGCAGCATACTCCAATAAGTGAGGTAACACAGGACAGGATCCGGATAATAATTGCTGAAGATAACGACGAATTGCGAAAGGTTTTTGCAGCTTCCCTCAGGAAACTGGGAGATGTATATGAGGCGCAAAACGGCGCCGAGGCTTTTGAACTTGCCACCAAACTAATTCCAACCATTATTATTGCCGATCTAGAAATGCCCGGGTTGGATGGTCTTGCCCTCAATAAGGTGCTACGGAATGATCCTGCCCTCGAGATGATCCCGTTATACCTAATGATCCCGGAGAAAGGAAAACTTCAATTCCCGGAAAATACCGGAAATGAGATCCTGAACATTATAAAAAAACCGGTTAATATTGATGTATTGCTGGAGATGATAGCAGAGAAATTGGAAATGTCGCTCCCGGTGCCCTTTACCAATGCAAATCTTAGTGCACGGAACAGCCGGTTGATGAAGCAGGGAATTGATGATGATGTTTTAAGCAGGATTGAAAAGTTTATAATTCACAATATAACTACCACCTCCTTTACTGAAGAGGAAATAGCTGCTGCTCTTGGAATTACACCGGTAACCTTAAGCTCCAGGCTAAGGGAGAGGACAGGACTTAGTGCGCAGGAATTTGTAATTAAAACTAAACTTGAGTTTGCAAAAGCTCTAATTGCCGCAGGGAATTTTGATCTGGCTGAGGTTTCAAGGCTTTCAGGATTTAGAAATAAAGACCTCTTCTTTTCAGCCTTTAAAAAGCATTTTGGATTGATGCCGGGAACGATTATAGAGAAGTAGTTAGGTCTTAAGAAGTTTACAAGATGTTAATGTTAGTGCGGGTTATTTTGGGAATCCTTATTTTAGTTGGACATTATCAACTACCCACAGGTATTTAAAGGAAAACCATGGCTACATTAGAAGACGCTTCAGAAAATGATATTCAAATTAATTTACCGGTTAACATTTCCTATGCTGCTATAAATGAATTTTTAAGGGAGAATGTTGTTGGTAAGCTTATAGAAGATGAAAAGGAAACCGGCGAAGTGACTACCTATGCAGAGCTTCTGGATATGTCCATAGAGCAAAGCCCCGATGAAAGATTTGATCTTGCGGTAGATGTGGAGTTTAGGACACTAACCAAACTTTTAAGGAATAAAATTGGCCGTGTATGGCTTCATGTGGCTCTTGAATTTGATGAAGCAGCCCAGGAAGTGTGGGTGAGCGATTTCAAGCTGGATGGCAATACAGACAGCTGGCTGATGAATAACTCCCTGGAACTAATGGCAAATAAGGTCATGCAGGGCAGTATTAAAAATAAAATGAGGTATAACTTTCAGGCAGAGATTGAAAAACACATTTTTGAACTTAATACCAAAATGGGGGATCCTTATAAAGTATCCAGCGGGATAAATTTATTTGGACGCATTGAAAAAATGAAGGTCTACCGGATTATTCCCAAGGCAGATAAGTTTCTTGTGCTGGCCAGGATTGCCGCCAATGCGGTAGTTGATATTGAAAAGTTGAATTTTGACGCGCCTGTTGAAAATCGCCCGAATCCCCAGGAATTGTTATAATAAATTTCCACTTTCCCGCATATTTATAATCCCCAAAGTGCGTGATCCCTTTGAATTTTTAAATTCAGGTTCCTAAGATATTTTTAAAAGTGGGTTTTTTATTTCTTTAATTAAATTAGCAAAAATTAAATAGTACACCATGAAATATTTTTTCAAGATCTCCCTGGTTTTGGTGGGGGCAATTATGTTTATTCTGCCTTCCAACGCACAGGAAGTAATCTCCACCAATCAAGAGGATTTTAACCCGTTTACCTACCGGCAGGGCACCAATTTTAGATCGGCTTCCGGGAAGCCCGGCCCTGAATACTGGCAAAATGCTGCCGACTATGAAATTGAGGCCAGCCTTAATGATGTAGAGCATACTATCACGGGAAAGATCACCTTAACCTATACCAATAACAGTCCCGAGGATCTGGATTTTATCTGGATGTATTTGGAACAAAACCGGTTTAAGCCAGATTCCCGGGGTTATCTTACCACACCCATTCAGGGAAACCGCTATGCAGGCGATATTGAAGGAGGTTATGAGATCACCGGGCTGGTGGCAAAAGTTGATCGCAGCACTTCTTCCAAATATATTATTGATGATACCAGAATGCAGGTTTTCTTTGAGCAGCCTGTTAAGGCAAAAGGGGGAAAAGCCACTGTATCTATGAATTTCAAATATAAAATCCCGGTTGAAGGAATGGACAGGATGGGCCGTCTGGATGTAAAGGATGGAACCATATATGCCATGGCGCAGTGGTTCCCGCAGGTTGCTGTTTTTGATGATGTGGTAGGATGGAATGTAGAACCCTATCTGGGAGCGGGAGAATTTTATTATGATTACGGTACTTTTAATTACAAGATCACCGTGCCTTATGACCATATTGTGGTAGGCTCAGGTGAATTGCAAAATCCCGGTGAGGTGCTTTCTGCTACAGTAAAACAACGTATGGATAAGGCTTCCAAAAGCGACGCTACTGTATATCTTATTAAACCTGAAGAAGTGGGCGATCCCTCTCTTTTAGCAAAAAAGAGTGGCACCCAGACCTGGCATTTCAAAATAGAAAACTCACGTGATGTGGCCTTTTCCTCATCCAAAGCTTTTATCTGGGATGCGGCGCGAATAAATTTACCCAGTGGTAAAAAAGCGATGGCACAATCGGCTTACCCCCGTGAAAGCGACGGGATTGATGCCTGGACGCGCTCTACAGAGTATTCCAAAGCTTCCATTGAATATTATTCTGAAAAATGGTTTGAATACCCCTGGCCGGTGGCCATAAATGTGGCTGCCGATATTGGTGGAATGGAATATCCAGGGCTTAACTTTTGCAGCTGGAAAAGTAAAGGTGCCGGCTTATGGGGAGTAACAGATCATGAATTTGGCCATAATTGGTTCCCTATGATCGTAGGCACCAATGAAAAAAGGTACGCATGGATGGATGAAGGTTTCAATACTTTCATCAATCATTACAGCACCCTGGCGTTTAATGACGGGGAATATCCTTCAAGATTGAACAGGACCAGAAATATGGCAGGGTGGTTTACAAACCCAAACAGGGAGGGAATTGACACCTATCCAGATGTTGCCAATTTACAGAACCTGGGAATGATTGCTTATTATAAACCTGCTATTGGATTATTCCTTCTCAGGGAATATATCCTGGGGGAAGAACGTTTTGACAATGCATTTCGTTCCTATATTAAAACCTGGGCATTCAAGCACCCACAACCAAATGATTTTTTCAATCATATGGAAAACCATGCCGGTGAAAACCTGGATTGGTTCTGGAAAGGATGGTTCTATGGTACCGGGAATATAGACCTCGCCATAGATAATGTTGAGGAATTCCAGGGAGATTATGTTATAAGTGTTTCCAAGCCAGGTGATATCCCAATGCCGGTAGTAATGAGGGTCACTTATAAAGATGGTAGCAATAAGGAGGTGCGTTTACCGGTTGAAATATGGCAAAGAGGCGATACCTGGAAGCATTTATTGAGAACAGACAAGGAAGTTCAGGCTGTTACAATAGATCCCGAAAAGCTTCTGCCAGATGTAAATGCATCAAACGATACCTGGCCGTTGAAAGTTAACGAAGGCAGCAAATAAATATAATTCACGCTATATTGAAATCCCGGTTTAAAAGAGCCGGGATTTTTTTAACCCTGCTTTAAAACAGCAACTTTGGTGTAACAAATTTCCCGAATACACGTCTTAAAATAAAACAAAAAACATGCGTCCGTTTTTAACTATATTTTTCACCGTCCTTATCTTTTCTTCAGGGGTTTTAGCACAGGAAACCTCAGGTCTTATACTGGATTCCCAGTCTCGTCAACCGGTGCCTTTTGCTACAGTCCAATACGGCCCCAATAAAGGGGTAATTACAAATGAAGAAGGAGTGTTTTCCTTTGTCTCTTCCCTTTCAAATATAGATTCTCTTAGCATCTCCTCCCTTGGTTATATTCCACTTAAACTTGCGGTAAAGGATCTTAAAGCGATGAAGGAGCAGGTGATCTATATTAAACCTGCTAATATAGAATTAAAAGATGTTTTTCTTAGCAACAAAAATTTGACCGGAAAACAAATCGTGGAGCGTGTTAAGCAACGTGTAAGTTCCAACTACAATTTTGACCTGAGCCACAAAAAAATATTTTACAGGGAATCTAATGTAAATAATATAAGAAGGTTTGACCTTATTG
>CAXAZV010000166.1:0-6984 GCA_963973375.1 uncultured Antarcticibacterium sp.
TACACTCATCAAACCCAATATAGCCTTCCAATTAAACCTTCTCCCAACTTGCCCAATGACCAGGCAATCAATTTATATCCCAGCCTTTGCTTTTTTGAAGGAACAAATGTAAATGAGGGTCGGGGCACATCCAATCAATTTCAGGTATTTGGTTCTCCTTTTCTCAATAAAGAATATTTCGATTACTCCTATACGCCGGTATCCATGGAAGGGGCCAAATCTCCAAAACATTTAAATACTCTTTGTTACGGTAGAAACCTTACCAAACAACCACGTCTAGACAGGATCAATTTGGAATGGCTTATTGAGGCATATGAGAATACCGAAGATAAATCTACATTCTTCAATTCCTTTTTCACCAAACTTGCCGGGAATACGCAATTACAGAAGCAAATTGAAGCAGGCCTTAGTGAAAAAGAAATAAGAGAAACATGGATAGAAAATTTAGAAACATTTAAGGAAACCCGAAAGGAATATTTACTATATTGATGCTTCCTTAATACATAAGATATGTTTTTAGATATAAACTTGTTATTTTGGCAATTGCTAATGTTGGCGCTACTTGTGCTGCCAGCAATAGCCCTTACTCACATGTTACAAAACAACTTTAGGGGAAGGCATCGGCTTATTTGGGTGCTCATCATCATTTTTCTTCCGTTTTTTGGGTCCATTCTTTATTTTATAATGGGAAAACGCTACCGAAGATTTAACCCTCTTGAAAACGGGCAATAGGCCACCTACTATTTTTGTGGCAGCCTAAGTTTTTAACTAGGCATATTCCGCAACCTTAACCTTTCATCCTGCGTTTCATTTCCTCAACAATATTATAGGCTGCAGGACAAATGGAAGTATTCTGTATGGTGATATTTGAGATTTTGTGAAAATCCTTTCTGTCTGTATGTGGGTATTCCCGGCAGGCTTTGGGTCTTACCTCATAAATAGAGCAATAATTGTCACTTCCAAGAAAAGTACAAGGCACTTCCTGTAACACATGATCATTATCCTCATCTATCCGCAAATAACTTTCAATGAATTTACTGGGTTTCATCTTGAAATGCTTAGAAATTCGCTCAATATCTTTATTGGTAAATAAAGGCCCGGTAGTTTTACAACAGTTGGCACAGCTAAGACAATCGGTTTTCGCAAATTCCTTATAATGCAGTTCTTCCATTTGGGCATCCAAATGCTTAGGTGGTTTTTTACGCAATGCTGCAAAGAACTTTTTATTTTCCTTATGCTTATCTTTGGCCTTTTCAGGGAGATTTTTTAAGATTTCTTCCATTATGCAAAGATATGAAGAAACAGGAAAGCATCACGCGGAAACCAGATATCTTCGGTACTGCCATTTCAGCTTATTACCATCATCAGGATACTACAGATATCCTGGTGCATTCCCCAGATTTTGATGATGATGTTATCCCGGTGCAATATTTATTTCGAAATTATAAGGAAATGCCACTCCTGGAACGTACTGCACTTGATAATTGCAGTGGAAGGGTTCTGGATGTAGGTTGTGGGGCTGGAAGCCATGCCTTATACCTTCAGGAGGACAAAAAACTGGATGTGACAGCTATTGATATTTCTCCCGGGGCTATTGAAATTGCAACGCTACGGGGGTTAAAAAATACCAAGTGTATTGATTTCTTTGAAATGAAAAATGAAAAATATGATACTCTCTTATTTTTAATGAACGGAACCGGTATCATAGGAAAGCTTGACAAACTGGATGAGTTTTTCACCCACTGTAAAGAGCTTTTAACCAGGAATGGGAAGATACTTATAGATTCATCAGACCTGAGGTATCTCCTGGATGAAGATGAGGACGGTGGACTTTGGATAGAAATGGGTTCCAATTATTATGGCGAAATGGAATATAGCATTAGTTATAAAAAGGAGATCTCGGCCGTATTTAACTGGCTGTATATAGATTTTAATATACTGGAGCTGGCAGCTTTAAAAAATGGTTTTTCTTGCCGTTTACTGAAAGAAGGCGATCATTACGATTTTCTGGCCGAGTTAAAACCTGCAACCAGTCCCGAATAAAACCAGAGAAATTCTGTGCATACTTTTACTATATTTACCCTTTGAAAACATTGTATTAATGAGTCCTAAAAAATTAGTAAGCCTTTTGTTTCTTTTCCTTGTCCTGGCAGGATGTTCAAAAGATGATCCCTCTGGATCTACAAAAATTGATAAAAGCGCTAATTTAAAAGCCCTGGGAACCTCAGCCACAGATCTTTTGAGCGATCAAAAATTTACTTCCATAAGGGTTGAAATGGTGTATGTGACCGGATTTGAACCTTCTCAAAAAACAGTAGATAATCTCAAAACCTTTTTACAGCAAAGAACCCATAAACCAGATGGGGTCACCATTTTTAAAAGAGCAGTAACTACCTCAAATAAGGCGCCTTTTGCCATCACTGAAATTGTTCAAATTGAGGCCGATAACAGAACAGCTTTCAATGCAGGCGATGAAATAGCGGTTTACATTTATTTTGCCGATGGTAGCAATGAAAATGATACAAACACCAAAATTGTTCTAGGTTCTGCCTACAGGAATACCTCTATGGTAATTTATGGCAAAACCGTTCAAACTATTGCAAACCGACTTAATTCTACAGATAAAAGTACTGTGGAAAGCACTGTTGTAAACCACGAATTTGGGCATCTGTTCGGGTTGGTGAACCTGGGTTCTCCCCTGCAAAGCGACCACGAAGATGATGGTAGTAACGGGCATTGTGAGGTAGATGGATGCCTTATGAATGCAAATGTACAATTTGGATATGATCTGGGAGATCTTGTTGATGGTAACCAACTGCCACAATTGGATAACTTTTGTATCATGGATCTTCAGGCAAACGGAGGAAAGTAGTTAAAAATTAGTGTCTAGTCTCTAGACTCTAGACTCTAATTCTTCTCAATACTATTTACTTCCTACCAAATACCTTTTCCCCATTCACCCAGGTCTCTATCACCTTGATATTTGGAATCTCATCCTCATTCACCTTCATTATATTCTTGTCCAGAATAATAAAATCGGCAAACTTTCCGGGAACTATACTTCCTTTTTCTTCATCCTCAAAGTTGCTATAAGCCGCCCATATGGTCATTCCTTTTAAGGTTTCCTCTCTTGAAAGAGCCTCTTCCGGCATATATCCTCCATCTGGATAGTTTTCAAGATCTTTTCTGGCCACCGCCGAATAAAATGTGTAGAACGGGTTTACATCCTCTACCGGGAAATCTGTACCAAGGGCAATAATCCCTGCCTGATCGAGTAATGACTTGAAGGCATAAGCACCTTTTATTCTTTCTGCTCCCAGCCTGTCCTCAGCCCAATACATATCACTTGTGGCATGAGTAGGCTGCACAGAGGGAATTACATTTTTATTGAAATATTTAAAATCATCTGGGGATATAATTTGGGCGTGTTCAACTCTCCATCTTCTGTCCTCATTATCTTTTAATAATTCAGCATAGGTTTTAAGCACCACCACATTTGCCGAATCGCCAATGGCGTGGGTATTAAGCTGAAACTTTGAAGCTGCAACCCGCTCTGCAATTTTTCTAAATTCAGCCACTGGTGATAAAAGGGCACCGTAATGGTTGTAATGATCTGAATATGGTTCTTTTAAAGCAGCCCCTCTGGATCCCAATGCACCGTCTCCATAAAATTTAACGGAGCGTACATTCAACCTTTCAGTTTTAACCGGATCTTTATCAAGGTAATGATCCAGATTCTCTGGCGTATTGCTCAACATAGCATAGATCCTTATCTTCAATTGTTCATTCTGCTGCAGGCTGTCAATTAATTCAACTGTATGTTTATCAATTCCGGCATCAACAACTGTGGTTAAACCATAGCTGAAACTTATTTTTTGAGCTTCCAGCAAGGCATCAATTTGCTCTTCCAATGAAGGTTCTCCCATTGCTTTACCAACGAGATCCATAGGATTATCTATAAGAATACCCGTGAGTTTAGCATTCTTAATTTCAATGGCCCCACCTTCAGCTGAAGTATTTACGGTAATTCCCGCAAGATCCAAAGCTACCTGATTTGCAAGCAAAGCGTGGCCATCAACACGGGTAATAGCCACAGGAGTATTTGGAAACAACATATCCAAAGTATCTTTTGAAGGAAATTCCTTTACCGGCCAGTCATTTTGATCCCAACCTCTCCCGGTAATAAAATCAACATTACGTTCTTCCTGAAATTTTACAATTCTCGCAACCACTTCCTTAAAACTCTTGGTACCCGTAAGATCTACCGTTTGCTGGGCAAGGCCCATCCGGTAAAAATGGGCGTGGGCGTCTATAAAGCCTGGAAGGATTGTTTTTCCCCCGGCATCCAACCTGTTTTTAAAATTATATTTTTCTTCAAGGGCTTCAGCCGTGCCTGTTTCAAGGAATTTACCATCCTTTATTACAAAGGCTTCAGTAACACTAAATTCTCCATCTACGGTATAGACTTCCGCATTAAAAACAAGAAGATCTGCCTCCTCTTTATTAACAGATGCACAGGAAAATAACAAAATACCCGCAATGAGGGAAAAAAGGAAATTCTTCAGCATAATTATAGTTTTAGGTAAAAATAAAAAATGCACTCTTATAAAAGAGTGCATTTTAATTAAATCTTATTAAATATTAGAACCCATTTGCAATTGTATCTATTATCGCCTCACGAATACTGCTGTTAGCAGCTGCTGCAAGGGCAATGGAAACAAACAAGCCTATCATAGCATAGGAGAAATCCTTGAATATCATTCTTCCTGCTTTTTTCCTGTGCTTTTTACCTTTTTTATTACGTGCAAGGCTTATGGCAATTTCCCTACCTCCAATGATACCAAGGAAAACCCATGTGGTACTCATTGGAACTGTGCTAATGAACAACTTGTAAATAAGTAATATTACATAGGTAACATCCACAAGGGTGGCTGCGCGAACATCAGAAATCCTCACTTTCTCACTTACTACCTCCTGGATTTTATCCCCTCTCAAATAGAATAGTAATCCAAGACCTGCAAATATGGTAGCAGAAAAGATCACAAATTGGGTAAAATCAAGTTGGCGGGGAAGGAAAACAGCTATATTGGCTCCATCCTGCATAACCCAAACTCCCCACAAGGTACCACTCACTATCCACTGCACCACTGTCCAACTCCTGTGAAACTTCCTGCTCTTAAAGAACTTTTTAATGAAATTATAGGATAGATACCATACAAGGAATGAAAGAATAAAAGCAAGAATATAACCGGACCAGCTCTTCCAAACAACAGAGGTGATCCCCGAAGTATCTGCGCTGAAAACACTTAAAATAAGAAAAGTGGTAGAAACCGGCATTTTAAGCCTGGTAAGTATTAAAAGTACCAGTGGCGCTATGATCTGGAAAAAACTAAAGTTTACAGGATGAGGATAACTTGTGGTTCCATCGGGTTTTAAAAGGCGTTGATAGGTAACATCCCCATCAAAATAAACCCAGCTAAAGCTTACCACCAAGAGGAAAATTCCCCCTATAAAAAGCCAGAGTACCCACCAGCTGCGGGCCTTATTACTTTCTATAAATGTTCCAAGGGATTGAATACTGTCATTTGCAACAGTAGCATAGGCAGCAAAGAAAAACCCAATCCACATCGCGGCCTGGGTGTTGTTGGTAAAAATTCCTGCAAGTATAATACCTCCAATAATAATGGCCAGGAATGTTTTTTCCTGCACCATAAAATCAAGCATGTTTAAATAGGGCCTTGACCTGTCACTACGTTTAAATTTTGCCATTTATAATAGTCTAATTAGTTAGGTGAAATTTTATCTTGTTTTTCAGCGTACAATATTACAGTCTTTCAAGATTAAATTATTGTTTTCAATGTTGTGTAATTGTTAAGAAAACAATTTTCAATATTTAGGTTAAAAAACTAAAATTCAATTAATTAGCCTTCAACCATTGATAATAAACGCAATTTAATTTCATAAATAAACGATTTTTTTCAGGATATTAAATAAAAAAACCGCCATAAAAGGCGGTCTCATTAAATTATTTTGTTACTCTTAAAAATCAAATTTATAAGTGGCCCCCGCAAGCACCTGGATTCCTTGTACCGGAAAACCTGACCAGCGCTGGTAACTGTCTCCCAAAAGATTATTCCCCTTCGCGAAAACAGATAACTGATTGTTAAACCGGTAACCAAGATTGGCGTTAAGATCTATAAAACTATCAAGGGTAGTTTTTTGTCTCCCCGAGATACCATTAAAAGTCATTACAGGTTCATAATCCAGTCTCTCTCCCACAAAGAACAGGTTGGCTCCTGCAAACCACTTTGAAGTGATTTGATAATCTGCAGTTACAGATGCCTTAAATTCCGGCAGGTTCCATGCTTCGGCCTCGGTATCTCCTTCGTTATCTACGGAATAACTAAAATACGAGGCATTCATCCCCAATTTAAAGTTCCTTTTAATATCTACCACGATCTCCCCAAAAAATGATAAGGTGTTCACATCATTATATACTACCCCGAAGGAATTTCCGTAGGAATAATTTTCAACCTGGTTTGGCACGTAGGCATTTCTTAAAAACAGGGCTTTATTAAATTCAGATGTATAGCTTCCTCTAAAATTATAGGCAATGCTGTTGGAAAGCGCCCCTTTAGCTCCAAGATAGGCATCATAAGGCATATCTGTAGGCTGGATCCCTAATGTGGGTGACACAAATGGATTCTCCTGGGCGAAACCATAATAGGTGTTTTGGGTTAATTTCCCTTCTAAACCGGCGTAAGGAATAAAATAATCTCCCCCTAGCCTGTAGCTCGCATTCACTTTAGGATAGATATAAAAACTGTTTTTACTGTTCTCAGCATTCAGGGAATAGTAGAAGCCCGCTCCCAGATTAACTGTTAGGTCATCCCTTAAAATCAACAGGCTTGGTGCAATACCTACATTTACGAATGTATAATCTTTAGGATATGGCTCGTTAAAATCAAAACTATTTACGAAACT
>CAXAZV010000167.1:0-6957 GCA_963973375.1 uncultured Antarcticibacterium sp.
TCAATTTAGTAAAGAAATATAAACTTTGGAAAAGAGAATCCGGATCCTTACTGGAAACAGGTAAGCGCAGCTTACCTGTTTCTGTTTTTATATACCCTTCACTTGTTGTGATATTTCTCCTTTTTACTTGAAAAAAAGTGATGATGTATATCATCTTTTAATTGTACATACTTCTTAAATTTATACAGGTATTCTTTTACGGAATTAATTATCACCATGATAGATTTCCCACATGCTATAAGTACTGAAGATTTAATTATTCAACTGCAAAGTGATAGCGCTGGGGGATTAAATAAAAAGGAGGCAGCCAAAAGATTACATCAATATGGCCCGAATTCCCTAAGCCGAAAAAAACCTAAAAGCATCCTGCTCATGTTCTTCGAGCAGTTTATAGATCCCATAATTTACCTTTTAACCGTAGCAATGGTTCTTGCCTATGTGTTTGGTGAATGGATAGAAGGACACGCGGTATTGGCGGTTATTCTACTTACTGTACTAATTGGTTTTTTTATGGAATTGCAGGCAAGACGGTCTGTTGATGCCTTGCAAAAAATGACCCTTACCAAAGCAAGGGTATATCGCAACGGGACCCTGGAAATTATCGAAGCCCAGTTTCTTGTTCCGGGAGATATCATACAACTGGAGGCAGGAGATGTGGTGCCTGCAGATGCCCGCTTAATAGAAGTACATAGCCTGGGGGTTAAAGAATCCATTTTAACCGGCGAGAGCAACCAGATCAATAAAAATCCAGAACTGCTTCCCAAAGAAATGCCGTTGACAGAACAATCTAATATGGTGTTTAACGGGACTTTTGTGAGCAGGGGAAATGCAAGGGCGATAGTTATAACTACTGGAGACAAAACCAATATTGGACAAATAAGTACACTAACTCAAACCGCCCATAAGGGCAGGGCACCGCTGGAGCATAAACTCAATAAATTAAGCCATTTGCTTATTTGGTTTACGCTTACGCTTGCCTTCTTAATTATCATAGTGGGATACCTGCAAGGCAAAGAACTGTCGCTAATGATTAAAACGGGAATAGCCCTTGCCGTGGCTGCAATTCCGGAAGGCCTGCCGGTTGTAGCTACTATTTCATTGGCAAGGGGAATGTTGCGACTTGCCCGCCAAAAGGTGATCATTAAAAAACTGGAATCTGTCCAAACCCTTGGCGAAACTGGCATAGTTTGCACAGATAAAACTGGTACACTTACCGAAAATACCATGGCGGTTCAAAAGATCATACTTCCTGAGAGGGAACTTAATTTTGAAACTATCCATGATATTAAAGGGGATGAGTTATTCTCGCGAATAACAGAGGTAGCTGTTTTATGCAATAATGTTCCGACCGGCGAGGAAGGTGCAGGTGGCGATACTATGGAGATCGCCCTGCTGGATATGGCCAAAAAGGCAGGATATAATGTAGAGGAAATTCGTACTAATGCTCCAAGACTTGTGGAAATCCCTTTTGATACTGAATTAAAACGAATGGCTACCCTGCATTCCGTTAATGGGAAATATCTTGTTTGTGTAAAAGGAGCCATAGAAAGTATTTTAGACCTCTGCTCTACAGTTTTGACCAACGCAGGAGAGCAACCCCTTACAGATAAATCCCGATGGTTATCTCTGGTTGATGGCCAAGCGGCTGATGGTTTACGTTTACTTGCATTTGCCCACAGGAAATTGGAAGAGCGGCCCACAGGAGAGTTTGTAAATAAACTTACGCTGCTTGGAGTTATGGCATTTCTGGACCCACCCAGAGAAGATGTAAAGGAAGCCATTAAAACATACCGGGCCGCCGGCATCAAGGTTGTAATGATAACGGGAGACCATCCGGGAACGGCAAAGAAAATAGGCGAGGAGATAGGTCTTTTAGATCCTGAAAGTTCTGAAGGCCTGGTAATTCAAAGCAGTACATTGCCAGATTTTGAAAATCTTACAACAGTAGATGAAAGCAGGCTTTTAAATGCCGTGGTCTTTGCCCGTATGGTCCCTAAACAAAAACTGGATCTTATAACTTTTTATCAAAAACAGAATATTGTAGTGGGTATGTTGGGTGACGGGGTAAATGATGCTCCTGCGCTTAAGAAAGCAGATATTGGTATTGCAATGGGAATAAGAGGTACTGAAGCAGCTAAAGAGGTTGCAGATGTTATTCTAATGGATGATAAGTTTACCTCCACCGAGTTGGCTATAAGGCAAGGCCGGAATATTTTTGAGAACGTGCGGCAGTTTGTGGTATTTCTTATGTCCTGCAATCTGGCAGAAATAATTGCGGTAGCTGCCGCGTCTTTTTCCAATCTTCCATTGCCATTACTCCCTTTACAGATCCTGTTTCTAAATATGGTGACTGATATATTCCCGGCTTTGGCCCTCGGTATGGGAAAAGGGGATAAAAATATCATGTTACAACCCCCACGTGACCCGGATGAGCCTCTTATGACCAAATTATTATGGAAATCTACGGTGATCTATAGCATATCAATTACCGTTGCTGTAATTGGAATAACGCTGTATGCCTATTCGTATAAGAATTATTCGGCAGCCGAAGTAAATAATATGGCATTTTATACCCTTATCATGGGGCAGCTTCTTAACGTCTTCAATTTACCTAAACGAAATGCTTCTTTTTTCAGAAATGAAGTTACAGGCAATCCCTATGTATGGTACGCCATCATCATTTCCTTGCTGCTGGTGGTCTTTGCATACTTAATCCCGGTTGTAAATGATGTTCTTGATCTTGTTCCACTTGGGTTAGATGAATTTGCCGCTATCGCAGCTTTCTCTCTCTTATCCCTTTTTCTCTCCCAATTGGCTAAAAGATCCGGACTTACCATATAAACCAAACTTATATTTTTTGTGTTCCAGAATGAACAATAAAAAAGGGGTTGAATAATTTCAACCCCTTTTCCAGAAAGAATTATGAAATCTTTACTTTCTTAGTTGGTTTAGTTGGTGCGTTTTGCATTTTAGCAATATCAAGTTTAAGCACTCCCTCTTTATAAGAGGCTTTCACTTCCTTATCATCATCAATATTATCTGGTAAAGAAAGGGTGCGGGTAAATGATTGAGAACTAAATTCCCTGCGTATATATGCATCCTTTTTTTCTTCGCTTTCTTCTTCTCTATTAGCAGAAATCGTTATCATTCCATCATCCATAGTAACTTCAAAATCCTCTTTTGTAAAGCCGGGAGCTGCCAATTCAATCTCAAATTTGTCTTTTTTCTCACTTATATTGATAGCGGGAAGATCCATGCCTTGTTCAAAATCTTTGTCAAACATCTTGTTTAAATTCATAAGGCCCATACGGGGATTAAAAAAGTCGGCAAAAAATGGATCTCTGGACATTAATGATCCACCAATTCGTGGTGTACCACTGCGTTTATTAGATTTTACGAGTGACATAATAATTAATTTAAATTGTTAATAATCAGAATGGTATATTAACTCATAAGGTAAAAATGAAGGTGATAAAAAACAATGATATTTGTCAGCATAACCCTGGGAAAATCTGTTTTATTTAAATTAAAGCAGCAGCGATCTTAAATTAAATCAAGGCCAATTGCCGTATATTTAAGTTGGCATTTAAAACAAGGAATATGAAAAAGCCAATATCATTGATCCCAGATTTGAAAGATAAAGCCTATATCCCTTTTTCCTCCGGCCAATTCGAAAACACCAATGGAATTATTCTTGCCGGCGATATTGGGGGCACCAAAACCAATCTTTCACTATTCAAATTGGAAAAGGGATCCCTTATTTCCCTTTTGGAAAAGACTTTTTTTACCAAAGAATTTGCTTCGTTTGGCGCGCTATTGAGGGCCTTTCGGGAAGAAAATACAGGATTGCCTCAAATAGATTGTATTTGCCTGGGAGTTGCGGGCCCTGTGATGGAAGGGAAGGTAACAGGCACCAATTTTCCCTGGGAGATAAGTGAAGCAGAACTGCGGAAAGTTACGGGCATTCCCCTTATTTTTTTGATTAATGATATGGAGGCAAATGCCTATGGATTAGGCACTCTGGATAAGAACGAACTAGTTGAAATTAAACCTGGCGCCCCAATTTCCGGGAATAAAGCGCTCATATCTCCAGGTACCGGCCTTGGAGAAGCGGGAATTTTCTGGGATGGAAAATTTTACAGGCCATTCGCTACTGAAGGTGGACATTGTGATTTAACACCAAGAAATGAACAGGATATAGCTCTCTTGAAATATTTACAAAATCTTTATGGGCATGTGAGCTGGGAAAGGGTCATTTCTGGTCCCGGAATTTATACGCTTTACCAATTTCTATTGAACTATAGAAAGGAGAAGGAGCCTGCTTTTTTACTGGAGGAATTTGGACAAAAACCCCCGGCAGCGGTGATAAGTAAATGCGCAAAAAACGAAAAATTCCCTATTTGCAGGGAGACAATGGAACTTTTCTTTAGATACCTGGCTATTGAAACTTCCCAGATAGCTTTAAAGTTCAAGGCAACCGGTGGCATTTATATAGGTGGGGGGATCATTCCTAAAGTCCTTGAATTGTTAGATAGGAAAAAGTTTGCAGATCAGTTTTTGCAGGTTAACCGGATGAATTCCCTGCTGGAAAAAATCAGCATTTCTGTGATCACAAATGAAAATTCCCCCATGAATGGAGCAGCTTATTATGCAGCATTAAGATTAATTGAAAGAAATGATAATAGCAGGTAATTATTTAAAATTTCAAGTTGAATTAATCCTATTTACAATATATCGGAAGTGTTTTGCGTACTCTTTTAAATTTGCCTTTCTTCAGTTATAGCCTTGATAAACCCTAAATAATCTTACCAACAAAACAATTTATTATTCCAAACCAATAATGGTTTCGGGCAATGTTCCCGTCATTCCTAATTTCAGAAAGAACATTCTTGTGAAACCAATTGGAGAATAATTGAAAGTAAACTCTACCCAGGGGACAGGATCAGGCTTTAATATACACTGACTATAAAACAAGAGTTCAATGATGTTTTGGTGAAACTCGAAACATCGCTATACACGTAAATTTCATAAAATTAGAGTATTAGGACAAAATTATGTTAAAATTTCCTATTAATTACCTACATTAGTTTTTCCCCACAAAAATCTCTTTTTAAACCTTATTTTTTAATTAAAACGGGAATGTATTGTTTATTAAAAGGAATATTTCAGAAAAATTTCACATCTCCTTTAGTAAATAACCTCGCTGTTACCTAATTTTTGGATGGCCCTGAATATCACCCCTTATAGGCCATTTTTATTGTTACTGAACAAAAAATAGTACTTGTCATGATAGGAACCCAATTTCTTCATGATAGTTAGATATCAAACAAACTATCTCCTTCCCCAGGGGTACCTTAGAAAATAATGGGTTGTCAAATGTAGAGGAAGGTCCTTTGGCAGGATTTTTTAAATATGGGAATTTCGAAAAGGACTCGACCATAATTATAAATTCCATTCAACCACCTGCAGCTGGATAGCATTGAAAGAGAAATATTCTTGTTAAAAAACATTGAAGAATGATAGCAAAATCAATAAAAGGTAAATCAACGGCAGAAATAAAAACAGCACTTGTTCAAAGCATGGCTGACGGATTCCAACCCACGCTGGCTATCGTATTTCTGTCCGTTTCACAAGACCGTAAGGCTATTTGCAGGATGCTTGATGAAGTAGATATTACCGTATTTGGATCCACCACCAACGGAGAATTTATTGATGAAGAAACCGAAACAAAGTCGGTCGCTATACTGCTTCTTGACATAAAAAAAGATCACTTCACACTATATGCTGAAGCATTTGAGTCCAACAACTATCGTGAAACATCTAAAGCCATAGCAAAAAAAGCAAACCAGGAGTTTGAAAAGGTCGCTTTCTTATTGGTAACCAGCAATGCTGCAACAGATGGTGAAGAGGTATTAATTGGGTTACAGGAAATAAACGGAAAAGATGTGAATGCTTTTGGCGGAGCTGCCGGCGATGATTATGCATTTGGAGAAACATGGGTCTTTACCAATGGGTGGGAAAACAAAAACGGAATGGTTTGTCTGGCTGTAGATGAAGAAAAAGTGGCCGTAAGCGGCATTGCCACCTGTGGATGGAAGGCCGTTGGAACTGAAAAGACAATTACCAAAAGTGAAGGAAATCATGTATTCACAATCGATAACCAACCGGCACTCGATATTACCACAAAGTATGGCGGACTTGAAAATATTACCCCTGAAAACAAAGATGTGTTAATGGAAATCGCCGCCAATTTCCCTTTGCAACTGCAGCGTGAAGAGGGCACCCCGGTTATGCGTCCACCTTTGGTGATTGATTGGAACGACCATTCCTTTTACACAAGCGGAACGGTTCCTCAAGGATCAAAAATTCGCTTTTCCCTGCCGCCGGACTGGGATGTAATGGAAACAGTGGTTAAAGGCGTTCAAAATTTAAAGGAAACCGAAATGCCCGAAGCAGATGCCCTGGTAGTATTCAGCTGCGCAGGCCGAATACTCTCCTTTGGTCCCATGATGAATGCAGAAATTGAAGCGGTTAAAGGGGTTTGGAATGTGCCCATGGCAGGGATGTTTTCCAATGCTGAGCTGGGCAGAATGGCCGGCGGAAATCTCGAAATGCATAATCTCACAACTTGTTGTGTGGCTTTAAAAGAAAAATAAAAAAATCTATTTCTATGAAAGCAAAATCAATACATGGAAAGTCAGTCGCTGATATCCAGGAAACGTTGAATCAAGCCATAGACGGTGGATTTAAACCAACGCTGGCAATAATCTTCATGTCCATTAAACATGACAGAAATGCCATCTGCAAATTAATGGATTCCAAAAACATCGATGTCTTTGGCGCTACCTCCTGTGGAGAGTTTACAAACGGTCTCCAAACCGAAGGAGAAATTGCCATGCTCCTTTTAGACTTATCAAAAGAACATTACAAAATTCTTTTTGAAAATATAAGGGGTAG
>CAXAZV010000168.1:0-6952 GCA_963973375.1 uncultured Antarcticibacterium sp.
TCACCGCTCTTCTCGCCATTCTCTTGGTGGGTTGTAATGATAGTGAGGAAAATAAAAATGACAGGGTACTAGCAGATTCTTCAGGGAATATTAATAATGTTTCAATTGTAGTGGAAAATGAAAAATGGGAAGGTTCAATTGGAGAAGCCCTTAGGCGTAACCTGGCCGCCCCGGTAGATGGATTGCCCCAGGAAGAGCCCTTATTCTCGTTGAACCAAATGCCTCCAGAAGCTTTTACAGGTTTTGTAAGGAAAAACAGGCTGTTCGTTAAGGTGGAAAACGGGAAGCCTGCCAGTTTTAAAATTTATAAAGATCCTTTTGCATTTCCTCAAAGTGGAATTTTGATTACAGGCCTCAATAATGAGGAAATTGTCGCCCTTATTGATGAGAACTCAGAAGAGATCATAAAGACCTTTAAATCTACAGAAATTAAAGAAAAACAGCGCCGAATTAAAAAATCCTTAAAAGATGATAAAACTTTACGGGATCAACTGGGAATATCCCTTAAATTTCCATCGGCATACCGCTATGCTATTGAAGAAGGCGATTTCTTTTGGATAAGAAAGGATATACCCAGGGGAATGATGGAGATTATGATTTATGAAGTTCCTTTGCATGTTATTGATAGTGATACCAACGTTATTGGAAATATCATTAAAATGAGAGATTCCATTGGGAAAGTTCATGTTCCGGGACCTGTTGAAGGGAGTCATATGATCACAGAAGCTGCTTATGCACCTTATTTATTTAAATCAAGCCTTGACGGCAAATTTGCATATGAGACCAGGGGTACCTGGGAAGTTAAGAACGCGTTTATGGCAGGCCCGTTCATTAATTATGCAGTGAGGGATGAAGCCAATAACCGGTACATTATTCTTGAAGGTTTTGCCTTTTCCCCGGCAACTGCCAAACGGGATAATATGTTTGAACTGGATGCAATATTACAATCTGTAAAGATCGAATAAAAAAAGGCCCAATGTGAATTGGGCCTTTTATAATTTATTTTTAGGAATTATTTGTTTTCTTTTGGAATATTGTTCTTATCCTCTGAGTCATCCTTTGAAGCGTCCTTGAATTCTTTAATTCCACTTCCCAAACCTCTCATTAATTCAGGGATTTTACGACCTCCAAACAACAATAACACCACAATTACAATTAATATTATTTGAGGTGCTCCAATTACTAAAGGTAAAATAAGTGAGTTCATAATAATTATTTTGAGGATCAAAGTTACTAAGAAAACATTTAATTAAAGGTTTGAGAGCAATAAATAGTATAAATTTAACTTTATGCTATCTTTGTTATAGCAGGAAATTCTATGGCTAAAGAAAGAAGAAATAAAAAAAAATTCACCAAAAAATTACTTCATAAATATAGGCTGGTAATTTTAAATGAAGACACCTTTGAGGAAAGATTATCCTTCAAGCTTACCCGGCTTAATGTTTTTGTGCTAATAACCACCAGTGTAATTCTCCTCATAGCAGGAACTACATTTTTAATTGCATTTACAGGCCTGCGGGAGTACATTCCCGGTTATTCTCCTGCAAAATTGAAAGAACAGGCTACAGATCTTGCTTTTAAAACAGATTCCCTACAAAATACCATATTGCTTAACAATCAATATTATGAATCTATAAGAAAAGTGCTTACAGGAGACCTGGAAGCGGGTATTCTTAACCGTGATTCACTTGTAAGAGCACAGCAAATAGATCCTTCTCTTATTGATCTCACCCGTTCCCGTGCAGATTCTTTGCTGCGGGAAGAGGTAGCACAGGAAGATAAATACAATGTGTTGGAATCAGCTGGAGGATCCATGGATTTTTCCTTGTTCCCCCCTGCGAAGGGACCCATCACCGAAGGGTATGACCTTAAGACCCGGCATTATGCTGTAGACGTGGTAGTGGCCAAAAATACCCCAATTAAAGCGGCAGCATCCGGCAGGGTAATATTTGCTGAATGGAGTGCCGCAACAGGCTTTGTAATTATTATAAAACACGATTATGGGCTAACAACCGTATATAAACACAATGCATCCCTTACAAAAGAACAGGGTGACCAGGTAAGATCTGGAGAAGTAATAGCTACTGCCGGTTCAACCGGAGAATTAAGTACGGGGCCCCACCTTCATTTTGAGCTTTGGCTGGAAGGTAATCCCGTAAATCCTACAGATTATATTGATTTCGAATAAATTATGTCTATAAAATCTTTTGCAGCAAAAATTTTTGCAAGCTACATCCGGAAAAAAATAGACAAATGGGCCAGTAGGCCTGTGGAAGTGCAAGAAAAAGTTTTCAGGGAGCTTATAAAAAAAGGAAGTACCACTCATTTCGGTAAAGATCACGACTTCCAAAACATAACGAGTTATAAGGATTTTGCTGAAAAAGTCCCTGTAAGAGATTATGAAGAGCTAAGGTTTTATGTAGATAAAATGGTGGCAGGCGAACCTGATATCCTATGGCCCGGGAAACCGCTGTATTATGCTAAAACTTCAGGTACTACAAGTGGTGCAAAATATATTCCTTTAACTAAGGATTCCATGCCTACCCATATTGAGGCTGCCCGAAATGCTATTTTATGCTATATTGCCGAAACCGGGAACTCCCGGTTCGTTGATGGGAAAATGATCTTTTTACAAGGTAGCCCGGAAATGGAAGAAAAGAACGGCGTTAAATTAGGAAGACTTTCCGGGATAGTTGCTCATTATGTGCCGGCTTACTTACAAAGAAACCGCCTGCCCAGCTGGGAAACCAACTGTATTGAGGATTGGGAAACTAAGGTGGATGCTATAGTAGAAGAAACCAGGAACGAAAATATGACAGTGATAAGTGGGATCCCGTCCTGGGTTCAAATGTATTTTGAAAATTTAAAGGAAAAGACCGGGAAACCCGTAGGTGAGCTGTTCCCCAATTTCAATCTTTTTATTTATGGGGGTGTAAATTATGAGCCTTACCGCGCAAAATTTGAAAATCTTATAGGCAGGAAAGTAGATAGTATTGAACTTTTTCCGGCTTCTGAAGGTTTCTTTGCCTTTCATGATAAACAAAATGAAAAGGGAATGTTGTTACAGCTTAATTCAGGAATATTCTATGAGTTTATAAAAGCTGATGAATTCTTTGAAGAAAAGCCGCAAAGACTTACTATTGGGGAGGTAGAGACCGGAGTAAATTATGTGCTCATCATTTCAACCACTGCTGGATTGTGGGCCTATAATATTGGAGATACGGTCCAATTCACTTCCCTGTCTCCTTACCGGGTGATAGTATCTGGGAGAATAAAGCACTTTATATCGGCCTTCGGAGAACATGTGATCGCGAAGGAAGTTGAGGAAGCAATGCAGGAGGCAACATCCTCAACAGGCGCCAGGATTACTGAGTTTACAGTGGCACCGCAAATAACTCCGGAAGGTAATGAACTTCCTTACCACGAATGGTTCATTGAATTTGAAAAAGAACCTGAAAATATGGAAGCTTTCAGGGATATACTGGACAAAAACCTTCAGGAACAAAATTCTTATTACTTTGATCTTATAGAGGGGAAAGTCCTTCAGAAGTTAAAGATTAGTAACATTCCCGCAAATGGTTTTCAGGATTATATGAGATCTATTGGAAAGCTGGGGGGGCAGAATAAATTACCAAGGCTCTCTAATGACCGAAAGATCGCAGAGCAACTGGAAAAAATAAAAAAGCAATAAAATTATATGGTGAATTTAAAATTAATGGGAAGAACCCGTGCGCAGGAAAGCACAAACGCGATTGAAAGAATGTATATCACCATGCGGCATCTCTTTAACCGCGGTTTCTATAAACCCATGGGAGTTTCTGGAGAAACCTTAAGAGAGTCCTTAATGACCTTAAGGCCGGAGATCTATGGTTCAATTGCCGAGGAGAAAGTAGAACTGGATGGCTTATTGTATGTGGTAGACAGGCTACCAAAAGGAATAGAGGAGTGCAGGTACATTAATTTGACCAGTGATGAGGGCTATGCAAACTCCCATTTTAAACCTATTGTTCCACCCAAAAGGCGAAGGAATTGTTACCGTATAGATGAGGAACAAATGAATATTGAGATTACCAGGGGCCGCTCTGAGATCTATGATATTCTTACCCACCTTACTTTCCTTTTCCTGGAATCACATAAGATCATGAGAAGGGTGATTATTCATGAAGACGGAACAGTTTCACGGGATTGGTTAAAGCTTGAGGCGGCGATCCAGAAAAAGGAGCTTACCCAAATAGAGCGGGAAATTGCCCTTACACACACGGCAAACATTCTTGGCAGGACCTTTAAGGAGGTAACAATGATGTACCCAAAATTCATGTTGCCGGAAAATGAAGAGCGGTTTTTAAATATAATTTACTGGCTGGGAAAACTCGCCCTGGAGGAAACCGTAGAAAATAATAAGCGTATAGTAACATTTAGCCCTGTATTACGGGAAAGGCTTGGACATCATATTCATGGTGAAATTTGGGCCGATGGGGTGAAGCAATACTTGCTGGAAAATAATTTAATGCACCGTCCCATTCACATTATAAGTGCCAATATGCACAGTGTAATGAACACCATTTTTACTCCCTTTGCATTAAAAACAGAGCTTAAGGGCAAGACATCAATGGAGCTTTATGAAGAACTTAGCGACAAGGGGAACGGCCAATTGCGCAATAAGATCCTAAAAGCCGCACTGGATAGCGGAATGAAATTTATAGAAGATACCAGCGGTACTAATATTGATGTACAGGTTTTTGACACCGCCAAACTTAAAAAAGGCTTTGGAAATTCAAATTTCAAGGATGTTAAGGAGGATGATAAACCGGTGATCATCGTGATGGATTATGCATTTGGGGAACAGGCTTATGAAACCATGGATGAGTTGCTTAAACCTTATGCTTTTGAAGAAAATATAATTCATCTCAACGTAGTTTCCATTTCTATAATGGGGAAAGCCGGAATCCTGGATGGAGGAAAAGGGGACATAATGATCCCTTCAGCCCATTTATTTGAAGGAACTGCAGATAATTACCCTTTCATTAATCAACTAGCCAAGGAAGATCTTATAGGGCACGGCATGAAAGTGGTAGATGGAACAATGATCACGGTTTTAGGAACTTCTTTACAGAACAAGGATATTCTAAAATTCTTCCAGGAATCTACCTGGAATGTTGTGGGATTGGAAATGGAAGGTGCACATTACCAAAAAGCTATTCAGGCTGCGTCACGCCTACGCGGAAATATTAGGGAAGATGTACAGGTGAGGTATGCCTATTATGCATCAGATAATCCATTGGTTACAGGAAGCACCCTGGCCTCAGGAGGACTGGGAACTGCAGGGGTAAAACCTACCTATCTTATTACAGAAAAGATACTTGAGCAAATTTTCAATTCATAAGCCATGAAATTTCACTCTACTCCGTTAAAAGACTGCTTCTACATCTCACCAGATGTGTTTAGAGATCACAGGGGTGTTTTCCTGGAGAGTTACCGCAAAAACAAATTTAAGGAGGGCACAGGGCTTGATATTGATTTTGTACAGGATAACCAGTCGGTTTCAACCCGGGGGGTTCTTCGGGGGCTACATTTTCAGGGAGGGGATCAGGCCCAGGCCAAACTGGTTCGTGTTATTTATGGAGAAGTTTTAGATGTGGTTGTAGATTTAAGGCCCAATTCGCCTACCTTTAAATCATCCTTTAGTATTTTGCTGAATGATATAAATCATAACCAGTTATTTATTCCGCAGGGATTTGCTCACGGATTTTTAACTTTATCTGAAATATCTGTTTTTTCATATAAATGTGACCGGTATTATTCTCCGGGGGCAGAATCCGGTATTCTGTATAAAGATCCGGATCTCGCCATAGACTGGGGGATACCGCATGAAGATTTTATATTATCTGAAAAGGATAAAAATTTACCAACCTTAAGAACATTGTTTCCATGAAAACCGTATTAGTTTTAGGGGCATCCGGCCAACTTGGATTGTGTTTACAGGAATTAACTTCTGCCGATAATCATATCGACTGGCTTTATATGAGTTCTTCTGAAGTTGATATAACTTCAAGCTATGACCTTCAGCAGTGCTTTAACAGTAAGCGAATAGATTTTTGTATAAACTGTTCGGCTTACACAAATGTTGAAAAAGCGGAGACCGACAAGGAAACTGCCTTCACCATTAATGCTGAAGCTCTAAAAAGTCTGGCTGAAATTTGTAAACGAAATAACACTGTCTTATTTCATTTTTCAACAGATTATGTTTTTAACGGAAAGGCTCAAATGCCTTATCTGGAAACAGACCTTACAGATCCAATAAATGTGTATGGAGCCTCCAAATTGGCTGGAGAAAATTATATAAAAGAGCATGCCAACAGGTATTTTATTTTCAGAACTTCCTGGTTGTACTCGCAATACGGGCACAATTTCTATAAAACAGTTCTAAAGAAGGCAGCCAATGGAGAGGAATTGAATATTACAACCTCCCAAACAGGGACCCCCACCAATGCTAACCACCTGGCAAGGTTGGTGGTGAAATTAATTGAAGAGGGCAATTCCAGTTATGGCCTTTATCATTTTAGCAATAAAGGAGAGACTACCTGGTATGGTTTTGCAAAAGAGATCCTTGATATTGCGGGGCTTGAAAAGGGAAAATTAAAAGAAGACAATTCTTATAAAACTATAGCCGCAAGGCCTGCGTATAGTGTACTTGATAAATCTAAATTAATTAACACATTCCACCACCAAATTCCCACCTGGGAAGAAGGGGTTAAGGAACTATACTGTAAAGAAGCTTTGCCAAATTAGGTTATAAAACAAATTACGGGAATAAATAAAATTGAATGGGGAAGAGAATTTTAATAACAGGTGCTGCAGGATTTTTAGGATCACATTTATGTGACAAATTTGTAAATGAAGGTTACAGGGTTATCGGGATGGATAACCTGATAGCCTTCTTTAACAAATCTAT
>CAXAZV010000169.1:0-6942 GCA_963973375.1 uncultured Antarcticibacterium sp.
TATTCATTGGAATAACCGCCCATTGCTATGGCTATTTTCTTCTTCATAATAAATAATGAGGCATAATTTTCGTTAACAAAAATATGACTATTCAGGTGGGTCACCAAAACCCGCCCGTTTTTATATCTTTGCATATTATAAAAAATTTATGAGCCTATTTAAATTTATCTTCAGCAAAACCTTTTTAATTCAATTGGGGTTAGCCGTTCTTGCTTTAATAATCATTGCTTTTTTAGCTCTTCAATGGTTGGATTTTTCTACCAATCAGGATCAGAGAATTGAAGTGCCAGACCTTTCGCGTTTATCACTAAATGTTGTGGAAGATAGGCTGGATGAGTTGGACCTGAGATTTGAGATACTGGATTCAGCCAATTTTAATCCGGACTATCCAAAGTATTCGGTGATAGACCAGGTGCCTTTACCAGGAAAACATGTAAAAGAGAACAGGAAGATATACCTAACGCTCAATCCTTCTGGATTTAGAAAAGTTGAGGTGCCAGATCTTATTAGAAGAACCCGCCGTCAGGTAGAGCCTACGCTAAGATCACTTGGCTTTGAAATTGGAGATGTAACCTTTAAACCAGACATTGCCAAAGATGCCGTGCTGGAATTAAGGCATAAGGGAAAACTGGTTCAACCGGGGGATCAATTAATGAAAACATCTGTGATAGATCTTGTCCTTGGAGATGGATCAGATCGTTACAGGCTGGAAGGCGAAGAAGATGACAGCCTGCAGGTGGATGGAGAACAATATGATACAGAAGACTTTAATGACGAATTCTAATATAGATCCTGAACTGGAAACTCAGGACGACGACCTTTACGAACATCATAAATTTACCGCAGATAAAGGCCAACAGCCGCTTCGGGTAGATAAGTACCTGATGAACTATATTGAAAATGCAACCCGTAACAAGATCCAAAAAGCTGCTAAGGACGGGAACATTTTCGTGAATAATGTAGTTGTAAAATCCAATTATAAGGTTAAACCGGGTGACGTAGTGCAGGTTATGTTTGAGCACCCACCTTATGAATTCCTGCTCACGCCGGAAGATATTCCCCTGGATATAGTGTTTGAAGATGATTCCCTTTTGGTGGTAAATAAGCCTGCGGGAATGGTTGTTCATCCCGGCCATGGGAATTACAGTGGCACCCTTATAAATGCATTGGTTTATCATATTGAGAATCTGCCAAACAATAGCAGCGAACGCCCGGGGCTTGTGCATCGTATAGATAAGGACACCAGCGGTTTACTGGTAATTGCAAAAACAGAAATTGCCATGACCCATCTCTCCAAACAATTCTTTAAAAAGACCAGCTCCCGCGAATATGTGGCCCTGGTGTGGGGAAATGTTGAGGAAGATGAAGGGGTTATAGAGGGTAATATTGGGCGCCACCCAAAAAACCGACTTCAAAATACCGTGTACCTGGGAGATGATGAAGAGAATGGTAAACCTGCCGTTACCCATTTCAAAGTGCTTGAGCGCTTAGGTTATGTAACTCTGGTTTCCTGTAAACTTGAAACCGGAAGGACGCATCAAATAAGGGTTCATATGAAACACATAGGCCATACCCTTTTCAATGATGAGCGATATGGAGGAGATAAGATCCTTAAAGGCACAACTTTTACAAAGTACCGCCAGTTCGTAGAGAATTGTTTCAAGATCCTTCCACGGCAGGCACTTCACGCAAAAACGCTTGGGTTTGTACATCCGGTATCCAAAGAATGGATGAGTTTTGATACTCCCCTCCCTCAGGATATGGTAGATTGTATTGAAAAATGGCGTAATTATTCCATAAATCAAAAGGATTACCTAGAGGGGTAGGGCGTGCCCCCAATGAAAATTGGGGTCGGGCTATCGGCAGTCGCTTCCCTCCTAAGGTCGGGAGAGCTCCTACAATGCCTCTATCCCTCACGCGGGATAGAACATATCAATAGTGCTATCATGAATCTAAAAACAAGTTGATTTGTTCCTTCTTTTCAAAATCTTATTTTTACTTTCCCTAAAATTGAATAAAGACCCTTTTAAATGAAAATAGTAATATCTCCTGCCAAAACCCTGGATTATACTACCCAATTGCCTACTACCCGTGGTACACAGCCTGCCTTCATCGAAACTACTGAAAAGCTGAATAAAAAACTTTCCGGGATGAGTAAGAAGAAGTTGGGGGAGTTAATGGACATAAGTGAGAAACTTGCTATTCAGAATTACGAGCGTTACAAAACTTTTCAAGCCGAACATACTATAAAGAATTCCCGGCCCGCTGTCTATGCGTTTAATGGAGATGTGTATGCAGGCCTTGATGCTTATTCAATTCCTGTAGAGAAACTAGACAGGTTGCAGGATAGCCTGAGGATTCTTTCTGGAATGTACGGTATATTAAAACCCCTGGATCTCATTCAGCCTTATAGGTTGGAAATGGGTACAGCCATAGGAATAGACCGTAAAAAAGATTTGTACGCTGTCTGGAAAAAAAAGGTAACAGATTTGCTAAATGCCGAAATGGAACAAGATGAAATTTTCATCAATCTTGCCAGTAATGAGTATTTTAAAGCGATAGACACTAAAAAATTAAAAGTTGAGGTTATAACACCTGTTTTCAAAGATCTTAAGAATGGTAAATTAAAGATCATAAGCTTCTTTGCCAAGAAAGCCCGGGGATCTATGGTTCGATTCATTATTGATAAAAATGTAAACGACATTGAGGGCCTAAAAGCATTTGATTATGACGGTTACCGTTACAGTGAGAACGAATCTGGAAAAAAGAATGAGCTGGTTTTTATAAGATGATCCTATAATTAGTTAAATAAAAAAGACTCCCGCTGGGGGTCTTTTTTTATTTAACTAATTATTAACCCCGTGGAGGCGCTTCACTTTCTTCATTGAAATATATATTTTATAACTTTCAAACTAAAGCAGGAAATTAAATATATAAGGAATGAACATTAAAAAGGTTTTAGTAGCGAACAGAGGTGAAATTGCAATCAGGATTTTCCGTGCATGTACAGAAATTGGCCTTAAAACAGTGGGGATATATACTTTTGAAGACCGGTATTCCCTCCACCGCTATAAAGCCGATGAATCCTACCAGATAGGGGAAGACAACGATCCCCTGAAACCTTATTTGAACATTCGGGCAATAATTCAGGTTGCAAAAAAAAATGGCGTAGATGCCATTCACCCGGGTTATGGTTTCCTATCAGAAAACGCCGAATTCGCCCGTCAATGTGAAGAGAATGACATCATCTTTATAGGCCCAAAAGTTTCCGTTTTAAAATCGCTGGGAGATAAGGTGCGTGCGAAAGAAGTAGCATTACAAAATAATGTCCCCATTATAAAAAGTAATGAACGGGAACTGGAAACCTTGGAAATAGCAATTGAAGAAGCAACTGCAATAGGTTATCCATTGATGCTTAAAGCAGCCTCCGGGGGAGGTGGCCGTGGGATGCGGGTTATAAGAGATGAAGAGCAGTTAAGATCCTCCTATCCTGAATCTAAACGGGAAGCAGGCAATGCTTTTGGAGATGATACGGTTTTTATTGAAAAATTTGTTGAAAACCCCAAGCATATTGAGATTCAAATTGTGGCAGATAACCATGGGAATATGGTACATCTCTTTGAGAGAGATTGTTCTGTACAGCGCAGATATCAAAAGGTAATTGAGTTTGCCCCTTCCGTAGGATTAAAAGAAGAAATTAAACAAAAGCTTTATGAGTATGCTTTAAACATTTGTAAAGCGGTAGAATATAATAATATTGGCACGGTTGAATTTTTGGTAGAGGAAGATGAGATCTATTTTATCGAGGTAAATCCCAGAATACAGGTGGAACATACCGTTACAGAGATCATTACTAATATAGACCTTGTAAAGACCCAGATCTTTATCGCCGGTGGGTACCGGTTGAGCGATAAACAAATCAAAATTGAAAGTCAGGAAAGCGTGGAAACAAATGGTTTTGCTCTTCAATGCAGGATCACAACTGAAGATCCTACCAATGAGTTTAAGCCAGATTACGGGATAATTACCACTTACCGGAGTGCATCCGGGTTTGGAATAAGACTCGATGGAGGTAGCGTATACCAGGGAGTTAAGATCTCGCCATTCTTTGATTCAATGTTGGTAAAAGTATCTGCCAGCAGCCGTACCCTGGATGGTGCCTGTAGGAAAATGAGACGTGCTCTTGCCGAATTCCGCGTAAGAGGGGTAAAAACAAATATTGCATTTCTCGATAATATTCTGGATCATAAAACATTTAGAGAAGGCAGGGTAACCGTGAATTTTATAAAAGATAACCCCGAACTTCTCATTATAAAAGAACCCCGCAACCGGGCTACCAAAATGGTGAAATTTCTGGGAGATATCACCGTAAATGGAAATCCCGATGTTAAGTTTATAGATCCTACTGTGAAGCTTATAACGCCAAAAATCCCCAAATTTGATGAATACGGGGATTACCCAAAGGGTACAAAAGACCTGCTAACCGAATACGGCCCCGAGAAATTTTCCAGGTGGATTAGGCACCAGGGAAAAGTGCAGTTTACAGATACCACAATGCGGGATGCCCACCAGAGCCTTCTTGCCACCCGCATGCGCACCTATGATATGATGAAGGTGGCTGAAGGTTTTGCAAAAAATCATCCCAATACCTTTAGTATGGAGGTTTGGGGAGGTGCCACCTTTGATGTGTGCCTTAGATTCCTTAAAGAGGATCCATGGGAACGGTTGAGGTTATTGCGCAAGGCAATGCCCAATGTGTTATTGCAAATGTTGTTGCGGGGCTCAAATGGTGTTGGGTATACCGCGTATCCTGATAATTTAATTGAAAGATTTGTTACCGAATCCTGGGAGAATGGGGTAGATGTTTTCAGGATATTCGATTCACTAAACTGGATGAAATCCATTGAACCCTGCATTAAATATGTTAGGAATAATACCGGGGGCCTTGCTGAAGCTTCTATGTGCTATACGGGGGATATCCTGGATCCTAAGCGCACCAAATATACGCTGGAGTATTATGTACAGCTTGCCAAACAAATGGAAGATGCCGGAGCTCATATTTTGGGAATTAAGGATATGGCCGGGCTTTTAAAACCCTATGCCGCTCACGAGTTAGTTTCAGCGCTCAAATCAAGTATCAATATACCTATTCACCTTCATACCCATGACACGTCGTCAATACAGGCCGCCACCTATTTAAAAGCTATTGAAGCGGGTGTTGATATAGTAGACGTGGCCCTGGGAGGCCTTTCGGGATTAACCTCGCAACCCAATTTTAACTCGGTTGTGGAAATGCTGAGATCTGAAGAACTGGCTCCCGATTTTAATATGGATAAGCTCAATGAATATTCTCATTACTGGGAGGCAGTGCGCAGTTATTATTATCCTTTTGAAAGCGGACTGAAAGCCGGCTCTGCCGATGTCTATAAACATGAAATTCCCGGAGGGCAGTATTCCAATTTAAAACCACAGGCCGCATCACTTGGGTTGGAAGACCGCTTTTATGAGATCACTGAAATGTATGAGCGGGTTAATGACCTGTTTGGAGATATTATTAAGGTAACACCAAGCTCCAAGGTGGTGGGAGACATGGCCCAATATTTAGTAAGTAATAATTTGAGTATCGAAGATGTACTTGAAAAAGGGGACAGTATTTCCTTTCCAGAATCGGTTAAAAGTTTCTTTAAGGGGGATCTTGGTCAACCCGTAGGAGGCTTCCCGGAGGGCCTTCAAAAAATAGTTTTAAAAGATGAGAAGCCTTATACCGAAAGGCCCAACGCGCATCTTGAACCTATTGATTTTGAAAAGGAATTTGGGGAGTTCAGGGAAATGTTCGGAAATGGAATGGACAGGGATCTAAATATTACCGATTTTCTTTCCTATAAACTCTACCCTAAAGTTTTTACTGATGCCTACAACCATCACAAGGAATTTGGAAATGTAATTACGGTTCCTACTCAAAATTTCTTCTACGGAATGAAACCCGGGGAAGAGATCAATGTTGAAATGGATAAAGGGAAAACGCTGCTTATAGAATTACTTTCTATTGGAGAAGCAGATGATGAGGGGCAGGTAGAAGTATATTTCAAAGTGAATGGCCAAACCCGTGGGGTAAAAGTTCAGGATAAAAGTATTAAAGTAGAAAAGGTTGCCCACGCTAAAATTGACAAACAAAATGAGAATGAGGTAGGCGCTCCTTTACAGGGCTCTCTTTCAAAAATCCTTGTGAAATCGGGACAAAAAGTCAAGAAGAATGAACCTCTGTTTATAATCGAAGCCATGAAAATGGAGACTACCATAACTTCAAATAAGGTAGGTGAAATAGATAAAGTAGTGCTGGAAGAAGGAATTATGGTTTTTGCCGATGATCTTGTACTTGTCCTGAAATAAAATTTTAAATGAAGCAGTCAGATCTATTTCATCATACCCATCCTTATGGACCTTTCATTCCGGAAAATGCCACAAAATTGATCGTGGGAACTTTGCCGCCACCACGATTCACAACAGGTGACCTCAAAGAAGGTGATGTTGATTTTTGCTATGGAAGCAGGGATGGAATGTTGTGGGTGATCCTGGATAAATTATTTGACCTCAATCTTAAATTTGAAAATACTACCAGGGCCATAGAGCAACGTGAACATTTTTTAATTAAACGAGGCATTGGTATTTGCGATATGGTTGAAAGTAGCCGCCGCGAAAAGATCGATGCATCCGATCTTGGAATGCAGCAGGTTGAAATGCGGAATATGTTGGAGATCCTTAGAGCTCATCCAAAAATAGAAACACTTTTGTTTACTGGAGGTAATAGTAAGAACGGCCCTGAATATTTCTTTAGAAGGCATCTTAAACAAAGCGGGGAGAACATTAATTTAAAAGTTATCTCTGGTGAAATTCCAAGGATACACCAATTCGTACTGGATGGAAGGCTTATAAATACAGTCT
>CAXAZV010000170.1:0-6913 GCA_963973375.1 uncultured Antarcticibacterium sp.
ACCCGCGACCTCCACCTTGGCAAGGTGGCGCTCTACCAACTGAGCTATTTTCGCGATTTTTAAGAACTTTTTACGCCCGGGGGCGTGGCTGCAATGCTATATTGCGGTTGCAAATTTAATACAATTCTTATAATAGCAAAGGTTTTTTCTGAAAATTTGAAGCCAATTATTAAGCTGCTTCCGGTAGAATTTCCTCTTCTCCCATAAATGGTTGTTTTTCAGGAAAGCCCAATTTCCAACAAAGCTTTAGCCATTATAAAAATGCCTTAAGCAGGCTTATACCTTTGCATTTTGTTTCCCGGCAAGCATTCTTTTAATTTCGCTTAATTTCATTAATGCCTCCACCGGGGTAAGCGTATCTATATCAATATGCAACAACTCCTCCTTTAACTCTTCCAGCAAAGGATCATCCAGATTAAAAAAGCTAAGCTGCATATCCCTTTCGGCAGAATTTCTTAAAACAGCACCCGTATCTTCCATTTGATGGGACTTTTCAAGTTTCTTCAGGATCTTATTGGCCCGAGAGATCACCATTTGCGGCATCCCTGCCATTCTCGCTACATGTATCCCAAAGCTATGTTCGCTCCCTCCCGGAACAAGTTTTCTAAGAAAAAGCACGGTATCTTTTAATTCCTTAACCGATACATTGTAATTCTTTATACGGCCAAAGGTCTCTCCCATATCGTTGAGCTCGTGATAATGCGTAGCAAAAAGTGTTTTAGGCCTGGCCGGGTGCTCATGTAAATATTCGGTAATGGCCCAGGCAATGGAAATACCGTCATAGGTACTGGTACCTCTTCCAATTTCATCCAACAACACCAAACTCCTCTGCGAAATATTATTCAGGATACTGGCGGTCTCATTCATCTCTACCATAAAAGTGGACTCACCCATCGAGATATTGTCACTGGCTCCCACCCGCGTAAAGATCTTATCTATAAGGCCTATCCTTGCCGAGCCTGCAGGAACAAAACTTCCCATTTGGGCCAGCAGCACAATTAAAGCGGTTTGCCTAAGTATTGCCGACTTACCACTCATGTTTGGCCCGGTGATCATAATGATTTGTTGGTTTTCCCGGTCAAGGTAAACATCATTGGTCACATAGGTTTCCCCCAGCGTCAATTGCTTCTCGATCACAGGATGGCGGCCATCCTTTATCTCCAATTCCAGGGAATCATCAATAACAGGTTGAGTATAATTTCCGGAAATGGCGTGGCTTGCAAAAGAACCCAGGCAGTCCATTTGGGCAATAAGGCGTGCGTTTTGCTGCACGGGCTGTATGTAATCTCCCAGCCAGTTCACCAGGTTGAGGAAAAGGTTTTGCTCCAGCTGCTGTATCTTTTCTTCAGCTCCAAGGATCTTTCCCTCATATTCCTTTAATTCTTCTGTAATATATCTTTCGGCATTCACAAGGGTTTGCTTGCGTATCCAGTTTTCGGGCACTTTATCCTTATGCGTATTGCGCACTTCAATATAATAGCCATACACATTATTGCTGCCTATTTTTAGCGAAGAGATGCCGGTGGCTCGGGTTTCCCTCTCCAGCATTCCGTCCAGATATTCTTTTCCGGTAAATGCCAGCCCCCGCAACTCATCAAGTTCAGGATGAAATCCCTTTGCGATCGCATTTCCCTTTAAAATATTCACAGGGGCATCCTCATGCAGGGTTTCTTTTATCTTGGCCCTTAGCACATCACAGTTTTGAAGTTGATCTCCCAATACTTTCAAAGCTTCTTCTGTAGAATTCATCGCCAGTGCTTTTACAGGTACTATTGCCTCCAGGGAATTATTAAGATGCAGCACTTCTCGCGGGCAAATTTTTCCCGTTGCCACTTTTGAGATAAGGCGTTCAAGGTCGCTTATCTTCTTTATTTGTTGCTGAATTTTATTGTGTTCTTCCCGGTTTTCAATGAAATAAGAAACTACTTTATGCCGGTTCCTTATTTTTTCAGCATTTTTAAGCGGAAGGGCAAGCCAGCGTTTTAGCATTCTGCCTCCCATAGGGGATATGGTTTTGTCTATCACATCAAGCAGGGTAACCGCATTTTGTGCATTGGAATGATATAATTCCAGGTTGCGTATGGTAAACCTATCCATCCACACATATTCCTCTTCGGCAATACGATTTATAGAAGTGATATGCTGTAGCCTGTGATGCTGTGTTTCTCCAAGATAGAACAAGATCGCGCCGGAAGAGATGATCCCTTCAGCCAAATGATCTACCCCAAAACCTTTCAGGGATTTGGTATTGAAATGCGCGTTGAGTGAATCATAGGCATTGTCCAGCTTAAACACCCAGTCTTCAAGGTAAAAGCAATGGTAATTATCTCCAAAGACCTTTGAAAATTCCTTCCGGTAATTTTTTTGGATAAGCACCTCGCTGGGGCTGAAATTTTGAAGCAATTTATCGATATATTCCGCAGAACCCTGCGCGGTAAGGAATTCGCCTGTGGAAACATCCAGAAAGGAGATCCCCAGGTTTTTCTTTCCGAAGTGAAGGGCACACAAAAAGTTATTGGATTTACTTTGCAACACCTCATCATTCATGGACACACCCGGCGTAATCAACTCGGTAACCCCACGTTTTACTATGGTCTTGGTCATTTTGGGATCTTCCAGCTGGTCGCAAATTGCAACCCTCAAGCCCGCTTTTACCAGTTTTGGCAAATAAGTGTTGAGCGCATGATGGGGAAACCCCGCCAGGGCGGTATCTACCTCACTGCCATTGCCTCTTTTAGTAAGTACAATATTTAAAATACGGGCAGTCTTCACCGCATCTTCGCCAAAGGTCTCATAGAAATCTCCCACCCTGAACAACAGTAATGCATCTGGATATTTATCCTTGATCGCATTATATTGCTTCATCAACGGGGTGGTTTCTTTGGATTTTTTGGCAGCCAAGATCTTGGGGTTTTTAGTAATTTAAATTCCTGCTAATGTACTTATTCCTGCTTTTTATTTCCAATTTAAGATACGGCTTTTATCCAAAATTATCCACACCCAAACATGATTTAGCCTAAGGAATTTTTTACTGGTAACCTGCTGCCTGGAGATTGAACAGCTCTGCATACAATTTATTATTTTGGATTAACTCTTCATGCGTACCTATTTCCAGCACTGCACCATCCTTAAGCACCATAATACGATCTGCAATACGCACCGTGCTGAAACGGTGGGAAATTATTACCGCCGTCTTGCCCTCGGTAAGTTTAATGAAACGTTGAAAAGCCTCCGTCTCTGCACGGGCATCCAGGGCCGATGTTGGTTCATCCAGGATCAACACCTCGGCATCTTTCATATAAGCACGTGCTATCGCTATCTTTTGCCACTGCCCACCTGAAAGATCTTTCCCCTGCTTAAACCTTTTGCCCAGCTGCTGGTCATAGCCCTTAGGAAGGGCATTTATAACTTCATCGGCAAGGCTTTTTTCGGCTGCGCTGTCAATACGCGGCTGATTTCCAATTTCGCTTATCTCCCCCATTGCTATATTCTCGCGAAGGGTGAGTTCGAATTTGACGAAATCCTGAAAGATCACCCCAAAATATTGCTGATATTGGGTTTGATCGTATTCCCTTACAGGAATGCCGTCCAGCAAAATTTCTCCCTCCACCGGTTCATAGAACCTGAGCAGTAATTTTATAAGTGTGGTCTTTCCTGCGCCGTTCTCCCCTACAAAAGCAAGTTTTTCCCCTGCCCTGAGTTCAAAATTTATGTGCCGCACCACCCAGATATCAGATTTTGGATATTTGAAGCCCACATCCTTAAATTCAAAACCTTTCTGGAGTTTTTCGGGAAGCGGAAATTTTTCTTCTGTTTCTTCTTCGGAATATTTCATATCCATAAACTCAAAATAATCCTGAAGGTAAAGCGCACTTTCTGTAATTGCCGTAAAACGGGTAAAGAACCCCTGAAGCTTTGCCCTGAGGCGGTTAAATGCACCCGATAAGAAGGTGAGGTCTCCCAGTGAAAACACCCCGGCAACCGTCCTGAAAATTATAAAAACATAGGCCCCGTAATAGGCCGCTGTTCCAATAACGTTAAACACAGAACCCCAGGCAGCCCGCTGTTTCGCCAGGCTTTTGCTTTGAGAGTAATATAGGTCCGAGAGGTTTTTGAACCTGCCCGCAAGATAATCTGAAAGTCCAAAAAGTTTCACCTCTTTCGCGGTTACATCACTGGCCCCGGCATAGCGCAAATAATCCAGTTCCCGGCGTTCCTGGGTCCAGCTTCGTGCCAGGGAATAGCTGGTACCACTAAATTTTATCTCATTGATAATTGTTGGAATTATGGAAACCACCAGCAGTATGATAAGCCAGGGCTCAAAAGTTACAACCCCTGCCAGCAGCGAAATGATCACGATAATATCTTCTCCCTGGGTTAAAATATTGGACATAAGCCCAACCCTGCCGGTAGTTTGCTGCCGGGCCCGTTCCAGTTTGTCATAGAATTCAGAATCCTCCAGTTGGTCGAGGTTTAATTCTGAAGTTTTTTTAATGATTTTAACCGAAGTATTTATAGAATATTGGTCTCCCAGCAGGGCATCGCTCAAACTTATGCCCCGGCTTAAAAGATCTGAAATTATTGCCAGGGCAAACTCGGCTGCCACCAGTATCCATAGCCTGTCCAGATCCTGAGCTTCGGCAGCAATTTGTAACACTACCTCATCAATGATAAGTTTTCCCACATACAGCATTAAAACCGGCAGGATGGCATTCACCACCCTCAGCAGCAAATTGGTATAGAACAGCAGCGGATTTACCTCGCGGATTTCCTTAAAAAAACGGGGTACAAATTTCAGAGAGGCAAAGCTCTCCCTGAAATTTATCTTATTGGGTTCAAGGCTGGATTTTGGTCTTGGCAATGACTTGACTTTTAATTAGCTTGAAAGGTGCTAAAACCTTTCGGAATAAAATTAAAGAATTATACTTTTTCTTTGGAAACTATCGTGATGAGTTTATATTCATAGGAAGAACCATCCTGCGGCGGATTGTCAATTTTCTTTCTTTTAAGCTTGAGCATATAAATATATCCTGGTTCGTAATCAAACCCAATGATACTATCATGATAATAGAAATATTCCCAATCTGTGCCCCCAATTTTATCCCCTTCCTGGACTAGCAGGCAAACACCTTCCATCTCCCCAACACATTCCACGGTGTAACTGTTTACCCTCAAGTCAATTTCACTTGTGCCATTTTTAGCTGTGCTGCAACCGGCAAGGATCATAATGTTTATAAACACCATAATGCTTTTCATAATTTCTTTTTTAATTGAACGCTTGAATTATAATCTCCTGAATACAAAGGGATGAAGGGCAAGTTAACAAACGTTTTTATAAATATTCTAATTCACCTCTTCGGGATTTCCTATTTCTTCCCCAACGGCAAATTCCTCTTCTATGATCTCTTTATTAACAAGCATTCCTGCAACCGAGCCCGCAGCAACGGCTACAGAGACAGATCTTCCCATACTGGAATTATCGCCGGCAGCATACACTCCATCCACATTTGTTTTTTGAAAAATATCCACTTCTATCCGGCCATGCTCGGTAAATTTACAGCCCAATTCCTCGGGCAGTTCGCTTTGTTGTTTCACCTCTGGAGTAGCATATAAAGCCTTCAAAGGTTCTTTGGACCCGTCTTTAAAAACAATACTGCTTATATGCCCATTACGGTGCTCAAAACCTTCTATTTCTTTTTCTTCAATAGAAATCTCACGATTTTCAAGATTTCGCGTCTGCTCCTGGGTTAAGGTAGATTTACCATCGGTATAGACCGCGAGATCTTTGGTCCAGTTGGAAAGGAATTTTGCCTGATCATAACCCGCCTGACCATTTGCAAACACCCCGGTTTTTACATTTTTATTTTCAAATCCGTGGCAATAAGGGCAATGCAGAATGGATATTCCCCAACATTCTGCAAATCCCGCTATTTCAGGGATTATATCTATAAGCCCCGTGGCGAAAATGAGTTTTTTGGCTGAAAACAATTTCTTTTCCTCCGTTTGCACCTTAAAATTTTTCTTGTTTTTGGTCGCCGCTACTACCCTGTCTTTTTCAAAGGAAACGGTGGGATATTTCTCCACTTCTTTCCTGGCTTTTTCTGAAAGTCCCGCGGGTGTTTCCCCATCGCGGGTTAAAAAATTATGCGAGTGTGGGGTTTGCTCGTTACATGGAGTACCGCTGTCTATAACCAGGGTTTTTCTAAGCGCCCTTCCAAGGCTAAGCGCTGCTGAAAGCCCTGCATAACTTCCGCCTATGATGATCACATCAAAATTTTCAATCTTGGTCATTTCTGAAATTTCTAATTTTTTTACCCTATCTCCTGAAATTTTAAGCCTCAGAAGAAAAATTTGCGAGCATTAAATTAGGCTTTTAGGACCTGGACAAATCTCAAATACTGTTAATTAACTTTACTTTTGCAGGGGTAATTGTGTGCCGGGCAATTCAAATAGGCCCACAGGATTTGTAGCAGAACACCTGTAAATTCTGTGGCTCCTGCCTCTTTCAAATCTTTGAGAAATGACATTCAAACTTGCAACAAATGTTATCCCGGAACTGGGGTGGGGAACGAAGAAATTTCCAATTTGTGGCAAATTTATTTATTCCTGATCTCTTCCATCATTGCGATGAGTTTTGCCCGGGTATATACTTTACCCGATTTAATTACCGCTTCAGGGTTCTCAAGATATTTCAGATTTTCCAGCGGATTGTTGTTGAGTAAAATTAAATGGGCAACCTTCCCTTCCCCAACACTTCCAAAGTATTCCTGAAGATCAAAAAATTGTGGGCCGTTGATCACCGAAGTTTCTAATGCTTCCCGGGGAGTAAGACCTGCGGCTACAAGGGCATTCAACTCCCCGAGTAAAGATTCCCCCGGATACACATAAGAATTGAAGGCGCCACAATCTGAAC
>CAXAZV010000171.1:0-6904 GCA_963973375.1 uncultured Antarcticibacterium sp.
CTATTAAAGATCCGGCTGCCAGATGGATTGGCCCAAACCGCAAAGATTCTTTGCTCCACAAGCTTACCAAATTAGAACAACAGCAGTTGCCACTTCTCTATAAGGAGGAAACCCGGGAAATTTTGAAATCTTATAACCTTCAGATAAATGAAATTGAACAACAGGTATGTTTTAAAGCTTCTTTATTTCTACCTAAAAACATAAAAGAGCCAAAGACAGAAGATATAAATAAGGCCTGCTTTGCTGGTTATTGGATAAGAATGGGAGATTTTACAGCTTCAGAATATGGAGATAAACTTTTTCATGCTCCAACTAAACAGGATTGGCCCAGAGATCCATCCACAAATGAAGAGTGGGTAACCTATAAAACAATACATTTTGAAGTTCGGGAATTAATTCAAAGGAAAAGGTCTCCGCTAATCTGGATGAAATCTGGCGACAAAAATTTTGAACGTTTTTTTGTACTTTGGTGGTAAATTGCAAGGGGAAAATGGAGAAAAGAAGCATAGCCGAACTGGAGAGGGCACTTGGATTAAAAGATGCGGTAGGGATAGGATTGGGGGCAATTATTGGTGCCGGGATCTTTGTTGTTACCGGGGTTGCAGCTGGAATTTCGGGTCCGGCATTCCTCATAAGTCTTCTCATAGCTGGAATTGTGGCAGCTTTTAATGCTTTAAGTTCGGCACAACTGGCCGCAGTATATCCCCAATCAGGTGGTACGTATGAATACGGTTACAGGTTGTTGAATCCTGGCCTGGGATTTTCTGCAGGCTGGATGTTCATAATAAGTAAACTTGCTGCGGGAAGTGTAGTAGCCATTGGATTTGGAAGTTATTTTTACCAATTGGCACCCTTTGGTTCACCCTTGATGTATTCTATTGCAGCAATTATAATTCTCACATTTGCAAATTTCTTCGGAATTAAAAAAACAGGTTATTTAAATCTGGGAATTGTAGGTATTACAATTCTTTCTCTGTTATACTTAATTATTCAGGGAATGCCTGAAATAAATAGTTCAAATTTTCAACCATTTGCCCCCTTTGGGCTTTCAGGAATTGCTGAGGCAACTGCTCTCTTATTTTTTGCTTTTACCGGCTACGCCCGGATCGCAACTCTTGCTGAGGAAGTTAAAGAACCCAAACGCACAATTCCAAAGGCTGTAATTATTACAATTGTAAGCGCAATAATTTTATATGCTCTTGTATCGTTTATCGCCATAGGCGTAATTGGTGCCGAAGCTATGGCAGGAAGCACCTCTCCCTTACAATTGGTTGCCAATGCCCTGGATAATTCTGAAATAAAAGTTATAATCACCATTGGCGCATCTACTGCAATGCTGGGCGTACTTTTAAGTCAGATCCTGGGAATAAGCAGAATGATGCTTGCTATGGGAAGGAGAAAAGACCTTTTTCCCGTATTTCAACGTGTTCATAATAAGAATCTTGTTCCGCATATAGGAATATTGGTTACCGGTATGCTAATAATACTGCTCACATTATTTGGAAAGTTTGAAATAATCCTGAGCTCGGCCGCCTTCGCAATACTATTATATTACAGCATTACCAATATTGCAGCATTAAATCAACCAGAGAAAGATAGGCGATACGGGCAGGCTATTCCCCTACTTGGCTTAACGGGATGCTTGACAATGGCATTTTCTCTGGACCTTCTGGTTATAATTTCCGGTATAAGCATCCTAATTGGTGGTTTTGTATTAAGGTATATTTTACATAAGTTCTATTGATTTTAAGGGTGAAAATAAAATTTTCCGCATTCCACTCATAAATTGTTTCGTGCCGCGTAACTTTATCGCATAATATTAAACGTTTTAATGAATTCCAACATTCAGAAGGCAATCAACACCTCGTGGTTAAGCATTATAGGAAATGCCCTGCTGGCCATCGCTAAAGGAATAACCGGGGTTTTTGGAAATTCCTACGCCCTTATTGCCGATGCTATAGAATCTACTACAGATGTATTTTCTTCAGTCCTTGTACTTATAGGTTTAAAATATTCCACCAAACCACCAGATGAGAACCATCCATATGGCCATGGTAAAGTTGAACCCCTTATTACATTTGCTGTGGTGGGATTCCTTGTAATTTCGGCCACCGTTATTGCGTATGAAAGCATTGACCATATTAAAACTCCGCACAGCGTACCCGAATCTTACACTCTTATTGTTCTGGCAGTAATAGTTATAATTAAGGAGCTTTTTTACCGGTTTGTTTCTAAGAAAGGAGAAGAAACTAAGAGTACCTCCTTAAAAGCTGATGCCTGGCATCATAGAAGTGATGCCATTACCTCTCTTATGGCTTTCATAGGTATCTCTATTGCCATTTTTATGGGAGATGGTTATGAGACTGCCGATGATTGGGCGGCCCTGTTTGCATCGGGTTTTATTCTCTATAATGCTTATCTAATTTTAAGGCCGGCTCTTGGCGAGGTAATGGATGAGCATATGCATGATGACATCATCCAAACGGTTAGAGAGATCACAATGACAGTTGACGGGGTTGTGGATACTGAAAAATGTTATGTGCGTAAAATGGGAATGGCTTTCATTGTTGACCTTCATATTGCTGTAGACGCAGAGATCACCGTTAAAAAAGGCCATGATATTGCACACGAAGTAAAAGACCGACTATTAAGCGAACTCCCAGAGATTGCAGATGTTCTTATTCACGTGGAGCCGGATGATGAATTAGAGTAACATTCATATTCAAATCTTATAGGGGTTTTTGTAACACTTATTATGAAACATTTAGCAGTCTGCGAACCCTCCTCCCTTTGATTTTATTCCAAATCGGCTTATCTTATCATTATTATAAACCAGTGAAAACAGTGGTGTAATCTATTGATTCCCAATGCGGTTTTTCACTTAAAAGTATTTTATTATGTCAATAATAAGTAAAGAGGATTTTACCAGTTTAGCATTATTTAACAATGATGTGTGCATTTCAATATATATCCCAACTCAAAGAGGTGGGAAAGATGTATTGGAAGGCAAAAACCAAAGGCACCTTAAATCAAAGTGGAAAGAAATTAAAACGAGGTTGGAGGAGAAAGGTGTTTCAAAGGATAAAATTGATAACATGGCCGGACCTGTTTTAAAGTTAATTGAGAATAGTGATTTCTGGCGGCACCAGTCAGATGGTTTTGCTTTATTCGTATCAGAAAATGTTTTTGAATACTACACCTTCCCTTTGAATTTTGAGGAATTTGAATATATAGGAAAAGAGTTTTATCTCACACCTTTGGTCCCAATGTTTAATGGTAAAGGCAGATTCTACATTCTTGAGATCCAGTTAAAACATGTTGCACTATTTGAAGCCACCAATTACAGTATTATAAAGATTGATGTTGACGATATCACTCCTTCCAGACTGGAAGAAAGAGTAGGTTTTGATTTTGAGGAAAAATCACTTCAATTCAATTCCCAGGGAGCCGGTGGCGGTCAAACCAATATGCATGGACACGCCGGAGCAGATAGAGAAAGAAAAGATGAAATTTTTAGATTCTTCAGGGCGGTAGATCAGGGAATAGACAAGATCATTCACGATGAAACCGTTCCATTGGTAGTTTCTTGTGAAGATTCTTTATTTCCAATTTATAAAGAGGCCAACACTTTTAATAATTTATATCCTGAAAGTGTGCCGGGTAATCCTGCAGATAATAAAAACATGCAGGATTTACACGCCAAAGCATTGAAACTTATTCAACCTCATCTGGAAAAAGACCGCAACGAGAAGACCAAACAGTTCCGGGAGTTATCCAGGGAAAAAACATCTGTGAAGGTAACAGATATTCTACCATCCATTTATGAAGGAAAAGTAGACACACTGTTTCTTCAGGAGCGCCAAGATATCTTCGGAACTTTTGATGAAGAGAATATGGCGGTTGAAATTCAGGATAACCAAACTGAGGATAACACTTCCCTGATGAATCTTGCCGCGAAAAAAGTTATTGAACAGGGCGGTTCTGTTTTCCTGGTGGACTCAGAAAATATGCCGGAAAAAAGCTCAAATATGAATGCTTTATTTCGTTATAACTAAAATCGGGACAAAATCCAGCAACCATCCAAAGGCGGCAAAATTGCCGCCTTTTTTCATTAAAAAAATTTACCTTTAAAGAAATTATTAAAATAATATGGAAAATAAACTAGCCGTACTTATTGATGGGGATAACATCCCTTCTGCCTATATAAAAGAAATGATGGAAGAGATCGCGAAATATGGCAATCCCACGATTAAACGCATTTATGGCGACTGGACCAAACCTCATCTTGCAAAATGGAAAGCAGTATTGCTGGAGAATGCTATAAATCCCATTCAACAATATGGATATACCCAGGGTAAAAACGCAACAGATTCTGCAATGATCATTGATGCAATGGATATATTGTATTCAGACAGGGTAGATGGATTTTGCCTGGTTTCAAGTGACAGTGACTTTACAAGACTAGCTACCAGATTGCGGGAAGCCGGGAAGAATGTAATAGGAATTGGTGAGAAGAAAACACCGGAGCCTTTTATAGTTGCCTGTGACAGATTCATTTACATCGAGATCCTTAAAGCCGGGACCCGGGAGACTGAATTGGAAACCTCTAAAGACAAGGCTGGCAGAAAGGATGACTTTGATAAGATCACTCCCAAAGTAATAAAATTAATATCCAGTACAATTTCTGATGTTGCCGATGAAGATGGCTGGGCCTTTTTGGGAGATGTGGGAAGCTTGCTTCAAAAAAAACAACCCAACTTTGATTCGCGGAATTATGGGTTCCAAAAACTCACCCCTATGATCAATGCCATTAATAAATTTGAAATTGAATCACGTGATAATCAACGAGGACGTTTTAAACTAATTTTTGTGCGGAATAAGGACTAAGCAAATTGTTCCTGTCAATTATTTGAAACGCGGGATATAATATCATTGAAGGTAGCCAATTGATTTAAACGGTCATTATTTGTAGGATCTCTTAATTCTAGACGCGTAAATACATGCAATCCAGATTCAACCATTTCCACGTCTACAGGGCTACCATCAGCCATTTTTAAGCCTTTGTAGATAAGCACTGCGCTTACAGGATCTGCCGTGGGGTCTTGAATGGATTTATAAACTTTAAGGGAACTTCCCTGTGGTAATACAACTCCTTTTTCCAGCTCCTTGCGAACCTTGTTAAGTAAATCCTGTAATTCCCGCAGAGTTTCCTGCGGTCTGAAATGGTAAAAAACCTTGTCCTCTTCAGCAGTTTGATCTTCTTCCAAAAACCCAAGCATAGGTCCAAATACATGAATTAAAGAAAGGCTTTTATTGGAGGGAATTACTATGGGATCTACCAATAAAAATTGCCCGGGGGCTACCCGGTTTTCAAAATAATTGGCTGCGATCAATTCTTGAATGAGCGCCCCACTCGTAGAAGATCCCAGAAAATGAATATTTTTATAGCCTTGTTGAACCAACCGCTCATACTCATCAGTGAGGGAACGTTGCCAATCTCTCCAGGTAGAATTTTTAAAATCATTATAAGTCCGGCCATGGCCATTCAATAAAACTTGTGAAACCAGTACATCTCTTGAACCTGCAAATTCCACAAATTCATTCCACTCGAAAGTAGTAGCAGTATACCCATGACTCGTAATAATAACCGGCATAAGAGCCTGTTCCGGAGTAGGATTGGGAATAGCATATGATACGAGAAATTCCTGGGGATTGTAAAGTGAAGGATCAAATATTAAATCTCCGTCCAACATCTCATTGGTAATAACGGGATCTTTGGAACACCCCATTATAACACTTAAAACCAAAATACAGCTAAAGAACTTTTTCATCATCTTTATTATTTGAGAATACGTTCCAGGTAACACTGGTTTGTATAAATAATGGAAATAAAGTTCCGGCTCCATCAACACCGTCACCAGTTATAAGATTATATCCCAGGGAAAAATGTAGTTTCAGTGGATTATTAAAACTAAATGCGAGGCCGGCTTCGGGCGAAAGTAAAAAGGATGTATTTGGTAAAACATCAAAAACCGGATCTTCATAATCTGCAATAAAATAGCCCGTATTTAATCTTAAAAATGGTTTAAGGCTTCTTGCCGGTCTAAACATATAAGTTGTAGAAATAAAAATATTGTCCTGTTTTATGGCATTGGATCCCATAGCACTTCCCAGCCTACTGGTTACATAGGATAACCCAAAATATAAACGTTGAGAGAGTAAGTGGCTATTGGTATATTGAGCTGTAAACCCGTTTTCATAATAAAGATTAACGGTTTTCTGAAATCTTAAGCCTACATCCAGTTGGCTGTTCTGGGAAAAACCCGCTGAACTTAAAAATAGAAAAAGAGTAGTTATACATAGTTTTACACCGTGAAAATAACTTTTTTGATAAAGCTGTTTCTTAACCATTTAGACAAAAATACTTTTGCTATTCATTAATAATAAGACCTTTTTTAAATACATTCCCAAAGTAGGGAAAAATCTCATCGTAAATTTGGTTACGAAAAATTTATTTTCCGCTCTCAGGATCCATTTTCCAATATTGCTTTTTAATTGAGATTTAATACCTTTTCTCTTGGCTAAGGCCTTGAAAACAGTTTAATATTTTTTACCTTGTAAAGAAACTGCCATTAATGCGAATCATAAAAAATATCCATAAAGCGGAATATCGCCCAATAGCCGATCTTGTTACCTACTCCCCTATGCCCACGCGGGATTTGCAAATGATAGATCCCTTCCTTTTCCTTAACCATCATGGGCCTCAAACCTATGGACCAAATAATAACGGTCTCCCATTTGGGCCACATCCTCACCGGGGGATGGAAACAGTTACTTTTATTCTTGATGGTGATATTTCACATAAGGATTCCGGCGGAAATGAAAGTGTAATATACAGCGGTGG
>CAXAZV010000172.1:0-6879 GCA_963973375.1 uncultured Antarcticibacterium sp.
ATATTTATCATAAAAAAACCCCGTTTTTGGTTAGAAACGGGGCAAAGGTACTATTTAAATAAAGAATTTTTATACAGATCCTAATACCGATTTAAGATCTGAGATCATATTGTCCCACAACATTTTTCCTTCATTCACCTCATCTTCCTCAGCAAAATCTGTAATCATTATTGAAACATCTTTTGTAATCTCATCTACCTGTATCCTTATTTCAAAGTAATAAGAGGAATCTTCATCAGCAATCCAGCGAAATTTAATGCGTTCGCCATTTTTTTTACTTAAAAGTTTTGCTTTTTCTTCAGATCCGTCCCATATAAAAGTAAAAAGTTCCCCCCGGGAATTAACATTATCTGCGTACCATTCACTTAAACCTGAAGGGGTTGAAATATATTGATATAATAACGATGGAGATGCCTGTATTGGGAACTCCATTTCGTACTTAACTTTATCTTCCATGCTTTGTCCGTTAGATTTCGGGCAATATAAATATTAATTGTTAACATAAAAAATAAACAAAATAAATAATTCGCAAAATATTGTTTGTGTCAACTCAAATAGTTTTTATATTTGCACCCGCTAAGAGGGATGACAGGTAATAATAAGCCTTTGATATTCCTGAAAAGCAATATAAAAATGGCGAGGTAGCTCAGTTGGTTAGAGCGTCGGATTCATAACCCGGAGGTCACGAGTTCAAATCTCGTTCTCGCTACATTTAAAGCATAAAAAGCCGGGAAAATTTTCCCGGCTTTTTTAATTTTAAAATATTCATTCCAATTTTACCCTTAGATTAGTTCCTTAGTTATCATTCTGATGAATACTTAAAACAGGGACCTCCAGGTGATTAATAAGGGTTTCAGTAAGACTTGGTATGAAGAACTGAGCCAGGCCAGATTTTGTTCCTGTGGCTATTGAAAATATATCTACCTCCTTCTTCTCTGTAAAATATTTTATACCCCTAATCTCATTATTGGCATTTATGGTGTGTTTCTTACATGAATTTTTCCCTTCATCTTCGCAAAAATTGCTGAAAAGCATATCAATTTCCTGAGTCTCCTTAAAACTATAAGGAGTATTCACATATAACAAATTCAATTGCGCTGATATCAGTTCAGATAAACCCAACACATTTTTAAAGGCATTCTTTTGTTTTTCACCAAAAGAGGATGCAAATACGATTTTACCAATATCCTCGCGGCCAGCTGCATTTTTTACTACAAGAATGGGTTTGGAAACATTTCTTATAATTTTCTGGGTGTTAGATCCAAGGGAAAAGTCCATGATCCCCTTTGTACCATGCGACCCCATTACAATAAGATCTATCTCATCAAATTTTATATATTCTGCAATATTCTCTGCACCAAGGTTATAGACTAAAAGTGGATGTGTAATTATGCCCTTATCTTCAAATCTTCGTGCAATGGTATTGAGTTTAATTTTGACATCACTTATTTCTTCCCTGGTTTCTGGATATAACTTTTCTTTTTCAATTGAAATTGTGTTCCAGTCTACAGGCGTGTTTACTACATGGAGAATGTTTACGGCGGCTTTTGTAATTTCCGCGATTTTTAGAGCATACCAGGTGGCATTTTCAGAAACCTCTGAAAAATCTGTGAGTAATAATATTTTAGCGATTTTTTGCATGAGCGGAAAAATTATAGTTAAGTTGTTTTATAAGCATCTTAGTTAATTTGAAAGAAGCGATTTAAGTTTGGATAGCATTACCAACTCCGATTTATTTTTTCCTGCAAAAGTGGAGGCTATTCCATCGGCAGTTTTCCATATCATATTTTTGATTTCTGGTGTGAAAAGCTCCTCATTATCATTTTTAAAATCTTTAAATTCCTTAAAAACTGAGTAGGCGGAAGGTTGATTAAGCTCCATCCAGTCAAAGGTCATTTCAATTTGATCTGCCGCACTGTATTCCCATTCCCCTGTTTTTACTAAATCGTTTTTCCATTCATTTTCCAGGATGATCCTTAAAGTATTTCTTTCCTCTTCGCGCACCATTTTATCTGATGCTGCAATGGCGTAAAATAATTTCCCCAGCTGTGAATAAAGGTCCTCGAGCGTAAACATCACTAAGATTTTAATATGTAGTTAAGTTATTAGAAAGAAAGAAAAATTACAATGATATAAGTCAGTCTTTTTATAAGATCAACAGTTAATAATTGTCTCCTGAGGTAATTATGTGGGAGAAATTGGTTATATTTAACTGGCAATTATAAGGGGTATATTTTACCCTAAAAAATTTCTCAACCCCTGAGATTTTAATAATTCCCCTCTACCCCTATTGGTTTTTATTAATAACACATACTTAATTCTTACGAATGAAAACCATTTTATATATAGAGGACGATCCTGTATTAAGGGATAACACTAAGGAAATGTTGGAGTTTTCCAATTTTAAAGTAATTACAGCCCAGAACGGAAAAATTGGAGTAGAACTGGCACTTAAGCATGCTCCAGATATAATCCTTTGTGACATTACAATGCCGCTGTGGGATGGTTATAAGGTTTTCCAGGTTTTAAAAGAAAACCAGCTTACTCACAATACCCCTTTTGTTTTTGTTTCCGCCCAGGTTGATAAAGAAGATGTAAGGAAAGGAATGAACCTTGGAGCCGATGATTATCTTACTAAACCTTTCCAGGAAGAGGAGCTAATTCGCACCATTTACAGCAAGCTTGAAAAGTATTCCCACCTTCAGAAAAATCGATCTATCCCATTAAAAAAACCCCTTATTGATCCTGTAAACAATCTTAGCGACCTTAAGGACTATATAGAACTAAATGGGGAAAGTTATGAGTTCAACAGAAAAGGTATCATCTACCGCGAAGATGAAAATGCCAATTATATCTATTTACTTGGAGATGGCATTGTTAAGAATTATAAAATGGATGAGTATGGGAAGGAATTGATTACAGGACTATATAAAAGAGGAGACCTGCTGGGATTTTATTCCTTTGGTTCATCTTCTTTGTACGCCGAGACATGTACGGCTCTCGAAGATGGTATGGCTTATAGGATTCTTAGTCTGGAATTTAGGAAACTTCTAAAACTTAATCCTGGATTAACCCTGGAACTGGCCGATCTTTTTTCTGAAAATCTTACCAATTTAAGAAAGCATCTATTGGACACCGCTTATGGTTCAGTTCTTAAAAAAACCACCTATACAATACTCCAGTTTGCCGAAAATATCCAGGAGAACCCCCAGGATTCAATAAAAATTTCCAGAAGCGATCTTGCCAACGTGGCCGGAATTTCAACGGAAAGCTTAATAAGAAGCCTATCGCAGTTAAAAAAAGATAATCTTATCGATATCGAGGGACGAAATATAAAGATTCTGGACCTAAAAAAACTTCATACCATTCGGTAAAGACCAAATCCAGAATAAACCTTTAACCTACCCTGGCTTTAATAAACTTTACAGGTTTTCTAAAACCTGCATCCGGTGAGCCCCCCTCAGTTAAACATAAAATTTAACCATTAAAATCTTAAACATCATGAAACACGACAATCAAAATTTCAGGTATATCGAATGGAAAAGTCCTGAAGAAATGCATTTTTCCGGACTGCAATGGACTTCTGAATTAAAATTTATAAGAGATGAGCATAAATTTCTTGAAGATATGCTCAGGGAGTACACCTTACCCATTCTTGAGTCACATCATCTTGATAAAACCAAGGAATTGATCATTCGCTTAAGTGATTCAGAAAAAAAAGAAGAGCAACTTCTCAAAGAAGTAATTAAACATTGCAATGCCCTGGAAATTATGGTAGATGGGATAGACCAACCCGGTGAGGAAAAAAAGTACCGCGATGAGCATCGAAAACAACTAAAAGAAATGAATGCTTATACCAGGGATTACAGGATTTTAAAAAAGGAAATTTTCGGAAATGTTTCAGAAGTATTAAAACATCAAAAGCAAAAACGGTTATTAAAACAGTGATTTTTCATTATTAGGAAAATATTTTACAAATCGAATTGACGCAGGATACTGGTTGGCCGAAAAACTTTTAAAATACACAGGATAAGATATCCTCGTTTTGGGAATACCCCGTGGTGGGTTACCCGTAGCTGCAATTTGCACAAAATATCTGCAGGCACCTCCCAATGTTTCAATTTCCCATTTCCGCAATATTTATATTATCTATTCCTTTTAATAAAGCATCAGGGTTAAAAGATATACTATCTATTCCTGCATTTACAAGAAACGAGGCAAACTCCGGAAAATCACTGGGTGCCTGCCCACATAAACCAATTTTTATCCCTGCTTCATTTGCTTTTTTAATAGCCAGGGCTATCATAGATTTCGCAGCACTATCATTTTCATCAAAATGAGAGGCCATAAGCTCAGAATCCCGGTCTATGCCCAGAGTGAGTTGGGTAAGGTCATTAGATCCTATTGAAAAACCATCAAAGATCTTTGCAAATTCCTCTGCCAGTATCACATTGCTGGGAATTTCTACCATCATATAGATTTCCAGACCGTTTTCCTTTTGAACCAGGCCATTTTTTGCCATTATTTCAACCACTTTTTTACCCTCCTCAAGGGTGCGGCAAAACGGGATCATCACCTTTACATTGGTAAGTCCCATGTCATCCCGAACTTTTTTAATCGCCTTACATTCAAGGGCAAATCCCTCACGATACAGCTCATTATAATACCTGGCAGCCCCACGAAAGCCCAACATAGGATTTTCTTCTTCGGGTTCAAACTGGGTTCCTCCCATAAGGTTTGCATATTCATTCGTCTTAAAATCACTCATTCTTACTATTACCTCTTTAGGATAAAAAGCCGCGGCAATAACAGCGATTCCCTGGGACAGCTCATCTATAAAATAATCTTCTTTTTGAGGATAATTTCTGGTAAGGTTGGCAATTTCATTTTTGACCTCTATGTCCTTAATTTGATCGAAGTTTACAAGGGCCATAGGATGAATTTTGATCATATGGGTGATTATAAATTCCATTCTCAATAGTCCTACTCCATTATTTGGAAACAGCGATAACTGAAAGGCCCTTTCAGGATCTGAGAGGATAAATTTAACTTCGGTTTTAGGAAGTTTTATTGTGGAGAAGTCTATACGCTTTTCTTCAAACTCAAGTGCACCCTTATATACAAAACCGGTTTTTCCTTCAGCACACGAAACTGTAATAATTTCCCCATCCTTTATCTTTAAGGTAGCGTCATTTGTTCCAACAATGGCAGGCACGCCCAATTCCCTTGCTACTATTGCAGCATGACTGGTACGCCCACCCCGGTTTGTTACAACCCCCGCGGTCCTTTTTAGCAATGGGTCCCAATCCGGGCTCGTAGTATTGGTGACAAGAATATCCTTTGATTTTAAAAGGTGTGAATCTTTGGGCGATCTTAATATTCTGGCAGGCCCTACCGCTATTTTGGATCCAATAGCATTTCCGGTTGCCAGCAGTTCGCCGGTTTTCTTTAAACTATATTCAATGAATACATTTTGGTTTGCAGAATGGTGCACTGTTTCAGGCCTTGCCTGGGTTATAAATAGTTCATTGGTAATCCCGTCTTTGGCCCATTCAATATCCATTGGTTTGCCATAATGCTGTTCAATAGCAAGGGCCCATTGCGCCAGGGTAAGGATTTCTTCATCTGGAAGAACGAATTTATTTTGTTTGGAAATTTCGGTATCAATATTTGTGGTGGAAGCGTGGCCATGGGATTCGGCATAGATCATAGTTTTTTCTTTACTCCCCAATTTTTTTTGAATAATGGCATTCTTGCCAAGTTGGAGGGTAGGTTTGAAAATATAGAATTCATCTGGATTTACTGTTCCCTGAACAATGTTTTCCCCCAGCCCATATACACCGGAGAGTTGTATTAGTTCTTTAAATCCCGACTCAGGCTCCAGGGTAAAACCTATCCCGGAACAAGCCCGGTCACTACGTACCATTTTTTGAACCCCAACAGATAGGGCAATTTCATCATGCTTAAAACCTTTATCTTCCCTATATTTTACTGCCCTGTTTGTATAAAGTGAGGCGAAACATTCCAAAACAGCCTGTAATAAGGCCTCCTCTCCAATAATATTCAAATAAGTGTCGTGCTGTCCTGCAAAACTTGCATCGGGCAGATCTTCAGCGGTAGCACTGCTTCGCACGGCAACCTCAATATCTTCCCTATCTCCCAGGTCACGGTATGCCTGTAGGATATCTTCGGAAAATTTTTGAGATAGCTTAGAATCCATGATTAATTTTCGTGCCCCAGAACCAATCTCACTAAGATTGGAAAAATCTTTTCGGTCCAATTTTGTAAGAAGATCCTTTAAGCCCTGTTCTATCTTATTTTCTTTCAGAAACAACCAAAAAGCATTGGCCGTGGTTGCAAATCCATCGGGGACCTTCACCCCCTTCTTAGATAATTCATTGAACATTTCTCCCAGAGAAGCATTTTTTCCACCAACAAGTGGTAAATCGTCTAAGCCTATTTCTTTAAATTTTTTAATTAATACCTGCATTTTATAAGATTTTTATTTTAATAAATCAAAATAGAATACCCAATGTTTAGAAGGTACAGGCCTGCCAGAAAAAGCAGCACATAGATAACCTGTACAAACTTGATATTAATGGATTCCAGTCTCCTGGATGAGGGATCTGGGAAAATAAAGAGGGCTAGGCCAAGGAATAGAGATGTCCAGCCTATAGCAGTTATAATAAATTTCCAACCCGGTTCCCATACATTATGTAAAAGGACGGAGACCAGTCCAAGGATGATCGCCAGAAAGGCCGTAATAATGAGAAATTTTTGATCCCTTAGATCTGCAAAAATTTGTTTGATCCTTATAGGGTTGAAGGTTAAAATGATGAAAAAGATAATAAGGTACCAACCCCAGAACCTGGCTAAAAT
>CAXAZV010000173.1:0-6842 GCA_963973375.1 uncultured Antarcticibacterium sp.
AAACCACATTTTTTTCTTTTAGTATTAATTTTTTACTAAGGTAATTAAACCGATAATGCAGCAATGCCGCGGCGACGCTTAAACCCGCCAGCAATCCCAGCCATATTCCCATGCTCCCAAGTTGATCTTCCTTGCCAAAATAAATGGAAATTGGAAAACCTATAAGCCAATATGCAATGAAACATATTAAAGTGGGAATCTTAACATCCTGCAGCCCTCTTAAGGCACCCAGGATAACTACCTGAAGACCGTCACTTAATTGGAACAGAGCCGCTATAACAAGCAGCTGTGCCGCCAGAACAATCACCTCAACATCATCTATATAAATTGTAGGCATCCAATCTTTCAATAGGATAAAACCAATAGCAAAAACGGCTTCAATTAAAAACACCAACAGAAAGGTGGAATAGGCAACCTGGCGCAATTTGCTGTAATTTTTCAAACCCTTTTGATTTCCCACTCTAATGGTAGAGGTTACCCCAAGACCTACGGCAATCATAAAAGTCATAGAAGCGAGGTTCAGGGCTATCTGGTTTGCTGCCTGCGCTTTGGTACCCAATGTCCCTGCAAGGATAATGGTGCCCGTGAAAATGGCAACCTCAAAGAACATTTGTAAGGCCGTAGGGAATCCCAGAGCCAGCAAACGTTTAAAAATGGTTGATTTAAGAAATTCCTTTTTGCTCCACACAAAATAATCACGAAATTTATCCTTTCGTCGCAGGATTTCCCAGATAAACCAAACCATAAAGAACCTGGAAATTAAGGTGCCCCATGCAGCTCCTTCCAGTTCCAGACGCGGAAAAATCCAAATCCCGTAAATAAGTAAATAGTTAAAAACTATGTTTACCACATTGGCAATAAGGGTGGCATACATAGAGTATTTTGTTTGAGACAATCCATCTGCAAACTGTTTGTAGGCCTGAAATACCATTAATGGAATCATAGAGAAGGCTACAATTTCAAGATAGGGTATCGCCAAGTCTACCACTTCCGGTGGTTGATCCAGATGATAAAGGATGGGCTTTGCCAATAAGAGCATAAGAAAAAGCGCTATGCCCGTGACGGTGCATAGGATAACACCATGATGAAAATAACTACGGCCCTTTTCCAGGTCGCCCGAGCCATCGGCTTCGGCTATTAAAGGGGTGATCGCAAATGAAAAACCTATGCCCAGAGAAAGTGCAATAAACACCAGACTGTTCCCCAGGGAGATCGCAGCAAGGGGCGCTGCCCCCAATTGGCCTACCATAAGATTGTCAACAAATCCCACCATCACATGGCCAAGCTGCCCCAGCATAACCGGAAAAGCGATGTGAAGATTGGTCCTGAATTCCCTTGTATAGGCCGAAAGTTGCACTGCGTAATTTTAAGTTGCAAAGATAGCAGGGTTTTCACGGCGGTGAAATGGAAAGGGAAATTTAATTTTGAAACTTCCTTCCCCTTTTAAACCATAGTTCAGGTTTACAACCTCAATTTCACGAAGGTAAATCTCATTAAAAAACAATTCAAAACGTGAGGCCTATATTACATTTTCGTTTGGCTAACATTGGAGATCTCCCCAAATCCATATTTATCTACAAGATAGATCAAAGAGGTCATTGTTGCCGCGCCCAGTTCGAGTTCGCGCTTATTGATATGCTCAAAAGTGTCATTATCTGAATGGTGATGATCAAAATAACGTTGAGAATCTGGACGCAAGCCAGCAAGAACGGTGGTTCCATTTCTCAGAGGTCCAATATCGGCACCACTTCCCCCCCGGTCAAACTGGTGAATAAGGTAGGGACTGAACAATTTTTTCCAGTTTTCAATCTGGGCAAACTGTCCATCACCGGCATCAAATGAAAATCCGCGTGGGGTGAACCCTCCCGCATCACTTTCCAGTGCAAAAAGGTGATTTTCATTGTTCTTTTTGGCAATTTCGGCATATTTATTTCCGCCACGCAGTCCATTTTCTTCATTCATGAACAATACCACCCTAATAGTTCTTTTGGGTTTTATGCCCAGTTCTTTAAATAATCTAAGCACTTCCATAGATTGCACTACTCCTGCCCCATCATCATGAGAACCGTCTCCAAGGTCCCAGGAATCCAGATGCCCACCCACAACAATGATCTCATCGGGAAACTGAGTGCCGGTTATTTCTCCAATTACATTAAAGGATTCCACATCGGGAAACTGGCTGCTGTTTACCTTGAAATATAGTTTTGAATCTTTCTGTATTTTTAAAATTCCGCTTAAATATTCGGCATCATTGGTGCTTATCGCAGCCGCCGGGATCCTTTGGGAAACCGGAAGCTCTCCATAGCTCATAGTGCCGGTATGCGGGAAATCATCCAGCCGCAGATTCATAGAGCGAACAATTACTCCCACTGCTCCGTATTTTGCTGCTTCGGCTGCTCCCGAGTAGCGTTGATCAACGCAGCCGCCATAGGCTTCAAAAGTATTGATAAGGTTTGCCTGCATGGGGCGGTTATAAAAAACGATCTTTCCTTTAATATTTTCTTCGCCAAATTTGGCAAGGTCCTCTATTCCCTGCACTTCGATGAATTCAGCCTTTGTACCACCGGCGGGAGAGGCTATTGAACCTCCCAAAGCGGTAATCTTAAGATCCCTTTTTGTTCCGGGAGTAGTTTCTACATACGCCGTTTCCTTTGCACCCCTCACCCACTTAGGCACCATAACCGGTTGCAACCACACTTTATCTAAACCTAAATCTTCCAGCTCTTTCCTGGTATAATCTATTGCGCGTTGCGCATTATAGGACCCAGACAATCTTGGGCCTATTTGCGTAGAAAGATGGTCGAGCCAGTTATATGCCCGGCCGTTCAACAGCGCCGTATCATATATTTTCCTTATCTCCAGAGAATCCTGTTGCTCCCTTTCAATTACCTGGGAAATGGCGTTGTGACCAATTAAAAGGCTTAGCCCTATCAATACTATATGTTTCATTTCAAAAATTTTATGCTATTTAAAAAAATAAATTGGGATGGGCAGGCTTTAATGTTCTTTTTTTAACTCCTCCCTGTATGCGTCAATATTCAGATAAATTTCTTCGGAAAGTGCAGGTTCTTTTACATCGTCATATTTTAGAAGTTCATCATGAAGGATCTTTGCAACCAGATAACGGGCGATAGACTTATCATCGGCGGGGATCACATACCAGGGTGCATCTTCAGTAGAAGTGCGGTTAATGGCATCTTCATAATAATCGCGGTATTTTTGCCATAGTTTTCGCTCCTTAAGGTCACCGGGAGAAAATTTCCAGTTCTTAGTACCTTTGTCCAGTCTTCTCAAAAGCCTTTGCCGCTGTTCTTCTTTTGACAGATTTAGAAAAAATTTAAAGATAATGGTGCCATTATCGGCTAAATGCTGTTCAAAATTTCTAATTTCCTCAAATCTTTTGTCCCAGAAATTTTCATCAATATCTTCAACACTATTTACATTGGGTAAATTTTCACCAAGTATATATTCCGGATGAACCCTTGTAACCAGTACATTTTCATAATGTGATCTATTAAACACTCCAAATTTCCCGCGGGAAGGCAAGGCAAGATAATGCCGCCATAGATAATCGTGTTTCAATTCCAGGGCTGTGGGCACCTTGAAACTGTGCACGATTACTCCCCGGGAATTAAATCCTTTAAAAACTTCCCTAATTAAACTGTCCTTTCCAGATGTATCCATCCCTTGCAGGCAAACCAGCACAGCATACTTGCCATGAGCATAAAGAATATCCTGCCACTCTGCTGTTTCATCTCTGGTCTTTTTAAGATCTTTTTTAATCTCTTTGGCAGTGGCCTCAATATCCAGCCGGGTGGGTGTCTCGCGAATATTAATTTTCGAGGTCACTTTAAGGGAAGAAAGGTCTATATTTTTCATAGAAAATGATTTGCTCATAAATATAGGATATATAAAACCTAATTTTTTTATCTTCGTCAATAAATGTCCCCATCTTGAAAAGAGAAGAAATTATAGAAAAGGTAGCTCAGTTATTAAAGGAGATTCCTACCTCTATGGAAATTGTGAAAAACGATTCTAAAGTTGACAAAAGATTTCACTATCTGGCTACTCATATGGTTGATAAGGCCATTAAAAAGGACGCACTTGTAATATCTGAAAACGAGAAAGGGATTGCTATTCTCTTTAAAACAAGCAAGCAGGAAGAAAATTTCTGGAAGGAGATCCCTGAACAATTGGGACTGCTATGGAATGTTACAGGTTTTTCCAATGCGATAAAGATTTTAAAATCGCAATCATATATTAAAAATCAGCGACCCCAAACAGGTGAATATCTATATTGCTGGTTTTGGGGAATCGAAACCGATGCCCGTGGAGCCGATACCCAGACAGGTAAGGAAATGAAGGATGAATTCTACAGGCAGGCCGAAGAATATAAAATTCCGCTCTACGCTGAAACCAGGATGCGCCAAAATTCCATTGTATACCAACGCTTTGGGTTTGAACTTTTCAACGAATGGAAGCACCCCAGCGGAGACACTATGTATTTTTTGAGATATATTCCAAAATCTTTGAAAGACAGTAAATAGGATTAGGGATTAGTAGTCTGTAATTTAGGGTTAAGTATAAGTTATTTGGGCACAGAATGTCATTCTAAAGCGAAGGCTACGAGCGGGTGCAGAAAGAATCTCTTTGTTATATGCAGTACGCCAGTATGGGGTTTTCTTTCCAGTTAACCTAGAATCCCAAACCTTGAACCTTTATTACTGTTTACTTGCAAAGAGTTTTACATCATCTTCCGTAACCTGATTTCCTCCTAATATAATAAGTCGCTCTACCACGTTGCGCAATTCCCTTATATTTCCTGTCCAATCATATTGCTTTAATAATTCAAGTGCCTGAGGGGTGAATTCCTTCTTATTTATTCCCTGCTCTTCAGTGACTTTATCATTAAAGAAATTTACCAAAATAGGAATATCATCACGACGATTATTTAGTGCCGGAACCTGAATTAAGATAACGGCTAAACGGTGAAAGAGATCTTCTCTGAATTTTTTTTCTTCGATTTCCCTTTTTAGATCTTTATTGGTGGCGGCAATTACCCGTACATCTACTTTGATGTCTTTATCACTTCCTACTCTGGAAATCTTGTTTTCCTGCAAGGCCCGTAATACCTTAGCTTGGGCAGAAAGACTCATATCTCCTATTTCATCCAGAAAGATAGTACCACCGTTGGCTGCCTCAAATTTCCCTGCCCTGTCCTTATTGGCCGAGGTAAAGGCCCCCTTGACGTGCCCAAATAATTCACTTTCTATAAGTTCTGATGGAATTGCGGCACAATTCACCTCAACCATTGGCCCGTTTGAGCGCTGACTTTTTTGATGCAGCCAATGCGCAACAAGTTCCTTTCCGGTACCATTAGGACCAGTGATCAAAACCCGTGCATCTGTAGGGGCAACTTTTTCTATGATCTCTTTGATACGGGATATTTCAGGAGAATTTCCCACCATTTCATAGTTCTTCCCAATCTTTTTCTTTAATCGGGAATTTTCAACAACCAGCTCTTTCCGGTCCAGCGCATTACGCACTGTATTAAGAAGCCTATTAAGATCTGGCGGTTTGGAAATATAATCAAAAGCTCCCAATCTCATAGCGTTTACCGCAGTATCAAGCTCTCCATGGCCGGAAATCATTACCACAGGGATCTCGGGTTTTATTTTTTTAATAGCTTCAAGGACTTCAATCCCGTCCATTTTCGGCATTTTGATATCACACAGCACCAGGTCAAAATCTTCATCTTTAATTTTTTCAGTGCCGGCCAGGCCATCTTCGGCCTCTTCCACAAGGTAATTGCTGTTCTCTTCAGAAAGAATTTTGTTCAATACCCGTCTTATTGCAGGTTCATCTTCTATAATAAGGATCTTTGCCATTTTATAATATACTAAATTTTAAGCCGGTACGGCCATAAAAAGAATTGGTTTCATTAATTGTGTACACCTTATCCAGATTTCCATCACGTAGGCGAATATCATTTACGAGGGTATGTCCTGCATAAAAGTAGAGTGAAAGATTCTTGGTGAAATTATACTCATCCCCCAACCCTGCCAATACAATAGTCATTGAAATATTTTCGGCCATTGGCAAGTTGGAAGAAGGGCCATTGGGAGTGGTATAAAAATTATTCTGGATATTGGCAAAAAAACCATCCAGGGTAACAAACCCCTGCAGCACATTCTTCTCGTTGATATAATATTTTAAATTGGATTTAGGTATCCCAAGGGTGTAGGACCAGTCCGGACTAAATCTCTTGTAGTAATTGATAACGGGCAAAGGAAAAGGAATACCCGAGGTTGTGGAATATGATAAGCCCAGGATAAGCCGCACAGGATCTACATACCTTTCATCTTCTGTGGTCTTAATGAAATAAACCGCACCGGTATAGATAACATCATCATTGATCATTTCACCTGTTTCAAAATTTGATGCTACCCGCAAGCCGGCCTCAGCACCAAAACGCCAGGTTTCATTCATTTTAAAGGTATAGCCCAGGCTTCCTGAAAATGACTGAAAATGATCCAGCTCATTGGTGTCAAAAAATGCAGGATCATTGTATTTTAAATTGGTATTGCGGTATTCAACTCCGGGTACCAGGTAGGCCCCATTTTCATTCAGTTTAATGGGAAAGTTTATAAAACTGCGGAATCTTCTGAAAGAATTATCTGAATCTGATTGGGGGAAATATGTATATTCTATTCGCGCAAGGTCTGTAGTCTGGCCCTGGGTCATCCCTGTTATTCCTGCGATAAGCAGCACTAAAAACCAATTACAACTTTTCTTCATTTTTTGATTCATTAGGGTTAGTATTAGGATAAAACATATGTACA
>CAXAZV010000174.1:0-6836 GCA_963973375.1 uncultured Antarcticibacterium sp.
ATGGGAAGGTGATCACTATTGATACTCATGCCGATATTAATGTAAATAATTTTACAGATTCCCGAAATTATACCCAGGACCTCGAAACACAGGTGAATCTTCCCAAAATGAAGGCCGGTGGTCTTGATGTGGCATGGTTTATTGTATATACCGGCCAGGAAGAACTCAACACAGCTGGCTATGAAAAAGCCCTTAAAAATGCAATGTCCAAATTTGAAGCGATCCATAAACTGGTAAATGAACTTGCTCCAAATGAAATTGGCTTGGCCACTACTGCTACTGAGGTGCGTGAACTTGTAAACCAGGGAAAACTGGTTGGAATGATTGGCGTTGAAAATGCTTATCCCCTGGGTGAGGATCTAAGCAATATTGAAAAATTCTATAAATTAGGTGCCCGTTATATGTCTCTATCCCATAACGGACACAGCCAGTTAAGCGATTCCAATACTGGAGAAGAAGACAATGTATGGCTACATAATGGGCTGAGTGATTTAGGAAAAGATGCTGTGGTTGAAATGAACAGGGTGGGAATGATGATTGATGTGTCACATCCTTCCAAAGAAGCTATTAAGCAAATGTTTGAAATCTCTAAAGCCCCCTTGATCGCTTCTCACTCTTCAGCAAGGGCTTTATGTGGCCACAGCCGCAATCTTGATGACGAACTTTTATTGTTATTTAAGAAACATGGTGGTGTGGTACAAACCGTTGCTTTTAGCGCCTATGTAAATACCGAAAAACATAATGCCTTTAACGAAGCCCAATTGGAAGTTCATAAAGCCGAAGCTGAAAAAATGGGAATAAAAGTATTGCCCCGTGACAGTATAAGGGCTATGGATAATGATGCCAGAACTGCATATTATAATGAGTATAGAAAAGTTACTACCGCCGCGACTCCTCAAATTCAAAAACTAAAGGAATCCATTTCTCCCGTAAATGTTTCAGATTTTGTAGATCATATAGATTATATGGTAGATCTTATAGGAATTGAGCACGTAGGAATAAGTTCAGATTTCGACGGTGGCGGCGGAATTGAAGGCTGGAACAATGCTTCAGAAACCCTTAATGTTACTGTAGAACTGGTAAAGCGGGGCTATACAGAAGAGGATATTGAAAAATTATGGGGCGGAAATCTTCTGAGAGTACTTAGTGAAGTGGAGGCCGTAGCCCGGGAACTTCAAAAATCATAAAAAGATTAAAAGGTATAAATAAACAGGCCCCGGGCCTGTTTATTTTTTTCGTTTTTTATCCCACCACACATAGCCTACAAAAAGGATCAAACTTATTATAGAACCCCAAAGCAATCCTGTTTTTAAACCATCTGTAGTATCCCCCAGTACTGCAATAAAAATGATGAGGGGAGAAATTCCTACCAGGGTTGCCCCAATAAATCTCCAGTAACCCATTTTAAGTATCCCTGCAACAAAACTAATTGCATCATTAGACAGCAATGGGTTAAGCCTGGTAACTATAATCGCCCAGAATCCATAATCATCCAGGAAATGACTTATTTTTCGTTCAGATTTATGCCCTATAAGCTTTTCTACTATAACCGGTCCAAAATACCTTCCAATAATATAACCTACAGTTGAAGCAGAAAAAATAGCCACCAAAATTATTAGACTTCCAAAAAAGGGACCGTAAGCTAAAATAGAAACAACCATAAGTGCAATGGAAGGAATTACAAGTAAGAACATTTGCAATACCATTGCGAGAATTAGCACCAAGGGGCCTATCCATCCAAAATCCCCTACCCAGGTTCTTATTCGTTCTTCATCGTTACTGGTGAGGGTATACCAGGCATTGTTAAGGAACTGTTGAACCTCGGGAATGAAAAAATATGCCATCACAATGGAAGTAACAATAACAAGCGATATATAAAGTGGTGCTTTGCTTTTTTTAACTGAGGCCTTTTCTATTTTATCCTTCATAGTTTATTTATTCAGGGAAATTTCTAAAATATTAGCGGCCTGCCCGAACCCCTCATTTGATATATATATTTCTCCTGCATCGCCAAAAGTTAAGCCTTCTGCTTGCGGAAATTGTTTCCTGTTTAAAATATGCAACTCTTCAGGTTTCCCGGTAGGGTCTAAAATTAAGAGTTTTGGCCCAAGACCGTCAAGTATATATATTTTTCCAGTAGAAGGATGCAGGGAAATTTCAGAAGGTCGAAGCATTTTTCTTGATATCTTTTGATTTAGAACTCCAAAAACCGGATCATTGAAATTAATTTTAATTACCGGCTCCCTAACCCATATTTTATTTTCAAGGTCAAAAGCATATACCGGTTTAAAGTCATCGCCAGATTTTTCTTTTAATGCAATTAATAACCTGTTATTATTTTTATCATAACCAAGGCCTTCAAAATTAAGTTTCCCTTTTAAAGGCGATGTATATAGATTAGTTTGGGGAGCTGCCTCAGTATAATTAATTATCTCAAAAATGGTCCCGTCACTTCTTAAAACATAAGCCGTGTGGCCTACCATACTAATTCCTTCATAATCCCCAGCCCCTGCAAATTCAATTTCTTTTTCTATTGTAGAAGAAACCAGGTCATAAATAAAGATAATTCCATCTTCATCCTGCACGCAGGCAATCTTATTATTACCCATATGAGCAATTCCTGATACCTCTCTTAATATTTTTGGAAGCTCCCATTTTTTTTCAATTTTTACAGAATCAGATTCTATAACCCCTTCTGTAGTACTTCTACTGTCAACTCCAAAAATTAAAAATCCCACGACAGTCAAAACCCCCATAACAATTAAAAAAGCAGCTTTTTGCATATTCATATTTTTAATATTGGTGTTATTCGAAATAAATGCAACCTGAGCGACGCCTGCCGGACACTGTCCAGGTTTTCCTTCCCATCTTCTACTCTATTATTTTAATGGAGTTTTGTTTAAGGTAAAGGTATAATCCAAATCTAAAAAGAAACTACAATTAAATAACTAACTCAGGTATGGGCAAATTCTAATTTTCATATTGATCCTGAATAATGGTCACCATTACAGGATTTAGAATTCTAAAAACCAATGATTTACGCTATAAAAGTTAAAAATCTGTTAAATACTACTATTTTATACATAGTACTGTAACAATCCTATAATTCGGTAGTCTATTAGATATAACCTTTAAACTTTTAAACATGACAACTTTACAGAATTTCACAGGAATTAAAGAGGGAAACTTAATGCAAAGAAGGAACTTCCTAAATCTAAAAGAAAGCACCAGAGAAACCTGGTTTAACAGAAGACGATACGACCTAAAATAATAATTTAAAAAAATCACAACCATGAACACTTCACACCACACCACCGACAAAAGGAATTTTTTAAACCTTCAAGGATCTACCAGAATCACCTGGTCCGGTAAAAGACGTTACGATTAACAATTCAATTTTAAAATTTACATTATGAGAACTTTAGAAACAACATTAGCGAATGATGGCAGCAGTATCACCCGTAGGAATTTCTTGAACATCAGGCAAACATCCAGAGGCGAGTGGTACGATAGAAGAAGGTACACGTATTAATGCCTTATAAGAGACTGGAATACTCAAATTAAAATAACCCTAAAAATATAATTTATGTATTCATTTTTAGACTAATAGCCGTTGCTACCTTAAGTAACGGCTATTTTGATTCCCCCATTTTCTAAATTATTTTGATTTTCTTAAAATAAACATAAACAGGGAAATAATATTTTATTAGTATTCGTTTATTTGTAGGTTGATACTTAACTATGCTTGAACGAATAAAGAACTTACCTAAGCCTGCAAAAATTGCAATTGGAATTTTTTCTTCCCTTATCATTTTACTGGTAATATTTTATTTCACTATTTATTTTGGCCTTTTTGGCAAGATACCGGATACCCAGGAATTGTCTGAGCTTAAACAAAATGAAGCCACCCAGGTACTCTCTGCAGATGGTGAACTTATAGGGAAATATTATGTTTTTGACCGGCAACCCATTAAATATGAACAAATACCACAACATCTTATTGAAGGTTTAATAGCAACAGAAGATGTACGGTTTTATGAACACAGTGGTATTGATGGCAAAAGTTTACTAAGGGTTTTCTTCAAAACCCTACTACTCCAGGATAAATCTTCCGGCGGGGGAAGTACAATTACCTTACAACTTGCAAAAAACCTGTATGGACGTAAAAACTACGGACCATTTGGTATTGTTGTGAATAAAGTTCAGGAAGCAATAATTGCAAAACGTCTTGAAAGGATTTATGGAAAGAAGGAGATCTTAACACTTTATTTGAATACTGTTCCTTTTAGCGATAACACCTACGGTATTGAAAGTGCTGCAGCAAAGTTTTTTGATAAACGCACCAACAATCTTGCGCTGGAGGAATCGGCAGTATTGGTGGGGATGCTAAAAGCTTCCCATTATTTCAATCCGCGAATATTTCCTGAAAGAAGCAGGTTGCGAAGAGATGTTGTTCTCTTTCAAATGAATAAATACGGGTATCTCACTGATGCTCAAATGGAAGAGGCAAAGCAAAAAGATCTCATTCTCGATTATCAGTTTTACAGCCATGACCAGGGGCTTGCCCCCTATTTCAGGGAACAGCTTAGAAAGGACCTTATTTCTATACTTGACACCTTACCAAACCAAAATGGTGAAAAATTCAATATATACCGGGATGGTTTAATTGTACATACCACAATTGATTACCATATGCAGGAACTGGCTGAAAATGCCACAAGAACCCATCTCGAAGAGTTGCAACAAACCCATGAAAAATCCTATGGCAAGAATGGCCCCTGGCTTAAAAACAAAGACATCATTCTGGACGCTGCCAAACGTACAGATCAATTTAAGAAACTAAAGGCAAATGGTTTAAGCGATGAGAAAGTTCTCGCCCAGCTGGGAAAGAATACCAGGGAAATGAAACTTTTTGACTACGGAAAGGACAAGATGGTAGAAGCCAGTACGCTGGACAGTATTATACATTATGTGAAATTCCTTAATGCAGGCTTTCTCGCAGTAGAACCTGAAACAGGGGCGGTTAAAACCTGGGTAGGTGGTGTTGATTTTGAACATTTTAAATTTGACCACGTAAGCCAGAGTAAGAGACAAGTGGGTTCAACATTTAAACCTATTGTTTATACAGCTGCCCTGGAAAATGGTATTGGTCCCTGCTCCTATTTTTCTGTGAACGAAGTTACGTATGAAGGCGGGTGGACCCCTTCCAATTCCGGGGCTCCTGAAGAGGATCCTTACATGAATTATAATCTTACTACAGCCCTAAGTCAATCTATAAACACAATTGCAGTGAAGGTCCTTATGGAAACCGGAATTGAAAATGTTGTGAATCAGGCCAAAAAGATGGGAATAACCTCAGATCTTCCAAGGGTTCCATCCATTGCCCTTGGAACTGCAGAGCTTAGTTTAAAAGAGGTGGCAAAGGCTTTCACCAGTTTTGCCAATGATGGAAAACCAAGTACACCTTATTATATATCCAGATTAGAAGATGGCGAAGGAAATCTTCTGGCCGAATTTAAACCCGATGTTGCAACCAACAGGGCATTTACAGAAACAAACCGGCAGATTATGATTGAAATGATGCGGGCCACGGTGAATGAGGGTACGGCTGCCAGATTGAGAAGTGTTTACGGCCTCCAAAATGATATTGCTGGAAAAACCGGTACCACACAGGCTAATAAAGATGGATGGTTTGTGGGGATCACACCAAAATTGGTAACTGTTACCTGGGTAGGAACAGATGATCATCGCATTGGTTTTAGAAGTACATCCATTGGCCAGGGAGCAAATTCTGCCTTACCCATCTTTGCTTTATTTCTTAAAAGCCTGAATGAGGATGAAAAATACAATGATATCACTAAGGCACGTTTCCCTCCAACCTGGGCAAGCGTGGCTGAAATGATGGATTGTGCACCGGAAGAAAGAGACGGTTTCCTGGAAAGGTTATTAACCAATCCTGATAAACAAAGAAAAAAGAACCAAACAGGAGGCAAAAAAAAGAAAGGCTTTTTTAAACGTATTTTTGGCAAAAAAAATTAAAAAAAGATCCGGGTTTAAATAACCCGGATCTTTAATTCATTAGTAAGGTAAATATCAGGCCGGAATATTTTCAGCCTTCTCCCTGTTCCAGAATCTATGTTTCTTTATGGCAGAAATGAAATCTTCTGGCAAGTTTTCTTTCTCCCTATTTAGAATAACTCCTTTTTTACCGAATTGATCCTTTGGTAATTTATGGTAAAAATAGGTGCTCTCCAGTAGTTCGCCATTACCGGCAGCAGCAATAGGTTTACAATGCTTGTATGCCTCATTTAGAAAATGAATAGCGTCTCCATCATTTTTAAGTTTGGAAATGCTTTGATCTCCCCCGGGCACATAAACTGCATCAAAAACAACAGAGGTGGTGGTTAGGAAACTATCATCTATTTTTACCATTTCTCCTCCACCGGTTTTAAGCATTCCTGATTTAGGGGCTACTACTTTTACAGTAGCACCTTCTTTTTCCAAAGCCTTTTTCATAGAGTTAAGTGAATCATCCTCTACCCCATCTGCGCACAAGAAGGCTACCGTACGGGAAGCAACAAATTCAACCAGGTTGTTAAGCATGCTTAAAGGAAGTGAAGATTTTATAGATTGTTTTACATGCTTCGGCTCAAATTCTTCCGGTCCTGCATCTGCCGGTATTCCCTTATTCATTGGTTTTTCAGGTTCTCTTGGGTATTCAACTCCAAGATTTTCAGCTACCTGTTTTGCGAGACTCTGGTCTACCTGCGTTAACAACCCAACCATTCGCTCTCTAATTTCTACCATTTTCACCTTTCCAAGTTCAAAGCTAAAGG
>CAXAZV010000175.1:0-6754 GCA_963973375.1 uncultured Antarcticibacterium sp.
ACCTCTGGTAAAAGTGAGACACATTGAAGTAACCTTTTATTTGATCAGGAAGTAGGAGTTCAGTGTTGTAAGTTGTAGGTTGTAGGTTGTATGTTGTAAGTTATCGACTGTAGGTTAATCTTTGTCACCCCGAGCCATGTCGAAGGGTGGATTTTTGATTTAAGACATGTCTCCCTGAGTCTGTCGAAGGGTGGATCTTGGATTTAAGATGTCCCTTTGGGCCTTTCGAAGGATTTTATGCCCCCCACGAGCCTGTCGAAGAGTTTTGTGTTACCCTGAGCCTGTCGAAGGGTTTTGTGTCTCCCTGAGCCTGTCGAAGGGTAAAATGTTTATGCAGTTCTACGCTGTTTAAGAGATCTGGAATTGAAACAATCCATAAGATATAAAAACTCTCTCTATCTGATTCCCTAAAATACTTTCCTTCAGAAATTTAGAACAGATTATTTTGATTTTTTTTGTAAGAAATGACAGAAATTTGCGTTATAATATTTCATCAATCAAACATCATCTCATGCTAAAACGATTTTTTATTTTCTGCTCCGGGGCAGATACCAAAATCCTCGACTCCTGTTCTCCCGGCGAACAAACAAAATATGCAGGCATAGGCGCCACGGTTTTCTTCACGGCCGTCCTGGCATTTATTGCCGCTTCTTATGCGCTTTACACCGTATTTGATAATTACTTTACCGCCGTTATATTCGGTTTTATATGGGGGCTCCTAATTTTTAACTTAGACCGTTTTATAGTCTCAACCATTAAAAAGAAAAACAATTTCGGGAGTGAGTTACTTCAGGCCACACCGCGAATAATTCTGGCGGTGATCATCGCTATAGTAATAGCCAAACCCCTGGAACTTAAAATATTTGAGAAAGAGATCAACCAGGTATTACTGGAACAAAAAAATGATATGACCCTGGCAAACCAGGAGCAAATCGCCACCCGGTTTAATCCAAAAATAACCGGGCTTAACCAGGAAATAGCCACTTTAAAAGAGGAAGTGACTTCCAAGGAAGCCGAGGTCAACGCCCTCTACAACACCTATATCACAGAAGCCGAAGGTACTGCCGGAACCCAAAGATTAGGAAAAGGCCCGGTATATGCCGAAAAAAAACAAAAGCATGATGCCGAGTTGCTGGCCCTTCAGGAATTAAAGGAAACAAATGCAGGTAAAATTGAAGCTGCCCAGGCTTCGATCGCTTCCTTAAACCAGGAATATCTGGGAAAGGTAAATGAGTCGCAGCCTGTTATTGATGGTTTTGACGGACTTATGGCACGCATCAGCGCTTTAGGCAAACTGCCGTTCCTGCCCTCTTTGTTTATTATGTTTTTGTTTCTGGCAATCGAGACTTCCCCAATTATCGCCAAGCTGCTTTCGCCAAAAGGAGCTTATGACCTGAAGCTGGAAGAAGAGGAAAATGCACTGCAAACCTGGGTTTCACAACAAATTCAGCAACGGGAACTCATCCTTAAAACAGATGCCGAGGTGAATAACAAGGTATATGCCGACATTGCAGAAGAGCAGGAACTCTACGACTACAAGCGAAAAAAGTCACGCGAGCTTATGCAGCTGCAGGCAGACGCTTTTTATATGAAACAAAAACAGATCCTGGGGTAGCGATTGGAACATAAAAGCCAGTTTTCGGAAAAAAGTAAAAATGGGTTATCAGTAGTTTTTAGTCGGTAGTCGGTAGACGGTAGTCGGTAGAGGGTAGTCGGTAGGCGGTAGACGGTAGTCGGTAGAGGGTAGACGGTAGTTTTTAGGAAAACATAAGAAGGGAGGCGAAAAGAAATTGTATCGAGAAATCGGGGGAGTTAGAAACTTCCAACCAGTTCTCGATACATTTTTTGCTTCCGCGGTCGCTACAGCAAAAAACACTCGAACTGACGTGTTGTGCAAGAAGACCCTCGTCAGTTCGAGCCTGCCTGCCGGCAGGCAGGTGATTTCTTAGAGCCGGGAGGCGAAAAGAAATTGTATCGAGAATTCCAATTTTACATCGATCCAATTTGGGACCTAATAGAATTTCGCATTTGATCCAATTCCTTTAAGCGATCCTGCTTTCGCGCTAATTCTCTTTTTAATTTCTTGATATGCTTTTGTTGTTTAATTACATCTTTTTCGGCCGATTCTGAGTCTTTGGCCCTTTTAAAGGCTTTTTTGGCTTGTTTTTTTGCCTTTCTTGCATCTTTTACGTCCCCTTTATTCGCTTGAGAAGCCTTATCCTTGCTGCTTTCTGATGAAGATTTTGCTTTGATTTCGGCCGTCCTAGCCTGCGATTGGTAAGTGGTCAAATCACTGTTGGCAACCTCCAGTTTTGAAGTGATTTCTTGAATTTCCCGGGTTACCTTTAGGTACTCCTTATTAAGTTTCGCTGTATCAGCAGCTGTTTTGTATTTTTGAGAATATGCTGAAAAAGTCACAGTCAAACAGACTAAAAATATAAGGTAGATATTTGTTTTCATAAGACTTAATTTAAAAGGTTCGACATTAAAAAATAATCCTTTTTCCCATAGTTTTCAATCACTTACAACAACTCCCGCTCTAATGACGTGATCTTATGTATTGTTGAAGAGGTTTTGCATCTGGCGCCTGCGAAAAATCAATACCATGAACTGTGGAAATTTTATTTCTGAACCAGGTATCAAAATCATAGTTAGATTCAGCCAGCTTTTTCATGACTTCCTCTTCACCCGGGCCCTCGTGCATAACTACGGCTAAAGTATTGGAATCGGTTTCCCATAGCCAGGCATCGTGACGGGTAAGCCCATACCTCTTGTTGAAATCTTCAAATTCTTCCTTTTTGGAGCCGCTGAATTCCTGCGACATTTTTTTCCAGTTTTCAACCTCCCCCGCCAGGATTGGAATCATTAATACACTCATAATTTCTAAGGGTTAAAAGTTAATATTTATTTAATCCAAGGAATGTTCGATTCCGGGGGAAGGAAAGCACGGAAAATATTTTTCCGTTTTAACGATTAATCGACATAAACTTTTGATTACCAACATTTAAGGTAATTCTTTTTTTTTGATTTAACAGAAGATTCTGACTTTAAATATTTCCTCTAAAACTTAACCTTTTTAATGCGGAATTGAACTGACGGTTAGAGGAAGAAAGAAAATTGAGCACCCTTTTCGGGTGATTTTTTCTGAAGCGTAGCGAAGAAAAATAGTGTCGAGACAGAGGCGAATCTTCAAAAGTATTCCCCTTCCCTTCGTCGTTCTCGATACATTTTCCCATCCTGCTACCGCAGTATGGTAAAACACTCGAACTGACGAAGAACCCCAAACGCCGTCAGTTCGAGTGTTTTTTACCGGGGCGAAAGCTAAGGGAAAAAATGTATCGAGAACAGAGGCAACGTCAAAAATTACCTGCACAGTCGAAGAAGAAAAAACAGTATCTTAATTAAATGGAAATCAGTTACGTCTATATCTTGAAATGTTCTGACAACACTTTTTACACAGGTGTCACATCCAATCTACAAAAGCGCCTGTTAGAACATCAATCTTCAAAGTACCCTGACAGTTATACCTCCCAAAGGCTACCGTTAGAACTCGTGTTTTATGCAGAGTTCACAGATATCAACAACGCCATCGCCACAGAAAAACAGGTGAAAAACTGGTCCCGTGTAAAAAAGGAAGCACTTATTGCAGGTGAGTTTAATGAACTACCTAATCTGGCAAAGAAGAATTTTTCGAAGTAAGTTTCATTCAGCCGTTCCCTTCATCGTTCTCGATACAAATTTTAAAACCGTCAGTTCGAGCCTGCCCGTCCGGTAGGAGGGTGTTTTTCACAATGCGAAAGTATTGGTAAAAATGTATGGAGAACTGGTTCAAACAAACAACCCCCCAGCCGTCAGTTCGAGTGTTTTTACCGAAGCGAAAGCTGAGGAAAAAAATGTATCGAGAACAGAGGCGAGTGTTCCAAAATATTCTCCTTCCCTTCGTCGTTCTCGATACATTTTCCCATCCTGCTACTGCAGGATAGAAAAACACTCGAACTGACGAAGAAGCCTGCCCGCCGTCAGTTCGAGTGATTTTTTCCGAAGCGAAGCGAAGAAAAAATAGTATCGAGAACAGAGGCGAGGGCCCCAAAATATTCCCCTGGTTTTTGTAAAACACCTCAATTAAATCAGCTATGAGAATTGAAGAATTAAAAAATTTCTATCATATTAATTTTTAATTTATATTTATAACACTGGTAACCAGAAATTTACACTTACAAGACCTTGGAGGTTTGCATTTTTTAAAAGTGAATATCCCCCTAGGTTTTGAGTTTTACACCTTCGGGAGTTTTTTGGAAAATAAAAGATGTGGAGGACAATATTTGCCGTTTATACCGGGCTTGTTTCATAGCGGTAAATTATGTGGTCCAAAGCATTATCAAGTTTATTTAAATAGATGTAGGTAAACAAACCGGTTAATTTATCTGTCATAACAAACTTGAATCCAATATCCTTATTGGGGGTTTGCACTATTTGAGAGTATGTCATTTTAATTTAAAAGGAATTTTATGAAACGTAGAGATTTTTTAGCCAATACAAGTTTGTTCTTAGGCTCCCTTCCACTGTTAAATAATGTATCTGCCCAAGCCGGTTTACCCAATTTTAGGGATAATAATTTCAATCCTAATGACTGGCCATCTGTTCGAAAACAATTTTCATTGACTACATCGCGAATTCATTTGGCCACCTTTTTACTTGCCAGTCATCCCAAACCCGTTGCAGAGGCAATTGAACGTCACAGGCGTGAATTTGATAATGACCCTGTACATCATTGGCATGAACATTTTATGACTGCAGAACCTGCCCAAAGGGCTGCAGCGGCAGAGTACCTAGGCACGAATCCAGACCATATCGCATTAACCGATAGTACCACCATGGGACTCAGTATAATTTACGGTACGATAAAACTTGACCAGGGAGAAGAGATCCTTACCACCACCCACGACCATTACGCAACCGAAATGTCTCTTCGGCATAGAGCAGAACGAACCGGTGCTACCGTAAGGCAAATATCCCTATACGACGAGCCGGAGCAGGCAAACACAGATGAAATTATTTCCCGAATGCTGGATGGGATTCGCGATAACACCAAAGTTTTTGCAGTTACGTGGGTACATTCCTCTACCGGAGTTAAGTTGCCCATTGCAGCTATGGCTCAAGCCTTAAAACAGCTGAATTCCTCCCACGCTCCAGAGGACAGGGTTTTGTTTTGTGTAGATGGCGTCCACGGATTGGGAATTGAAAATGTGAAGATTGAGGAACTGGGCTGTGATTTTTTCATGGCCGGCACGCATAAATGGATATTTGGTCCGCGTGGAACAGGAATTGTTTGGGGCCGTCCCGAAGCATGGAAAAAAGTCTCCCCGGTAATTCCCGGGTTTGGCATGAGTTACGGGGCCTGGTTGGGCGCAGTACCTTTAGAAGCGATACCGGTTGGTGATCACATGTCCCCGGGAGGATTTCATTCCTTTGAACACAGATGGGCTTTGGAAGAGGCTTTTAAATTTCACATGTCAATAGGTAAACAGCGCATTCAGGATCGCATTCATTCACTAAACACATTAATGAAGGAAGGTTTGGCAGAAATGTCGCATGTTGAGCTTCGTACTCCAATGGATTCTTCCCTTTCCTCCGGCCTGGTGTGTTTTGATATAAAAGGTCACTCGGCAGATGAGGTGGTTAATCATCTCATGAAACGGGACATTGTCGCCAGTTCCACTCCATACCGGGTAACTCACGCCCGTTTTGCCCCCAGTGTGATTAATAACGAAGATGAGATCCAACAGGCCCTGGAGGCAGTGAGAGCTTTAGGATGAGATAGAAGACGCGTGCGTATCGATTCGTTTCCCCGTAATAAAGAACTGTGGGGAAAAGTGCCATTCTCTGATCTGGATAATTTGCTGAAGCCGTCAGTTCGAGCCTGTCTGCCGACAGACAGGCCTGTCCGTCCGGTAGGCGGGTTTAACTTTTTTCAATCTTTAAATCTTTTCCTCCTTTACTCTTTTACTCTTTTACTCATTAATTTAAGCGTCACCCTTTGTCGCCTCCTCGTTCTATATTAGCTATAGAAATCAAAAACAATGAGAAAACCGGAGATCATCTTAACCAAAGAACAGTACCACCATATTGAGGAAAGCTTGAACCCAATGTCACCCTAAGCCTGTCGAACCTAATGTCACCCTGAGCCTGTCGAACCCACTGTCACCCTGAGCCTGTCGAAGGGTGGAACTCTAAACTATGAACCTTTTAGACACTTTAATTTTTAACTCTTTAACTTAAAACACATGTACAGAGAAAAGATTATCCTTGCCTATCGTGCTTTAATCAAAATGCACAACAAGTTAACCGACAGGATCATCAATGTAGGAATGCTGGGCGAATTTGCCGAAGTAAATGCAATGTTCCAGGTTGGCGACACCTACAATTTTGACCTGGAGCAATTTCGGGGAACCAATGATGTAAACCTCAACATGCTCCTCACATTATTTGATAACCTTGAAGACATTATGAATTCCCTGGCGAATATTAATGGCATCACGGAGGAGGAGATTGGTGATAACTCGATTTGAAGATTTGAAGGTGTGACGATTTGAAGATGTGATGGGTCTATGATGGTATGATGGTATGATGGTATGATGGTTTAATGGGGTGACGAAGTGATCCTTAAAACCTCAAACCCTAAAAGAATGGATGATCATATATAAGATACAAAAAAAACTCCTTCCCTTTTCAAGCCCAGATAGCGATGCGGGGG
>CAXAZV010000176.1:0-6737 GCA_963973375.1 uncultured Antarcticibacterium sp.
GGCAAATATAACAGTAATTATTTAAGAAGCAGGCTTGTTAAAACAGTAAAATATCGTAAGGACCTCACTATTATGAGGTTTAGAAAATTTGGAATTATTTTTTATTTAATTTTTAGCAACTCTCTTAAAAATGTAATTATTACATATATAAAATATAGCTCTGTTGGAGCACTATATCCATATTCCCATCCCAGTAAAATTCCCACCCAACAAAAAAACCTGTCGCTTTCGCAACAGGTTTTATATTTAAAGATTTTACAAATCTAATCTGCCAATATAATGGCTTTATTATCTTTCATTTCAAGAACTCCTCCTTTTATTGGATAGAAAAGAACATTTGATCCTTCCTGGCGAAATTCTACCGGAAGTTTTTTCACATTCCCTTGTCCACCGGCTGCAAGGTTTATTTTCACTTCACCTTCAGTTAAAAGAGAAACTATAGGAGCGTGATTGTTCAGCATTTGAAATTCTCCGTCTACGCCGGGAACTTTAACAGCTTCAACTTCGGCACCAAAAACAACAGCTTCAGGAGTAACAATTTCTAAGTACATATCTTCTTATTTAAATATTCAAATTCCAAGCACCAAATTCCAAAACTTCTATTTGAGATTTGGAATTTGGAATTTGGAATTTATCAGGCTTCGCCTGATTATGATTCAGCCAACATTTTTTCTCCGGCTTCGATCGCTTCTTCGATACTTCCTTTAAGGTTGAATGCAGCTTCCGGAAGGTGATCTAACTCCCCGTCCATTATCATGTTGAATCCTTTGATGGTTTCTTTAATATCAACCAAAACTCCTTTAAGACCTGTAAACTGCTCTGCTACGTGGAAAGGCTGAGAAAGGAAACGCTGAACACGACGTGCGCGTGAAACGGCAAGTTTATCTTCTTCAGAAAGTTCTTCCATACCAAGAATAGCGATGATATCCTGAAGTTCTTTATAACGTTGCAATAATTCTTTTACTCGTTGTGCACAGTTGTAATGGTCTGGCCCAAGAATTTCAGCAGTAAGAATACGAGAAGTAGAATCCAGAGGATCTACCGCCGGATAAATACCAAGCTCGGCAATTTTACGTGAAAGTACTGTGGTAGCATCCAGGTGGGCAAAGGTAGTTGCCGGTGCAGGATCTGTTAAATCATCTGCAGGTACGTAAACCGCCTGTACAGAAGTAATAGATCCATTTTTTGTAGAAGTAATACGTTCCTGCATCGCACCCATCTCTGTTGCAAGAGTTGGCTGGTAACCTACCGCAGAAGGCATACGTCCAAGAAGTGCCGATACCTCAGAACCTGCCTGTGTGAAACGGAAGATGTTATCTACGAAGAAAAGAACGTCTTTTCCCTGTCCTTCACCTGCCCCGTCACGGAAGTACTCAGCTATAGTAAGACCGGATAATGCAACACGTGCACGTGCTCCCGGTGGCTCATTCATTTGACCAAAAACGAAAGTCGCTTTTGATTCCTTGAGAGCAGTTTTATCAACTTTTGAAAGATCCCATCCGCCTTCTTCCATAGAATGCATGAAGTCATCTCCATATTTTATAATTCCAGATTCCAACATCTCCCTTAAAAGGTCATTTCCTTCACGGGTTCTTTCTCCAACTCCGGCGAATACCGAAAGTCCACCATGTCCTTTTGCAATATTGTTGATCAATTCCTGGATAAGTACTGTTTTACCAACACCTGCACCACCAAATAAACCAATTTTACCCCCTTTTGCATAAGGCTCGATCAAGTCAATTACCTTAATACCGGTGAATAAAACTTCAGTAGAAACTGAAAGGTCTTCAAATTTTGGAGCCTGGCGGTGAATAGGCAAACCATTGTCACCAGCCTTTGGAAGGTTTTCCATTCCGTCTATGGCATCACCAATCACGTTGAACAAACGGCCATATACATCTTTTCCAATTGGCATTTGGATTGGCGCACCGGTAGCAACTACTTCAACTCCTCTGCTCAATCCATCAGTAGAATCCATAGAAACAGTTCTTACCGTGTTTTCACCTATGTGGGATTGTACTTCAAGAACCAAAAGCGAACCATCCTTTCGTGTTATTTCCAAGGAATCGTAAATTTTTGGCAATTCGGCGTTTTCATTGTTGAAAACCACGTCCACTACAGGGCCAATAATTTGTGCAACTTTACCTGTGATTTTAGACATTATCTAATTCTTTAATGTTTAATATTGAAATTTCTACAAACTTGTTATGATAATCCCCTTAATAATAAGAATCTACCACAAGTCATTTTCCGGGTGCAAAGATAGTTTTTTCTTTATAAAATTATACAGGCAGCCACACAACTTTTTTAAAATAAAAAAGTTTTTTTACCCCAATTCAAATTGCGCTAGGAGGCTAAATTTTGAAGCATTAAATACCTGCTACATGAAAAAAGCCCTTTTAGCGTATGCCAAAAGGACTTTTAAAATATTTATACCTCAGGGAGATTATTCCACTGTAACAGATTTTGCCAGGTTTCTTGGCTGATCTACATTTTTACCAAGCATAACCGCTATGTGATAAGACAGTAATTGCAATGGAATGGTGGTTAATAACGGAGTTAATGACTCGATTGTTTCAGGAACTTCAATAACATAATCTGCCAGCTCCCTAACCGCTTCATCTCCTTCGGTCACTATACCAATGATCTTTCCGCTTCTGGATTTTATTTCCTGAATGTTGCTCACCACCTTATCATAATGACCTTTATTGGTGGCAATTACCACGACCGGCATTTGCTCGTCGATAAGGGCAATAGGCCCGTGTTTCATTTCAGCAGCAGGATAACCTTCAGCATGTATATAGGAAATTTCCTTTAATTTAAGGGCTCCTTCAAGCGCTACCGGGAAATTGTATCCTCTTCCTAAATAAAGACAGTTAGGAGCGTCTTTGTATCTAAACGCAATCTCCTTAACCTGCTCATTCTTCTCCAAAACCTTGGAGATCTTTGCCGGGATCCTTTCAAGTTCCTGTAAATGGAATCTGAATTCAGAATCTGAAATAGTCCCTTTATACTTGGCCAGTTTTAAAGCTATAAGCGTAAGAACTGTAATTTGGGTAGTAAAAGCTTTGGTAGAAGCTACTCCAATTTCAGGCCCTGCGTGCGTATATGCGCCTGCATGAGTCTCTCGTGAGATCGAGGACCCCACCACATTACATACTCCAAAAACAAATGCACCTTTTTCTTTAGCAAGTTTTATTGCCGCCATAGTATCGGCAGTTTCCCCGCTTTGAGAAATGGCTATCACCACATCATTTTCATAGATAACCGGATTTCTATATCTAAATTCGGAAGCGTATTCAACCTCAACAGGTATTCTCGCAAGATCTTCAAATATATATTCTGAAACCAAACCGGCATGCCAGGAGGTTCCGCAGGCTACAACTATTATTCTCTTTGCATTGGCCAGGCGCTCGCTATTATCATCTACACCCGCCATTCTAATAATTCCTTCATTGGGAAGCATTCTTCCCCGGTACGTATCCATAATAGCACTTGGCTGCTCATAGATCTCTTTCATCATAAAATGGTCATAACCACCTTTTTCAATCTGCTCAAGATTTAGTTTTAATTCCTGAACATAAGGATCTACCAGGGAATCGTCCTGGATCTTTCTCACTTTGATCTCCTTTCCTAAACGCACTACTGCCATTTCTCCATCTTCCAGGTAGATCGCATTGCTCGTAAATTCTATAAACGGTGAAGCATCAGATGCGATGAAAAATTCATCTTCTCCAATACCTATTGCAAGAGGACTTCCCAGTCTTGCAACTACAAGTTCATTAGGCTTTCTCTTATCAAAAACCGTGATGGCATAAGCCCCTACTGTTTGATTCAAGGCTATTTGAACTGCTTTTCCAAGCTTCACCTTCTCATTGATCATTACATCTTCTATAAGATTTACAAGGACTTCTGTATCTGTATCAGATAAAAAGTGGTATCCCCTTTTCTGTAATTCTTTTTTTAATGTAGAATAATTCTCAATGATCCCGTTATGGATAATTGCAAGATTTCCCGAATTTGAATAATGCGGGTGTGAATTCACATCATTTGGCACCCCATGGGTTGCCCAACGTGTATGGCCAATGCCCACATTTCCCTTAGTAGAAGTTGTTTCATCAAACTTCTTTTTAAGGTCTGCAACCTTTCCTTTGGTTTTGCACAAGTTTAGGTTCTCCCCATCATACAACGCAATACCGGCACTATCGTACCCACGGTACTCCAAACGCTGGAGTCCCTTTAAAATAATGGGATATGCTTCCCTTTTACCAATGTAACCTACTATTCCGCACATATCTTAGTTGTTCGTCTCTGTATAAAAAACATTAAATTTCAATCTTTTGTCTGCATTGGGAGACAAATTTCCATGCAGTACAGTTCCTTTAGGCGAAATAACAGATGCCGCAGGCACTCTGTCAATCCCATCTACCGGCTGCCTTAGGGCAGCAAAATTAATAACCTTTATATTTTGTGTTACCACAAGGCCTAATTTCACATTTTCAGCATCCTGATTCAGAATACGTCGTACATGTTCTGTAATTCTTACTTTATAATAAATTCCATTTTCATCCTCATCTCTCACAAGTAAAGGAGAATGACTTCTTACTGCCAGATTCGGACTTTCTGAAACTGCACTTGGATCGGCACCATAATCAGCTAGTAATTGATTGGTTTCAAGATTATATAAAAGCACTCTTGAGGGTTCAGTTACTCCCCCTAAAACCATTTCCTGATTTACATAAAAGGTTAAGTTAGCTTCATTAATAAGCCAGTTTTTAGACCTTAACTCGGCCAGTTCAGCTTCATCCTCAAATAATTCGATTACAGCCATACTACCTTCACCACCCCTTATAAATAGATTAGCCGCACCCGGAACATTGCTGGATGCCGCAATTTCCTGGGTTATTGGTGCAGGGAATGGCATATTAAAAGTATTAACATTGTTGTTTCCAAAATTGATCTTGAAAGTGCCTGGTTTTTCAACTTCCTCTCCATCTACCTCTTCAATATTGGTGAAATACAGCACGATTCCTGCAGCAGAATCATTAAAGTTGAGAGACATAAGAGAGCCATCCCCGTTTACCGGTTCAGCTTTGAAATAAAGGCCTCTCAAAAAATTTCTGAAATTATTTGTGTTGGACAATTCTGTGGAACCTGCTTTGTCAAGGATGTTTGTTTGAAAGAACTCCTTGGAAAGGTTTATCCTCATACGGGGTGAAACCCTTGTTGTATCTAGCTCTCCGGTTTCATTCTGTTGAAGATAAGAAACTTCTCTGGCCGATGGAACAAAAGCCTGATTCACGTAAATTGGATTCCCAATAAGATTGCTTTCAAATAATAGCTCCTGATCTGAATAATAGCGCTGGCGGCTTTCAAAATTTGCCTCAGGATCGAAATCATTCAGAAAATATCCTGAACGGGTAATTGAAAGTTTAAATGGAGAATTTCCATAAATAGAATCCAGTTTATATACTGCATTTCCCTGTGCATCATTTTCCTGTTTTGTACTAAAGTACGGCAATGTCAAAACCACGCTGTCCAGCCTGGGTTCATTTCCGAAACTAGGATTGTTGGCAGAAAGAGAAAGTTGCGCGAGTACATTTGCCTGTTGCTGGCCGTATACCGGCTCATTGTAAACACCAAGTAATTGCAATGGCAAATTGTTGGTTTGAACTGCACTTAACTTTTTATTATAGGCCACAACCCCGGCCTCATATTTTGGAAAGGCATTAAGCTGGCCACCTACAAGCTCACCACCTATTGTGTTGAAATCATCATCACAACCGGTAAATACTAAAACCATTAAGGCAACTGCCGGAAGGTAGCGGAATCTTTTCAATAAAATCATTCAGTTATAATTTCTTAAAGTGATAAAACTTGGGAGTTGTAAAAATCCTGATATGCAGATGAAAAATCTTCAGGACTTTTGTAATCTAAAACCGGCTTTTCCAGTTTTTTAAGGTATTTATTTAATTCTTCCGGGATGTTGTCTCCGGCAATGATTACAGCATCAGAATTGTCTACAGCTGTTTTCATTATATTAACGTAATTGGGAGTTTTAAGATGTTTTACATCTGAATTCTCCAATCCGTCAAATAGCACCTTTTTATACATATCCTTATTTAACGTCTCGTCAAAACTTTGATTGTATACAGATGTAACTATTCTTGAGGTGGCAAACAAAGGTTCTTTCCCGTAATAGTTTCTAAGATATAACGGCAACAGTGAAGACAACCAACCATGAACGTGAATAATATCAGGAGCCCAGTTAAGTTTTTTTACAGTTTCGATAACACCTTTTGCAAAGAAAATAGCTCTTTCATCGTTATCAGGGAACAATGTTCCTTCCTCGTCTGTCAGCGTAGCTTTTCTTTTGAAATAGTCTTCATTATCTATAAAATAAACCTGCATTCTTTCCTTAGGAATAGAGGCTACCTTAATTATAAGAGGCATATCCAAGTCATCAATTACCAGATTCATCCCGGAAAGGCGTATCACTTCATGCAACTGATGCCTCCTTTCATTGATATTCCCGTAACGGGGCATAAATATCCGGATTTGACCCCCCAGGCCGTTTACCATTCTGGCGGCTTCAAAAGACATAGATGATATATCGGTTTCGGGTAGGTAAGGAATAACTTCAGATGATACGTACAATATCCTCTTATCTTTCATATATATTTTAGCTTTTGCGAATAAAAAACACGCAAAATTACAAAAATTTATGCAGTTTGCCA
>CAXAZV010000177.1:0-6694 GCA_963973375.1 uncultured Antarcticibacterium sp.
GCGCTTTAAGTGCCCGGGAAAAATCCCTTATTGCTCTGGCTGTTTCTCATGTGGTGCAGTGCCCATATTGTATAGATGCTTACACCAAAGACGGCCTGCAACGCGGGATAGCTAAAGAAGAAATGATGGAAGCCGTACACGTGGGAGCCGCCATAAAAAGCGGTGCCACCCTTGTTCACGGAGTTCAAATGATGAATAAATATGAAAAACTCTCGTTTTAGTGAGTAGTGAATAGGGGATAGGGAATGGTGATTAGTATTATGGTTTGTGGATTGAAATTTAGGGAGTTGTGGTTAGGGAATGGGATTAGGAATTTGTTGTTCCGAGTTTCCCAACCTACAACCTATAACCTACAACCTGCCTGCGTCAAGCAGGCCTACAACTTACAACCTCCCTGCACCAGGCAGGCTGATAACTTCTCAAATTCCAACGACTAACATTGATCGACTAAAGTCTACTGGCTACCCACTAAACAACTAATTACTAAAAAAATGTCTGTTTCAAAATCCCTGATGGCGCGTAAAGATGATCTTTCAAAGCCTGCCAATCAGTTACAATATTTAAGCAACGGGATCTTTCGGGAAGGAGGTTTGCCTTATTTCAAGGACAAGATCGCCGCCACCGGGCATTTCCCCTTAAAGCCGAAAAAACTGGAGATCCTGCAGCTCAATCTTGGGTATATGTGCAACCAGGTTTGCTCCCATTGTCATGTAGATGCCGGGCCGGACAGGAAGGAGATCATGACCCGTGAGACTATGCTACAATGCCTTGAAGTTATTAAAACAACTGGCGCACATACGCTTGACCTCACCGGCGGGGCGCCAGAAATGAATCCAAATTTCAGGTGGTTTGTAGAAGAAGCTTCCAAAGCCGGAATACAGGATTTTATTGTGCGTTCAAACCTTACTATTATCCTTGCCAATAAAAAATACCACGACCTTCCCCTTTTCTTCAAAAGATATGGTGTACACGTAGTGTCTTCCCTTCCTTTTTACAAAAAGGAAAAAACTGACAAGCAAAGGGGTGACGGCGTATTTGACAAATCAATTCTGGCTTTGCAATTACTCAATGAAGTTGGGTACGGCCGGGAAGGAAGCGGACTCAAACTTGACCTGGTATACAATCCTGCCGGCGCATTTTTGCCCGGAGATCAAAGCGCGATGGAGAAGGATTTTAAGATGGCTCTCAAAAAGGATCACAACATTGTGTTCAACGAGCTTTTTGCCATCACTAACCTGCCCATTAGCAGGTTCCTGGAATACCTTATAGCATCTGAAAATTATGAGGATTATATGTTTGCTCTGGTAGACGCATACAATCCGGCGGCGATAGAAAATGTGATGTGTACCAATACGATTTCAGTAAGTTGGGACGGTTGGTTGTATGACTGCGACTTCAACCAGATGCTGGGATTAAAAGTGAACAGTAAAATTCAGCATTTAAGCGATTATAACGAAGACCTTCTAAATAACAGGGAGATCATTATTTCACAACACTGTTATGGCTGCACCGCCGGCGCGGGAAGCAGCTGCCAGGGCAGTGTAATATAATCCAGGTATTTGCAGTGAATAAAAAAAACCAAAACCTCCTTATAATTTTTACCCGCCCGCCTCAACTAGGCAAGGTAAAGACCCGCCTGGCCAATGATATTGGTGAGCAGGCTGCCCTGGATATTTACAATTTCCTTTTACAGCATACCCTTAACATTACGCGTGAGCTACAGGTGGAAAAAATGGTATTCTATGCAGGCGAAATACCCGAAAATGATATTTGGGATAATTCAGTTTACATAAAGAAACTTCAGCAGGGAAAGGATCTGGGAGAGCGAATGCAATTGGCGTTTGAGGAAGGTTTCAGGCTGGGCTATAGCAATATTATCCTTATAGGCAGCGATCTTTACGATCTTTCCCAACCCGATCTGGAAAAAGCATTTAGTGAACTTGAAGGTCATGAATATGTAATTGGCCCGGCACAGGACGGGGGATATTATTTAATTGGAATGAAACAACAGAACCCCACGATCTTCAGCAATAAAACCTGGGGTACCTCCACGGTATTTCAGGAAACTTTAAAAGACCTTCGGGGAAAAGAAATTTCGTATCTGGAATACCGCAATGATATTGACGTTTATTCAGATATAGAAAATATAAAAGAGCTTCAACAATTTTTACAACCTTAAAAAATATGATCACAGAAATACAGGAGACCCTGAACTACTTAAAAGCAAGAGGATTTGGATCCCCCGAAATTGGGATTATCCTTGGAACAGGCCTGGGCAAACTTATCGCAGAAATCGAGATAGAAGCCGAAGTAAGCTATAATCACATTCCGTTCTTTCCCACAGCTACGGTAGAATTCCATAAAGGCAAACTGTATTATGGCACCCTGGAGGGGAAAAAAGTGGTGGTGATGCAGGGACGTTTTCACATGTACGAGGGTTACAGCATGCAGGATGTCACTTTCCCCGTGAGGGTAATGCACCGATTGGGGATTCAGCGATTACTGGTCTCAAACGCGGCAGGATCTATTAACCTTAATTACAAAAAGGGAGAATTGATGATATTGGATGACCATATTAATTTACTGGGAGATTCCCCATTGGCCTTTAATGGGGTGCAGCATACCGGGGAAAGATTTGTGGATATGAGCGCACCTTATGACCTGGAGATGAATGAAAAATTTGAAAGCATTGCCAAATCCGAAAATATCAATCTTCATAAGGGTGTTTATGTTGCGGTCCTTGGACCCCAGTTGGAAACAAGAGCAGAGTACAGGTATTTAAAGATCATTGGCGCAGATGCTGTGGGTATGAGCACCGTGCCCGAGGTGATAGTTGCCAATCATCTAAAACTGCCCGTAGCAGCAGTATCTGTAATAACAGATGAATGCGATCCGGAAAACCTAAGGCCGGTAAACATCAACGAAATAATTGCAACTGCCGCTATTGCTGAACCCAATATGATAAGGCTTTTCAGGGGATTGATAAGGTCTCTGTAAAATAAATAGCTAGTCTATTGAAACGAAATATCCATCAAAAAAAACTTTAATGAGCTATTTAGATACCACCTATAACGTGTACCGGGAAGCCGCACTTACACCAGATGTTGGCCTTTGCTGCACCACCAACCCAATCTGGGAACTGCCCGGATTAAAGATCCCCAAGATTATGCAGGAGATGAATTATGGCTGCGGAAGCACGGTACATATGCGCGACCTTTCCAACAACCCAAAAATGCTCTATGTGGGAGTTGGCGGCGGAATGGAACTATTGCAATTTGCCTATTTCAACCGGCAACCCGGCGGTTTAACCGGGATAGATATGGTAGAAGAAATGCTGGAAGCTTCAAAACAGAATTTTAAGCTGGCCGAAAAAATGAACCCCTGGTTTAAAAGTGATTTTGTAAGTCTGAAAAAAGGAGATGCCCTTAATTTGCCTGTTGAAGACAACTCAATAGATGTGGCCGCCCAGAACTGTCTTTTCAATATTTTTAAAGCCGAAGATCTTAAAAAGGCCATTGCAGAAATGTATCGCGTATTAAAACCTCACGGGAAACTGGTAATGAGCGATCCAACCTGTGAACAGCCTATGAACGAAGCTTTGCGGAATGATGACAGGCTGCGAGCACTTTGCCTTAGCGGAAGCCTTCCCATTGCCGAATATGTAAAGGCACTTACAGATGCCGGTTTTGGAACAATTGAGATAAGGGCCCGAAAACCTTACAGGATCCTGGATCCAAAACACTACCCCACCAATGAGCTCATTTATATAGAATCTATTGAAATAGCTGCAATTAAAGACCCCATGCCTTTAGATGGTCCTTGCATATTTACAGGAAAAGCAGCGATCTACTATGGGGAAGACAACTTTTTTGATGATAAAAATGGTCATGTCCTGGGAAAGAATCAGCCGCTTGCAATTTGTGACAAAACAGCTGCTGCCTTAAGTTCCCTTGGTAGGGAAGATATTTTTATAAGTGAGTCCACCTATCATTATGATGGCGGGGGTTGTTGTTAAATGTTTAAGACGTGAAATGGGCACAGCAGGTAACTGCGCCCCTTACAAAGCAGGTTACCAACAAAGCAAATAATACATTGGGAATCTGGCCTATTTCTGCGTACATTACTTTTAAGAAATTCAGGAAAAAAAATGGAGCACATCGTAATCATAGGAAATGGGATTGCCGGAATTACCGCTGCCAGGCATATACGCAAGCGCAGTGAGAAAAGGATCACGGTGATTTCTGCGGAAAGTGATCATTTCTTTTCCCGTACCGCCCTTATGTATGTGTATATGGGCCATATGAAATATGAACACCTGAAACCCTATGAAAATTGGTTTTGGGAAAAGAACTGTATTGAGCTTAAAAAGTCGTGGGTAGAAAAGATCGATTTTAAGGAAAAGATGCTTTTTTTCTCTCTCGGCGAACCTATGAAATATGACACTCTAATCCTTGCTACAGGTTCTGTGCCCAACAAATTTGGGTGGGAAGGTCAGGATTTAAAGGGAGTACAGGGACTGGTAAGCCTTCAGGACCTGGAATTGCTGGAAGAAAACACCCAAAATTGCCAAAAAGCAGTCATTGTGGGAGGCGGATTAATAGGCGTGGAAATGGCTGAAATGCTGCGTACCCGCAAAATTGATGTCACATTTCTGGTAAGGGAAAATGGCTTCTGGGCAAATGTACTTCCTCAACATGATGCCCAATTGATTTCTGAACATATAAGCTCCCATGGTGTAGATATTAGACATAATACCACTCTGGACAAGATCCTGGCCAATGAGAATGGCAGGGTGCGGGGGGTAATCACCTCCAATGGAGAGGAAATACAATGTGACCTGGTAGGTCTTTGCACGGGAGTAACCCCCAATATTGAATTTTTAAGGAATACTGAACTTGAAACTGATAAGGGGATCCTGGTAGATCAATACCTGCATACCAATATTCCTGATGTGTATGCTATTGGCGACTGCGCGCAGCAACGAATCCCTTTTGGCCTTCGCAAAGCAGTAGAAGCGGTGTGGTATACCGGCAGAATGATGGGAGAAACCCTGGGCCAGACATTGACAGGAAATAAAACACCCTATAAGCCCGGAAACTGGTTTAACAGTGCAAAATTCTTTGATATAGAATACCAGACTTACGGCTGGGTAAATACCAGTCCGGGACAAAATGAACAGCATTTACATTGGGTACATAAGGATGGGGATAAATTTATCACAGTGGCTTTTGATCCTTCCACTAACCTGTTTTTAGGAATCAATACCTACGGGATCAGGATGCGCCACGAAGTTTTTGACCGCTGGCTAAGGGGGGAAAAAAGCATTCAGCATGTATTGGCCCATCTATCTGAAGCCAATTTCGACCCCGAGTTTTACCGGAGATATGAGAAGGAGATGTTCAACAGTTTTAAAGAAAGTTTACAGCAACAGGTATGAGCAAATTAGAACACAATATGTCAATTACCGGCGATACTCCCGGGGCACTTTCCAAAACTCAAAGATTGGCTTCGGGAATAGGAATGCTTGGATTATTCATACTGCTTCTGGCAATTGCCAATGTAAATTTTCCGAATAAAACCCTGTTTCTTGTACTCTCCATTACACTTATAAGCTTAGGGGCCATAATCTTTGCAAATGAGGCCTACCGTGGCAAACATCCCGGAATAAAAAATGACGGGGTCTGGTTCCGGTCTATGACCGCAAGGGGCTTCTGGGCCTGGATCACGGGAATTACCCTTACCCTTTTTTACATTGTACTTTACTGGTATCCTGAGTTTCTGGGATTGAACAGCGATGGCGCCAACACTGGAATAATTGCACTATTTGACCCTTTAAGTAAATTGATAAGCGGTTATCCCGCCAGCCAGTGGTTTGTGTACGGAACCTTATATACTCTGGCAATCCTGGTTTTTGGTTATAAATTCATACTGAAATACCGGCATAATAATTACGAAATTCTGCGCACTTTTTCGGTAATGTTCTTTCAACTTGGTTTTGCCTTTTTGATCCCGGAGATATTAATTAGATTAAATCAGCCTTATTTCAATCCAGCCAACCTTTGGCCGCTTAATTATGATTTTTTTGCCGGCTATAAAATGGAAGGGTTTTTCTCTGCAGGCACTATAGGAATCTTAATGTTCCTTTTTGGGATCGTTTCAATTTTTGTGATCTCCCCAATCCTCACCTACAAATACGGCAAACGCTGGTACTGTTCCTGGGTTTGCGGTTGCGGCGGACTTGCAGAAACTGCCGGCGACCCCTACAGGCATTTGTCAGATAAATCCAATTTTGCCTGGAAGGTGGAGCGATGGGTAATTCACAGTGTTCTGGTTTTTGTAGTGGTAATGACCATCGCCGTGATCTATTCCTTTTTATTGGAAAACCCATCAGATTCCTGGTTGTCAAAGGATGTTTTCCTCTGGCTTTCCGCAGGATTTCTCACCCTTATTTTTGCCCTTATCATGATTTTTAAGCGCGAGCAACTGGCAAAAGATGCCAAATATGGAGCAATAGGATATCTTGTAATAATCCTTGCAATTATCTCCCTTAATTACTTCAGTGGAAATTACCGGATCTTCTTTTTTGACGGCCATCAATTAAGGGCGTGGTACGGCTTTTTGATAGGCGCGGCTTTCTCGGGCGTTATAGGAGTTGGATTTTATCCCATTTTCGGGAACCGGGTGTGGTGTAGAT
>CAXAZV010000178.1:0-6666 GCA_963973375.1 uncultured Antarcticibacterium sp.
GAGCAATACAAAAGCATTTACAAAAAGAAATAGATCAGATAAAAGAGGATGGCCTTTTTAAGAAAGAGCGCATCATTACTTCACCACAGGGAGCGGTTATTAAAATTTCTACCGGCCAGGAAGTGATCAACTTCTGTGCAAATAACTACCTGGGATTATCCTCCCATCCTGAAGTGATTAAAGCAGCCAAGGACACTCTGGATTCCCACGGCTTTGGAATGTCAAGTGTGCGTTTTATATGTGGCACTCAGGATATTCATAAAGAACTTGAAGCGAAAATTGCCGATTTTTACGGAACTGAGGATACAATTTTATATGCAGCGGCCTTTGATGCCAATGGCGGAATATTTGAGCCCCTGTTATCACAGGAAGATGCTATTATTTCAGATTCCCTTAACCACGCATCCATAATAGATGGTGTGCGTTTATGCAAGGCGGCACGCTACCGCTATGAAAACGGGAACATGGAAGACCTGGAAAAGCAGTTGCAGGATGCCAATGAAAAAGGCGCACGTTTTAAACTGATAGTTACAGACGGTGTTTTCTCTATGGACGGACTTTTAGCTCCACTGGATAAAATTTGTGACCTGGCAGATAAATATGATGCCATGGTAATGATAGATGAATGTCATGCCGCAGGTTTTATAGGTGAAAAAGGAATTGGAACCCTGGAGGAAAAGAATGTAATGGGCAGAATAGATATAATTACCGGAACTCTTGGTAAAGCTCTGGGTGGTGCAATGGGTGGATATACCACCGGTAAAAAAGAAATTATAGATCTACTGCGCCAACGTTCAAGGCCTTACCTGTTTTCAAACTCACTGGCACCGGCAATTGTAGGCGCTTCTATTAAAGTTTTTGAAATGCTGAAGGGAGATACCAGCCTTCGAAATAAGCTTGAAGAAAACACGAAATATTTCAAAAAAGGTATAAAAGCAGCAGGATTTGATATTATTGACGGGGAATCTGCAATAGTGCCGGTGATGCTTTACGATGCCCAGTTATCACAAAATATGGCAGACAGACTTCTGGAAGAAGGAATTTATGTGATTGGATTCTTTTTCCCTGTAGTTCCAAAAGGAAAGGCCAGAATACGAGTACAGCTTTCGGCAGCACATGAATTGGAGCATTTAGATAAAGCCATTAAAGCATTCACAAAAGTGGGAAAAGAACTTAAAGTTATTTAATTTTTCAAAAATAAAGAATTGTTAATTTTTTGAAAACTTAATATTTTTATAAGGATAAAATTATTAATATTTAAATGTTAAAAGCCCTTTTAAATTGGGAGAAATTTCATACCCCACGGCTCAAACCCTTATAAATAGTCAGCATTTGCAGGTTTATTAAGAAAACTTTATTATTTTTAACTTTGTTAATATTGAATTACCGCATACTTTTGCTTCAATTAACACTTAAAACTAAATTAACAAATATGAAACATCTTAGCAGATTTTTATTAGCTTCATTTTTTGTTCTGGGCTTTACGGCTGTACAGGCACAAGATGAAAACAACCCTTGGGCCATTGAAGTTGGCGTAAACGCAGTTGACTTATACCCAACGGGAGAGGACGCTCCTGCAGGAGGTATGTTTGAAGACTTTTTTAATGTATCTGACCACTGGAATATCCTTCCGGCTATGTCAAGAATTTCTGTAGCCAGATATATTGGTGGCGGTTTTGTATTAGAAGGTGCTGGTTCTGTAAACCAAATTTCCAAATTTGGTGATACTGCAGTAGATGATATTTCTTACTACTCGTTAGATGGTACTGCAAAATACAGCCTTAGAGCTTTGTTGAACAATGGTTGGTTAGATCCGCACCTAGGAGTAGGTGGTGGTTATACCTGGTTAGACGATGATGGTTCTGCAACTTTGAACGGAGCTTTTGGATTAAGCTTCTGGTTCACAGACAATATCGCACTTAATGTGCAGTCTACTTACAAGCACGCTTTTGCTGATGATGCTTTTCCTCATTTCCAACATGCTGCCGGTATTAAATTCATGTTCGGTGGAAAAGATACTGATGGTGATGGTGTTTATGATAAAGACGACGAATGTCCTGAAACTCCAGGTTTAAAAGAATTTAACGGATGTCCTGACACTGATGGTGATGGTATTCCAGATCCACAGGATGCTTGTCCTGATACTGCAGGTTTAGCTGAATTTGATGGATGTCCTGATACTGATGGTGATGGTATTCCAGATCCACAGGATGAATGTCCTACTGTAGCCGGAACTGCCGCTATGAATGGTTGCCCTGATACCGATGGTGATGGTGTGGCAGATCAAAAAGATGAGTGTCCAGAAGAAGCTGGTCCAGTTGAAAACAACGGATGTCCTTATGAAGACCGTGATGGTGATGGTGTATTAGATAAAGACGATGAGTGTCCTGATACTGCCGGAACTGTTGCTAACAATGGTTGTCCAGAGCCAACAGCTGAAGCTATTTCTACTTTGAACGAGTATTCAAAAACTGTATTGTTTGACACTAATAAGTCAACCATTAAACCAGAATCTAAAGAAGCTTTAGAAGCTATTCACGATATTATGCACGAATATTCTAACACTGTATTCCATATTGAAGGACATACAGACAGTGTAGGTAGTGATGCTTATAACCTGAACCTTTCTAAAGAACGTGCTGCATCTGTAAGAGAGTGGTTAGTTTCTAACGGAATTCCTTCGAACAGATTAACTTCTGAAGGATATGGTGAATCAAGACCAATTTCTACAAACAACACTGCCGCTGGAAGACAAGACAACAGACGTGTTGAGATATCTTTAGACAAAGACAAAGAAATGAGAAGTACTGAAGCTGATACTACCAAAACTGGTAACAAATAGTAATAGTTCTCTAAATTAAATAGAAAAACGCTCCGATATTTCGGGGCGTTTTTTATTTTTACCCTATGACATCTTTTCTCTCCTCCGTTATCAGGGAACTTAAAACACAAACCCCAGATCTTTCCGCACTTACCTTTATCCTGCCCAGCAAAAGAGCAGGATCATTTTTAAGAATGGAGATCTCCCGTCAAACCGAAAATCCCGTTTTTTCACCAACGATCCTAAGTATTGAGGAATTTTCAGAAAAGATCTCACAGCTATCAACTCTGGATAATACTACAACCCTATTTGAATTTTATTCTGTTTACCGGGAAATCACACCGGAGGATCAAATTGAGGACTTTGAGAATTTTAGCAACTGGGCACAAACGCTTATTCATGATTTTAATGAAATAGACCGTTACCTTATACCCGCCAATAAAATCTTCAGCTATCTTTCAGAAATACAGGATATCAACCACTGGTCTCTAAGTGCCAACAAAACAGATCTGGTAAAGAATTATCTCGCTTTCTGGAAGAAATTACCTGAATTTTACGAGATCTTAAAAGCAAGACTCCTTCTAAGAGAGATTGGATACCAAGGTTTGGTTTACAGAACCGCTTCAGAAAAAATAGATGAATTTGCAAAGGACCATGGAAAGAAATATGTTTTCCTGGGTTTTAATGCCCTGAACACAGCTGAACAATATATGATCCAGAAAATGCTGGAACACGAAGCGAGGATCTATTGGGATATAGATGAGGTTCATTATAAGGACACACAACATGACGTATCCCTGTTTATAAGGGAATACGCTCAAAAATGGCCTTATTATCAAACCAGTCCGCTAAATACTATTTCATCCAATTACAACACCTCTAAAAACATTGAAATAACCGGAATTCCGAAAAGTATTGGGCAGGCTAAATATGTTGCAGAGTTACTTTCAGAAATGACCCCGGCGCAGTTGGGGACCACCGCATTGGTACTGGGGGATGAATCCCTATTAATGCCAGTTTTAACCTCGTTGCCGGAAAATGTTCCCGCCCTTAATATCACTATGGGCTATCCGCTTAAATTCAGCCAGTTTTCTTCGCTGTTTGAAATGTTATTCCAAATTTTCAAAACAAGGGAAACAACTTTTTATTATAAGGATGTAATAAGTATTTTAAGCAATCCTGTAATCCAGAAGGTTACTAATAACCGCTCCAACAGCATAATACTCCAGATTAAGGAGAAGAATCTCCTGTATCTCACCCATAGGCAAATAGCGGAACTTTTTAAGGAAGACTCATCTTCCCTTATCGCGCTTTTATTCCCAGAGGAATCTCCAGATCCTGCTCGTACTATTGAAATACTGAAGGATTTGGTGTCTCACCTGAAATCTCACTTTACTCCGGATAAAGAACCTTTAAACCTGGAGTTTTTATACCAATATCACCTGGTAATAAATAAGCTGGAAGAACTGGTAAAGCAGTATCCTCACATCAAATCTATAGCTTCGCTTTACAATTTTTATAAAGAAATTAATAGCACCCAGGGGCTGGATTTCCAGGGAAAACCATTCCAGGGATTACAGCTTATGGGGATGCTGGAATCAAGGGTACTGGATTTTGAAACCGTTATTCTTACCTCTGTAGATGAAGGAACATTGCCGGCGGGAAAAAGCAATAATTCATTTATTCCTTATGAGTTAAAAAAATCTTTCGGGCTACCTACATACAAAGAGAAAGATGCTGTTTACACCTACCATTTTTATCATTTGTTGCAAAGAGCTAAAAACATTTACCTTCTTCATAATACAGATAATGAAAGCCAGATGGGTGGAGAAAAAAGCAGATTCCTTCTTCAGCTCGAAATAGAGAAACAACCCTATCATAATATAAGTTTTAAAATGATTACTCCGGGAGTACCCCCTATTGAGGAAGAGCTGGTGGAAGTTGAAAAAACCCCGGAAATTCTCAATAAAATCAAATTCCTGGCAGAAAGAGGCTTTTCTCCCTCGGCCCTTACCACCTATATAAGGAATCCCCTTGATTTTTATAAACAGTATATCTTAGGCATAAGAGACAAGGATGAAGTGGAAGAAACTGTGGCTTATAACACTCTTGGAACCGTAGTGCATGATAGCCTGGAAGCATTTTACTCTCCTCTGCAAGGACAGGTTCTAACGCAGGAACATATTGGAGATTTTAAAACCAGGGTTTCAAGAGAAGTTATACTACAGTTTGAAAAAACATACAGCAAGGCACCCTTATCCCGAGGTAAGAACCTTCTAATATTTGAGGTAGCAAAACGCTATATCAACAATTTCCTGAAAATGGAAAGCAAAGAAATTGAAAATGGAAATTCAATTGAAATAAAGCAAATTGAAACTAATTTAAAGATCCCACTTGTTATCCCGCAACTGGACTTTCCTGTTGCCATTAGGGGAAAAGTAGACAGAGTAGATGTGGTTAACGGGACTTTGAGGATCATTGATTATAAAACAGGAAAAGTAGAACAATCACAACTGGAGATCATAGACTGGAATGAGCTTACCACAGACTATAATAAATACGCGAAACCTTTCCAGGTGCTTATGTATGCTCTAATGCTGCTCGAGGAATCCCCATCTCAATCCCCGGTGGAAGCAGGGGTGATCTCTTTTAAAAATCTAAAATCGGGGTTTTTAAAATTTGGAAAAAAAGAACAGCCAAGAGATAAGAATAAACAAAGTCTTGTAGATGAGGAGATCCTTGAAAACTTTAAAGTACAGTTAAAAAACCTCATCATTGAGATCTGTGACCCTAAAATTCCGTTTCTTGAAAAAGAAATTAAAACAGGCTATGGAAATTTTTAAAGATAAAAATATAGAGGTTAAAGGAAAGCACGGTAAACCGGTTCTGACAGATGTTATATTCAGGGAAAACGGTAACCAAAAGCCCGTAGTAATATTTTGCCACGGCTATAAAGGATTTAAAGACTGGGGAGCCTGGGAGAAAATGGCAGAACAATTTGCCATGGAAGATTTCTTTTTTGTGAAGTTCAATTTTTCCCACAACGGAACTACTCCCCAGGATCCAACAAATTTTATGGACATCATGGCTTTTGGAGAAAATAATTACTCCAAAGAACTGGACGATCTTCAACATCTTATAGATTGGTTGCTACATCCGGATTTTGAATATGGGCAGCACCTTGACCCCTCAAACATAAATCTTATAGGCCATTCCCGCGGGGGTGGGATCGCCGCTATAAAAGCTTCAGAAGAGCTTCGTATTTCTAAGCTAGTAACCTTTTCCTCTGTTAGTGATTTCGGTACGAGGTTTCCCGGGGAAGAGGAAATAGATAAATGGAAAGAAAAAGGAGTGAGCTATATAACTAATGCCCGCACCGGGCAGCAACTTCCGCATCATTTTCAATTTTATACCAATTTTAAAGAAAACGAGGAGCGTCTTACAATATCAAGAGCGGTAAAAAATTTGAAGATTCCTCATTTGATAGTACACGGCAGCAATGATACCAGTGTTCCTATAAGTGATTCGGGTGAATTGTTTGAATGGAGTCCTTTCCCTGATCTTTTGCTGGTTGAAAGTGCAGATCATGTTTATGGCACTTCTCATCCCTGGGAAGAGGATAAATTACCCATAGAATTTCAATATGTACTGGACCATACTATTAAATTCCTTAAGGAAGATAAAGAGGCGCTCCTTAAAAATAGTACCCCTAAAGCCTGATCAATTTTTAAAAAATTAGAAGTAAATAAGATTTTACCTATTTAAATATTTGTTTTACCTTTGGATCCGAAATTGGGGGATTAGCTCAGCTGGCTAGAGCGTTTGGCTGGCAGCCAAAAGGTCAT
>CAXAZV010000179.1:0-6649 GCA_963973375.1 uncultured Antarcticibacterium sp.
CGATTTTATTGACGAAACCGGAAAAATGGAGTTAGTTTGGTTTCGTGGGCAAAAATGGATACGGGAAAATTTAAAGCTCAATACCCCTTATGTGATCTTTGGTAAGACCAATTGGTTCAATGGCATGTTCAATATGCCTCACCCGGAAATGGAATTGCTGGAAGAACACGAGAAAAATCTTCGCACCGCCATGCAACCGGTGTATCCTTCAACTGAAAAACTTACCAAAGCAGGAATAACAAACAGGGTGATCAATAAACTCATCCAGCAACTTTTTATCGAGACCCGCGGAAATTTCTATGACACGCTTCCCGAAAATATAAGGACCGAATTAAAATTAATTTCCCGGGGAGAAGCCATGTTCAATGTGCATTTTCCGAAGAGCCAGGAGCTGCTCGCAAAGGCACAATTCCGATTGAAATTTGAAGAATTATTTTACGTGCAACTGCAACTTTTGATCAAGAATTTAATTCATAAACAAAAAATAAAAGGCTTTGTTTTTGACCAGGTGGGAGAAAATTTTGGTGAGTTCTACCAGGAACATTTACCCTTCGAATTAACCGGTGCGCAGAAGCGTGTGATCAAAGAAATTCGGGCCGATCTTGGGAGCGGTGCGCAAATGAACAGGCTGCTTCAGGGTGATGTGGGCTCCGGGAAGACCATTGTGGCGCTCATGTCAATGTTAATAGCACTTGACAACGGTTTTCAGGCCTGTTTAATGGCTCCTACTGAAATTTTGTCAGTACAGCACTATAATGGGTTAATGGAATTATGTAAAGAATTGAAAACCAGTATATACCTTCTTACAGGCTCAACCAAAACTTCAAAGAGAAGAGAAATTCATGAAAAACTTGAAAATGGGGAAATAAACATCCTAATTGGCACTCACGCGCTGCTGGAAGACAAGGTGAAATTTCAAAATCTGGGCCTTGCAATTATAGATGAACAGCATCGATTTGGAGTTGCCCAACGGGCAAAATTATGGCATAAAAATGAACTGCCTCCACATGTTTTGGTGATGACGGCTACCCCTATTCCGCGAACATTGGCGATGAGTTTATATGGCGATCTTGACGTCTCGGTAATTGATGAATTGCCTCCGGGAAGACAAGAGATAAAAACGGTTCACAGGTTCGATAGCAACCGCTTAAAAGTGTTCAAATTTATACGTGATGAGATCGCAAAAGGAAGACAGGTTTATATAGTATATCCTTTAATTCAGGAATCGGCCACCATGGATTATAAAGATTTAATGGATGGTTATGAAAGTATTGCCAGGGAATTTCCATTGCCAGATTTTCAAATATCCATAGTTCACGGGCAAATGAAACCGGCAGATAAGGATTATGAGATGGAACGCTTTGTTAAGGGAGAAACACAGATCATGGTAGCCACCACCGTTATAGAGGTGGGCGTAAATGTTCCCAATGCCAGTGTAATGATCATAGAAAGTGCTGAAAGATTTGGCCTTTCCCAGCTGCACCAGTTGCGGGGCCGCGTTGGCCGGGGTGCCGAACAAAGTTATTGCATCTTAATGACCGGCCATAAACTCTCTGAAGACGCGAAAACAAGGCTGCAAACCATGACCGGCACCAGTGACGGCTTTGAAATAGCCGAAGTTGATCTTAAACTGCGCGGCCCGGGTGATCTTATGGGAACCCAGCAAAGCGGCGTTTTAAATCTCAAGATTGCCGATATTGTAAAGGACAACCAGATCTTACAACTCGCCAGAGGGTATGCAAAACAGTTATTAGCCCAGGATCCCTCTATGACAGATCCTAATAACAAAATGGTGAGATACACCTATGAGCAATTGGCTACCCATAAGAATATCTGGAATTATATAAGCTAAAAATGCACTTTTGATATAAACTCCAGATTATCAATAGGAAAGTTTAGGATGCCATTTTTTGCTGCCGGCCAACTCTCTCCTTTATCCTGCACAAGTATTTTTACATTCTTCATCGATAAAGGGGATGATAATTTTTTCAAATGATGAAAAACTGACTTAAGTCCTTTTTTTTGATCATTAAATCTACTCTACAAAATTAGAACCAGATTAAAATTTAACAATTCTGGTAAACTTTGACAATCAGCGCAATAGGGGAAAACCCGTATTTCATGTATTTGGTCGTTTAATTTTTCAATCTCAACGAGTATTTGAGAATTTGTGATTGAGCAAATAGTTTTTCAGGTAATTTCACATTATTAATACTAAAAACCTACTAATATGAAAAAACTTACTTATTTGTTATTCCTTGCTATTGGCGTAACAGCGTGCAGTGTTGAGTCTATGGATTCCACTGAAAATTTATTAACGGCTGATTTAAAAGCACCACAGATAACTGCAGCTTATGCAGGCCCTGGTGAAGGTGCATTTACAAACCCCTCAGGGAAAGTATTCGGCTATATTTTTGTAACAAATGATTGCAATAATATTTATATAGAATATGCCGCTAATGGAACAGATGATATTGATGAGGTGAGAATGGGGGTTTTTGTTAATGGTGGACTACCTTCATTAAATGGTGGTGGAAATGCGAATGTTGATAGTGAATTTCCATACAACTTAAATAATGGACCGGAATTAAAATGGGTTGTACCATATTCTGCAGAAACAACTTCAGTAAATATTTTTGCAACAGCATGGGGACATGGTGCGGGAGATAAAATCATTGGCAAAGAGAAATATATAACCTATACTCTTCAGGAGGTAACTTGCGATGAACCCGTATGCAAATCAGGTTATATGGTTGGAAATAAGAATTTTAATGAAATTGGATCAAGCAATAATTGGGGTTGGGCTCACAAATTTGAATTTGAAGGCTCAGCTTCAGAAACTCGTGACATCCACCATAAGAATGGGTCTTTGGGCGGTTCTGTGACGGTTTCTTATAATAATGGAGTTATTACTGTGGAAGAGGGAGATGGCGTTTCAATTTCACATTTGTATATATCGAATGATGAACCTACGGAAACCAATGCACCCGGACAATTTGATAAGGATAAGACATATGAAGATGAAGACGGAACCTTTTGGGTAATGGTAAAAGCAGAAGTTTGTAAATAAAAATAATTAAAATAATATTTAAAGGGCCTTCGGGCCCTTTTTTTATGGTTTCAAATTAAAAAAATACTTTTAAAAATTATTCTCTTGTTATGTCAAAACTATTTGTAATACTATCTTTACCTCCGGAAAAAAAATTTACATGAAAATCTCATATAACTGGCTTAAACAATTCATTAAACTTCCCAACGACCCTGAAGAAACAGGTTTTTTGCTTACAGATCTTGGTCTTGAAGTAGAGGGGATCAAAAAATTTGAGAGCGTAAAAGGAGGTCTGCAGGGAATTGTGACCGGGCATGTACTTAGCTGCGAACAGCACCCTAATGCCGACAGGCTGAAGCTTTGCAAAATTGACGTAGGAAATGGCGAAATGCTTCAAATTGTGTGCGGAGCTCCCAACATTGCGCAAGGCCAGAAAGTTCCGGTAGCAACCATAGGTACAAGTTTATATGATGATAAAGGAGAATCCTTTGAGATAAAAAAAGGAAAAATTCGGGGTGAGTCAAGTGAAGGAATGGTATGTAGTGAAAGCGAGCTTGGATTGGGAAGTAGTCACGAAGGGATTATGGTTCTTAAAGATGATCTTCAACCGGGTACACCCGTCTCTGAGGTATTTGATATAGAAAGTGACCATGTGTTTGAAATAGGGCTTACTCCAAACCGGGCCGATGCTATGAGCCACTGGGGTGTAGCGCGGGACCTTAAAGCAGGCTACCAGCAACAGGACCTTTCCCTTGAATTGATAACCCCATCTGTAAGCGGTTTTCATGTGGACAACAGAGGTTTCCGTATACCTGTTAAAGTTGAGAATGCCGTCCTTGCGCCAAGATATTGCGGGGTTACAGTGTCCGGTATCACCGTAAAGGAATCTCCAAAATGGCTTCAAAACAGGCTGAAATCAATTGGTATAAACCCAAAGAATAACCTGGTGGATATTTCAAATTATGTGCTGCATGAATTGGGGCAACCTTTGCACTTCTTTGATGCCGATAAGATCACCGGGGCAGAGATCCATGTGAAAACCCTGCCCGCAGGCACAAAATTCACTACGCTGGATGAGGTGGAAAGAGAACTGCATGAAGAAGACCTAATGATTTGTGATACCGAAAAACCCCTGGCAATAGCCGGAGTGTTTGGCGGTTTACATAGCGGTGTAACCAAAGAAACTACACGGGTATTTATTGAGAGCGCCTACTTTAACCCTGTAAGCGTTAGAAAAACAGCAAAGAGGCACGGACTGAATACCGATGCTTCATTTAGGTTCGAAAGGGGAATAGACCCAAATATTACCGAATATGCCCTTAAACGTGCTGCCCTTCTTATCCTGGAATTGGCGGGAGGAGAGATCACAAGTGATATTGAAGACCAATATTTTAAAAAAATAGAGGATTTCCAGGTATTCCTAACGTTTGAAAAAGTAAATAAATTAATAGGCCAAAACCTTGCACAGGAAACCATCAAGTCAATTCTGGCATCCCTTGAGATAAGGGTAAACAACGTCACCGAAACCGGGATGGGATTAACTATTCCATCTTACCGCGTAGATGTGCAGCGTGAAGCCGATGTTATTGAAGAGATCCTGCGTGTTTATGGATATAACAATATTGAATTTGGCACAAAATTACAGGCTTCCATTTCGCCCTCCACCCGTTTTGAAGATTATAAACTGCAAAACCTTATAGCCAATCAACTGGTAGGACAGGGATTTTATGAAAGCATGGCAAATTCCTTGATCACCCCCGCTTATAATAAATTAAGCGAACAGATAAAGGAAGAATTTAATGTGAACATTCTTAATCCATTGAGTCAGGACCTTTCGGTAATGAGGCAAAGCCTTTTATTCTCCGGCCTGGAGGCGGTGAGTTATAACATCAACCGTAGACAGGCAAACCTGCGGTTATTTGAATTTGGAAAGACGTATCACAATTATGAAAGCGGGCGGGTTGAAAATAAACATTTGAGCATTTTTGTTACCGGAAACCGATTTACCGAAAGTTGGAACAGCCCACAAGGAAACGGAAATTTCTTTTTTCTTAAGGGAATCTTGCAAAGCATTTTTGAGAGATTGGGATTAACAAGTTTTAAATCCGGCTCATTTAAAACAGATGTACTGGCCGAAGGCTTATCCTTCAGCATTGGAAAATCGCGAATTGCCGAGTTTGGGGTAGTTAAAAAAGCTGTGTTGAAACATTTTGATATTTCCGAGGAAGTACTCTATGCCGATCTAAACTGGGATCTTATCCTTGAAGCCGCAAAAACACATAAGACTACCTTCACCTCTATTCCAAAATTCCCCGTAGTAAGAAGGGATTTCGCCCTATTACTTGATAATGCAATTCAATATGAACAAGTGGAGGAGATCGCCCGGCAAACAGAAAAAAAGCTGTTAAAGGGGATAGACCTTTTTGATGTTTATGAAGGAAAAAATCTTCCGGAAGGAAAGAAAAGTTATGCTGTAAGTTTCATGTTCCAGGATGAACACAAGACCCTTACAGATGCTCAGGTTGATAAAGTAATGAAAAAGTTGCAGCAACGATTTGAACAGGAATTGCAGGCGGAGCTTAGGTAATAACTAATGCTATAAAATAAAAAAGTCCTTTCCCAAAAACCGGGAAAGGACTTTTTCTTTCCGGCAGTAATGCCGGAGCAACCAAAACTAGCCTATTTACCGGGTAATAAAACGGTATCAATAACGTGTATCACGCCATTAGACTGGTTAACATTTGCAATTGTAACAGTTGCCACATTTCCTGCAGCATCTTTGATCTTTACGTTACTGCCATCCATCATAGCCTTTAATTCAGCACCATTTACCGTAGTAAAAGTTGCAGTACCATTGCTCTTTTTAATTGCCGCAACAACATCTGCAGCTTTAAAATCTCCTGCGATCACATGATAGGTTAGGATGCCTTGCAGCATTTCCTTGTTCTCCGGCTTTAGAAGTGTTTCCACTGTTCCCGCAGGTAGTTTTGCAAATGCCGCATTGGTAGGAGCAAAAACCGTGAATGGGCCTTCGCTTTGAAGCACACCCGCAAGATCTGCTGCGGTTACCGCTGCTACAAGAGTAGTATGATCTTTTGAATTAACCGCATTTTCAACAATGTTTTTCGAAGGGTACATCTCTGCTCCACCTACCATTGTAGACTTTTCCTTCATACTTTGAGCCTGAAGCGGCCCTCCTAAGGTAAATACTGCTACGATTACACTAAGGGATAAAAATTTCAACTTTTTCATAATATATCTTTTTTATTTTGTTTAAAGATATCACGAAAAAACTAAACATTAATTGAAATAACAAGATTTGGCTTGAAGTTAACTTCTGTTGAGCAGGCGTTATTCTTTTATAGATAAAAATTAACTTTTGTACCCGTTGTAACTTCAGGATCAATTAGTTAAATTAGAAGTTTTTAAATGCCGAAAGAAGATGAGCCTACGAAGAACCCATATTCCTGAAAAAATTCTGTATTCCCGTAACCGCCGGATTGCTGAGGAAGATCTTATCAAAGATGTTTATAATCTTTTAAACGAAAAGGCCGTTGAAGCGTCAAGGATCCGGGCATCCTTGTATAATAATAATAATAA
>CAXAZV010000180.1:0-6602 GCA_963973375.1 uncultured Antarcticibacterium sp.
TGAATTGTTTATCGTGCTTACTGGCATCGATCTTAACATTGGTTCGTTCCAATTGGGCCTCGCTCATTTGTGAGGCAATTGCGCGTTTCCAGATAAGCTCATATAAACGCACCTCATCACGGTCTGCATTTACAGTATGATTGTCAAAATGTGTAGGCCTTATAGCTTCGTGAGCTTCCTGGGCTCCTTTTGATTTTCCTTTGAACTGCCGTGTCTTGGAATATTTTTCGCCATAGGCTTTAAGAATCTCCTTTTTGGCACCATTTCGGGCATCGTCAGACAGGTTTACGCTATCTGTTCTCATATATGTAATATGCCCTGCTTCATAAAGTCGCTGAGCCATTGTCATAGTCTTGCTTACTGAAAAATACAATTTACGTGACGCTTCCTGCTGTAAAGTGGAAGTTGTAAACGGCGGAGCCGGAGATTTGGTAGCCGGTTTGGTGGTAAGATCTGCCACCTTGAAATTGGCCCCAATATTTTGCTGAAGGAATTTCCCGGCTTCTTCTTTGGTGTCAAAATTCTTCGGAAGTTTGGCTTTAAAGGATTTTCCTTCCTCATTGGTAAATTCAGCATCTATTCTATAAGAAGCTTCGGCATTAAAATCCTGGATCTCACGTTCCCGTTCAACGATAAGCCTTACTGAAACAGATTGTACCCTACCTGCCGAAAGGCCACCTTTAACTTTTCTCCATAAGATAGGAGAAAGCTCATAACCCACCAACCTGTCAAGAACCCGTCTTGCCTGTTGTGCATTTACAAGGTCATAATTTATATCCCTTGGATTTTCTATCGCTTTTAATATGGCGGTTTTTGTAATCTCGTGAAAGACAATACGTTTGGTTTTATTCTTATCAAGCTTCAGCTCTTCAGCAAGATGCCAGGCAATTGCTTCCCCCTCCCGATCCTCATCACTTGCCAGCCAAACCATATCGGCATTCTTGGCAAGCTTCTTCAACTTATTTACTACGTCCTTCTTATCCTTGTTAACTATATATTTTGGTGTGAAATTACCTTCGGTATCAACCCCAAGTTCTTTTGTAGGAAGATCTGCGATATGCCCGAAACTTGATTCCACGGTATAATCCTTCCCCAAAAATTTCTCAATGGTTTTTGCCTTGGCAGGTGACTCCACGATCACTAAATTCTTAGCCATAAATATTTTTTTCTAGCTGCAAAAGTATATCAATTTTTTTTGACCTCACTAAAACCGCACAATAATAGCCCGAAAATGGATTTTTTAACCGGTTTTCTGAAAAGTAAAATTGCAGCTATTTCTACTAACCAAGTAGCCCACGCACTTTATATTAAAATGCATTTAAAGCTCAAAAATGCTTATCAGGGTAATTTCTGCACTCTTATAGCTATACTGTCTTAATTTATTCTCTCCTATCATTATTAAAACACTTTCTCCCGGAATTACGTCGTAGGCATTTACATCTTTAAAATGATCTGTTAATTCGAGCTCAGGAGTGTTTGATGTATTATAGACCTTTAAGCCGGAGGTTCCATCACAAACAAAAAGTTTATCCTTGTGTATGCCCAGGCCATAAGGGCTATCCATTTGGTATATCTTTAAAAGTTGCGGGTTTGCTTTATCCTTAACATCAATTATTTCCAGTTGGTTATTATTCTGGCCGCACTCATTACCGCCCCGAATGGTAACGTAAGCGAAATCCCTATCCACCACAACCGGGTCGCAACCCCTCACATGTTGTACGTGTGACATAAATAAGGGAGCTGAAGGATCTTCAATACTATATATATACATTCCCAGCGCACTTCCCAGATAGAGATATCCCTCTTTATTAAAAATGGTCTCTATTTGCCAGCCTACATAGTCTGATCTTAATTTTTGCAGATTATTATGATCACCAATATCAAATACATTAAGCATATTGGGGGCCACAGTGTAAAGGTAATCTCCGGCAATATTAAAACGGGCCATAGAGCCACCGGTACCTATTGTTGAGGACTCGTTAGCGCTGTTGGAAAACACTAAACCGCCGTCTAAACCAATAGCATTCTCTGGTTTTGGCCGGGTCTCAAGGGTATATCCTACAATAATATCTTCTCCAAAACTCACCCCGGAATAATCTGCATACGCCGCGCCGGCGGGCATTGGAGGATGATAATCTTCAAACACATCCTCAAGCCGGTCAAGGATCTTAATATTATTAATATCGCTTATGTCAAAAGTTACAAGGTCCCTCCCGGAGTTTGCGTACAGTATCTCATCTTTTATCGCGATATCTGTATTACCCGGGATCTTTAAAAATTTCTTCTTTACGGGATTGTAATTGGAATTATCAAGCACCAGCACCCCTTCATTAATATCATTTATAAAGATGTAATTTTTATAGGCATAGATCTTCCCGGACTCCTCTACATTTTTGGGCTCATTTATAGCAACCGACGCTCTAAAGTCGGCTATTGTGAGGGTTACAGGAATTGCGACTTCAACCGTATCTCCGGGAACCGGTTCTTTTTCACAGGCAACCAATAACAAAGCAATAACGAAATAGAATGGAAATTTTTTCATCGCAGGAGAGGTGTTTTATATTGATCAAAAAAGTGCAGGGAAAAATAAAGATAAAAAAAAGTCCTGTCACTTTGTCACAATTTAGCTAAAACCTATCTTTGCAGGCTAAATTAGCCCCGGGCTACAGATAGATTATGGAGAAGATCATAGATGAAAAATTACAGGGAAATACCCTTGAACTTGAACCCAAAGCCGCAAACAGCCGCAAGCTTTTCATTGAAAGTTACGGTTGCCAGATGAATTTTGCCGATAGTGAAATTGTCGCCTCTATTCTTCATAAAGAAGGCTTTAATACTACCAGCACCCTTGAAGATGCAGACCTTGTACTGGTAAATACATGTTCTATAAGAGATAAGGCAGAGCAAACTATACGTAAACGCCTTGAAAAATATAATGCAGTTAAGAAGATAAATCCCAAGATGAAAGTTGGGGTATTGGGTTGCATGGCAGAGCGGCTTAAAAGCAAGTTCCTGGAAGAGGAAAAGATCGTGGACCTGGTAGTAGGACCCGATGCCTATAAGGACTTACCTAACCTCATCAATGAAGTGGAAGAAGGCCGTAATGCTGTAAACGTGATACTTTCCAAGGATGAAACTTACGGTGATATCTCCCCGGTAAGATTGCAAACCAACGGGGTATCAGCCTTTGTGTCCATTACACGCGGTTGTGATAATATGTGTACATTTTGCGTGGTTCCGTTTACAAGGGGGCGCGAGCGCAGCAGGGATCCTCAAAGCATCCTTGAAGAGGTAAATGATCTTGCCTCCAAAGGTTATAAAGAGATTACTTTATTAGGTCAAAATGTTGACAGTTACCTTTGGTATGGCGGCGGACTTAAAAAAGATTTCAGGAATGCCAGCGAGATGCAAAAAGCTACCGCCACCGGTTTTGCCGATCTTTTGAAACTGGTTGCTGAAGCCCAGCCTAAGATGAGGGTGCGGTTTTCAACTTCCAACCCCCAGGACATGACCGTTGATGTTATAGAGGTGATGGCCAGGTACCGCAATATTTGTAATTATATTCACCTGCCCGTGCAAAGCGGAAGCAACCGAATCCTGAAGGAAATGAACCGCCTGCACACCCGGGAAGAATATTTTGCATTGATAGATACTATAAGAAAATTAATTCCAGACTGTTCAATTTCTCAGGATCTTATTACAGGTTTCCCTACAGAAACCGAAGAAGATCACAGAGATACACTTTCACTTATGGAATATGTGAAATACGATTATGGGTTTATGTTCGCTTATTCTGAAAGACCCGGAACCATGGCGGCAAGAAAACTGGAAGATGATGTGCCGGAAGAAACCAAATCGCGTCGTCTGGCTGAAATTGTTGCCCTGCAAAGGGAACATAGTTTATATAGGACCAAACAATTCCTTGGAAAGACCATTGAGGTTTTGATAGAAAAGGAATCTAAAAAATCTAACCTGGAGTGGAGTGGCCGTACAGAACAAAACACTGTAGCCGTCTTCCCGAAAGAACATTATAAAGTTGGAGATTTTGTGATGGTTGAGATCCTGGATTGTACAAGTGCTACGCTAAAGGGGAAGGCTGTTGGTTATAGTGAATAGTTGTTAGTCTATAGACGGTAGACTGTAAACTGTAAAGTGTAGTAGTTTAGGGATTATAGTTTGTGGTTTGGGGTTAGTTAGTGATAGGTGATAGGTGATAGGTGATTGGTAAATAGTAGTTCAGTGTTATTTTTAGTAAACCTTGAATTTTAAACTTTGAACCCTGCCTTAATTGTAAAAGCAGGTTTGGAATTGGAATTTGGAAATTGGGATTTAAACATTTATGGAATCTATACAGGCAATAAAACAGCGGTTTGAGATTATTGGGAATGACCCTAAACTCAACCGCGCAGTAGAAAAAGCGATCCAGGTTGCCCCTACAGATATTTCTGTATTGGTTACCGGGGAAAGCGGAGTGGGAAAAGAAGCGATCCCAAAGATAATTCACGCCCTTTCCCACCGTAAACATGGGAAATATATTGCCGTTAACTGCGGCGCTATTCCAGAAGGGACCATAGACAGTGAACTATTTGGTCATGAGAAAGGTGCTTTTACCGGTGCATCCCAAACCCGCAGCGGATATTTTGAGGTGGCCGATGGAGGAACTATTTTTCTCGATGAAGTTGGAGAACTTCCCCTTACTACCCAGGTGCGCCTGTTAAGGGTGCTGGAGAACGGAGAATTTATTAAAGTGGGATCTTCCAAGGTGCAAAAAACCAATGTGCGCATAGTGGCGGCGACCAACCTCAACATGTTTGATGCCATTAAAAAAGAACGCTTTCGGGAAGACCTGTATTACAGGTTGAGCACTATTGAGATCAATTTACCTCCGCTTAGGGAACGCAAGGATGACATTCACCTGTTGTTCAGAAAATTTGCGGCCGATTTTGCCCTGAAGTACAAAATGCCCACCATACGCCTGGAAGATGACGCCGTGCAATTACTACAGTCCTATCGCTGGGGAGGAAACGTACGGCAGCTGCGAAACATTGCCGAGCAAATCTCTGTACTTGAACAGGAAAGAAATATAAATATCTCCCAATTAAAATCCTATCTTCCAGACATAGGAAGCAACCTTCCTGCCGTGATAGCAGATAAGAAAAAGGATGGCGACTTCAGCAATGAAAGAGAGATCCTGTATAAGGTACTCTTTGATATGAAAAGCGACCTTAACGATCTCAAAAAACTTACCATGAAACTCATGGAAAGCGGTAATCACCAGCAGGTGCAGGAGGAGCACGAGAGCCTTATTCAAAAGATATACCGCGACGAGGGAGATGAAGATGTAGAAATGGAAGACCTTACCGAAGAAAATACTGAGGTGTTGCAAATTGCCCAAAATAAATCGCGCGAACAGGAAGATAAATATTATTTTGCTGAAGAGATTGAGGAAGAAGAAACGCTTTCACTTCACGACAAGGAACTGGAACTTATCAAAAAGTCCCTGGACCGCCATCACGGGAAACGGAAAAATGCTGCCGAAGAATTGGGAATAAGCGAACGCACCCTTTACAGAAAGATCAAACAATACAACCTTTAATAATTGAAGCAAGTAGCCTGCATGAAAAAAATAAGCTTTTTACTCCTGCCCGTTTTTATGCTGATGTTCCAGTCCTGCGGTATTTATTCCTTCACCGGGGCCGATACAGGTGCCGCTTCCACATTTCAGGTAAATCTTTTTCAGAATTCGGCAGATATTGTTGAACCGGGAATTGACAGGGATTTCACCAACAGGCTGCAGGACCTTATACAAAATCAGACCAACCTTAGCCTTACAAATACCGGAGGCGACCTGGTTTACGAAGGGGAGATTGTAGATTTTTATATAGCCCCTATGACTGCCACTGCAGATAACCGCGCGGCACAAAACAGGTTAACTATTACAGTTTTGGTAAGGTTCTTCAATACCCTGGATCCCACCAAAGATTTTGAACGCCGCTTCTCTCATTATTATGATTACGGGGCAAACCAATTGCTTAATGGCGCTGTCCTGGCCACTGCACTGGATGAGATCTTTACCAGGATCACCGAACTTATTTTTAATGCTTCTCTTACAAACTGGTAATGAACGCTAAAGAATTGATCCATATCCTTGAAAATCCTGCCGCGGTAAATTCCTCGCAGACCCTTCAGTTGGAAAAAATTCTTGAAAAACATCCTTATTTTCAGGCGGCCAGAGCTGTTTATCTCAAAGGGCTTTACAACGAGAGCAGCTTCAGCTACAACTTTGAACTTAAGAAAACTGCGGCGTACACGGCAGACAGAAGTGTACTATTTGACTTCATTACCTCCGCCGAATTCAATCAAGATAAGATCGCGTTACAAATTAAGGAACAGGAAGAGCATTTACGCAATATCACTGTTTTTGAAGTTGAGGAAGTGTTTGGCAATAAAAGCATCGCTATAGGCGAAGCCATTAAAATGAAAAAGGCAGAATCTGACAGGGTTCTGGATCCCGGATTATTTGAAAGAAGTATTTTGAAACCCGAAGAGCCTGTTGAAAAAGAACCTGAATTGGTGAAACCTACGGAGCAACCGGTACTTAC
>CAXAZV010000181.1:0-6381 GCA_963973375.1 uncultured Antarcticibacterium sp.
CCAACAAATCATATCATGTTGCAACATCAGACTATCTACAACAGGGCGGGGATAATATGATTTTTTTCCAGGATCCTGTAAATCTATACCGCGTAGATTACAAAATAAGAAATGCAATTATAGATTATTTCAACAGGGTAGATACGCTTAGAACTGTTAGGGATGACCGTTATATAAAAATTGATTAAGATGAAAAGGAGAAATTTTATTCAGCAAACTACCGCAACGGCGACTTTTGTAGGCCTGGGAGGTTTATCCCTTTCCCTTTCCCCGAACAAGCGGAAACATATTACCATCCTGCACACCAATGATGTGCATAGCCATATTGAACCTTTTGGAGCCAATGACCCCCGCAACCCGAATATGGGAGGCATTGCCCGTAGGGCAACATTGGTAGAAAAAATACGAAAGGAAAATCCAAATACTTTTTTGTTGGATGCCGGGGATATTTTCCAGGGCACGCCATTTTTTAATTTCTATGGCGGCGAACTGGAATTTAAACTTATGAGCAAATTAAAGTATGATGCCGCAACTATAGGGAATCATGATTTTGACAACGGGATAGATGGCCTGTACGCCCAACTCCCACATGCCAAGTTTGATTTTATCTCTTCCAATTATGATTTCCGGAACACCGTAATGGACGGGCACACAAAGAAACACCACGTGTTCATTAAAGATGGAATTAAGATTGGGGTATTTGGTTTGGGAATAGAATTAAAGGGGCTAGTAAATGACCACCATTATAAGGAAACACAATATCTGGATCCCATAGAGATCGCCACAGATATGGCGAGGATTTTAAAGGAAGAAAAAAAATGTGACCTGGTTATTTGTCTGTCTCACCTGGGTTATGAATATGACAGCAATAAAATTTCTGATGTAAAACTTGCTGCCGCTACCGGGGATATAGACCTCATTATTGGTGGACACACCCATACGTTCCTGGAAAAACCCAGCATAGTTACCAATAAGGCCGGAAAGAATGTCCTCATTAACCAGGTAGGCTGCTTCGGCTTATATCTGGGAAGAATTGATTTTTACCTTGATGAAGGTAAAAATGTATCTGCAAATGGGGTACAAATCTCAGTGTAAAATCATTTAAAGAAGGTTTTAATCTTTAACCATATCCAGAAATTCATCCTCACTCAATATCCTTGTGCCAAGTTTTTCGGCTTTGGCGAGTTTACTGGGGCCCATATTTTCACCTGCAACAAGGAATTTCGTTTTTGAGGAGATGGAACCGGAAACCTTTCCGCCGTTTTCCTCAATGAGCTTTTTTAGCTCATCTCTGGAAACCCTTGAAAATACTCCGGAGATCACATAAGTATCGCCGTTCAATTTATTGGTGTGGTGTGCAAAATCTTCGGCCGCTATTTCCATTTGCACGCCTTTTTCCTTTAACCGTTGCACCAGGATCCTGTTTTCTTCAAGAGAGAAAAATGCCCTTATACTTTGAGCTATACGTACTCCAATCTCATCCACCCGAATAAGTTCTTCTTCATTAGCTTCTGAAAGTGCTGATATGCTTTTATAATGTCTTGCAAGCTTTTTAGCCACAGTTTCACCTACATACCTTATTCCCAGAGCAAATAGCACCCTTTCAAACGGGATTTCACGGGATCTTTCTATTCCCTGTATTAAATTTTCAGCAGATTTGTCGGCCATTCTTTCCAGGGGAAGAACCTGCTCTTTGGTAAGATCATAGAGATCGGCATAATTTTCTATAAGGTTCTCATTAACCAGCAACGCCACAGTCTCTCCTCCCAAACCTTCAATATCCATAGCCTTTCGCGATATATAATGTTGAATACGGCCAATGATTTGTGGGGGGCAACTACTTAAATTAGGACAATAATGCTGGGCTTCCCCCTCATTGCGCACCAAAGGGGTTTCACATTCCGGGCACCGGGTAATATATTGGGTTGGCAGGGAATCTTGATCACGTTTGGTGAAATCTACTCCTACTATCTTGGGAATGATCTCCCCACCTTTTTCAACAAAAACGGTATCCCCTTCTCTAATGTCAAGTTTTTCTATTTGATCGGCATTATGAAGCGAGGCCCTTTTTACAATTGTACCCGCCAACTGAACGGGTTCAAGATTTGCTACCGGAGTTATCGCGCCGGTACGGCCCACCTGGTAAGTGATCTTTATTAATTTGGAGGACTCCTGTTCTGCCTTGAATTTATAGGCAATAGCCCACCGGGGGGATTTCGCGGTAAATCCAAGTTCGTCCTGCTGGTGAAAATCATTTACCTTCACCACAACCCCATCTATTTCATACGAAAGGTCATGACGGTGCTTTTCCCAATAATTTACATATTCCAGGATCTCATCAACATCATTTACCAATTTAGCTTCTTTGGGCACTTTGAAACCCCATTCCCTGGCATGTTCCAGACTTTCATACTGGGACTTTACATTTAGTTTCTCACCTACAATATTGTATAAAAGACAGTCCAGCGGCCGCCTTGCCACCTCAGCACTATCCTGTAATTTTAAACTTCCTGAAGCGGTATTTCTCGGGTTCGCGTAAGGTTCTTCGCCGGCCTCTATTCTCTCGGCATTCATTTTGGTAAATCCTTCATAAGGCAGCACGATTTCCCCCCGAATGTCAAATTTTGGAGGAAATTCTCCTCTCAAATGCACCGGAATAGAGAGAATGGTCCTCACATTGCTTGTAACATTATCTCCCTTTACCCCGTCTCCCCGGGTTATAGCCCGTATTAATTTTCCATTTTCATACGTTAGACTAATAGATGCACCATCATATTTTAATTCGCAAACATATTCTACCTTTCCATCTACCAATTTTTTTACCCGCTTTTCCCAATCTTCAAGTTCCTCCCTGGAATAGGAATTTGAGAGCGAATACATGGGATAATCATGCGCTAAGGTTTCAAACTGCTTTGTGACAGTCCCTCCTACCCTTTGTGTTGGGGAATTGGGATCATAGAATTCCGGGTTGTGGTCCTCCAGCTTCTGAAGCTCTTTAAGTTTTGTATCAAAATCGTAATCTGAGATCACAGGTTTATCCAGCACATAATAATTATAATTATGCTGGTGTAGTTCTTCACGCAGGCTGTTTATTCTTTCTTCAATGTCCATCAGGAAAGCAATTTTGCTGTTGTAAAATTTTTATTAATTATAAGAATTTAGTTTGTGATCTCAAGGCAATCATTGGTAAAATCAAAACTATGTTCAATATTTTTATGGGTAAAGTTTATTCTGAAATTGGAGGAATATGCTATATCCTGAGTAGGAAACCATTCCTTTTTATTTTTGTCTATAGTAATGAGAAGTCCGTTGTCATCACCTATGGCGCAAAACACCTCAAAATTGCCATCGAATTTTTCCAGCTGAAAATGCCTGTTCAAAAAGTCAAATTTCTCCCGGATGTTTGCTGTAGGTATTCCGATTTCAGCAATTCCAAGTAAACTTTTTGCTGTAAATTCAGTTCCTCCCGATGTATTGAGATCGCGCCTGGAAATAAATTCAATTATATTTTTGTCCCGGTCATAGAAGTAGACAGATCGCGCTTTCCATGCGGGAAAATCAACAATTTCTTTCCCTTCATTTTTGAGGATCGCAACCTTATCTTTAAGCCATAAAAGGGCTATATCCTCCTGTTTATCTGGAATGTGAATAGCTATATGATAAGGAGTAAACTTCTTTGATGAGATCAATTTTAAAACTGAATAACCAATAAAAACCTCAAAGGAATCTTCATTAATATCTCTTGCCTCCAGCCCCATCACATCACGGTAAAAATGGAGTTGTTCCTTTAGGTTGCCCGATTGTATTTCCAGCCTCTTGATCTTCATCTTTTAGGTTTGGTCTTTATTCATCCATTTAGGAACAGGCATAGGTTTGAAATTCAGCATATTTTCATAAAGTTCCAGAATGCTGTCTGAAACCAATACCAGGTTCATATACTCTTCCCTAAGCAAACCTTTGCGCACCATATTGTTCATCATTTCCAGCAGGTCGTCATAATACCCATTGCTGTTAAGGATACCTATTGGTTTTTTATGCAAGCCCAATTGGGCCCAGGTAAGGATCTCAAAAAGCTCCTCCAAAGTACCAAAACCGCCGGGCAACGCAATGAAGCCGTCGCTTAGGTCATGCATCTTTAATTTTCGCTGGTGCATGTCTTGAGTAGTAATTAAATTGGTGAGCCCGGTATGCACAACTTCCTTTGTCTTTAAAAATTCCGGTATAACCCCGGTAACTTTTCCATTGTTGTCCAATACCCCCCTTGCCACCTGGCCCATAAGGCCAAGTTTGCTCCCGCCATAGACAAGCTCGACTTTTTGATGGGCAAGAAAAACTCCCACTTCATAGGCATCTTCAAAAATTAAAGAATCGACTCCATCGCTGCTCGCACAAAAAACGGCCAGACTATGTATTTTCTTATGAGCTTCCAAAATCTTAGTTTAGTTTAATTACTCCCCTTTCAGCATTCGGAAATTTCCGAAGATGTCCTTTTTTAATTGCGCTTTGAAATCTTCATTTGTAAGCAACTCCCTGGTTTCCTCTCCCAAATATTGATTGATCTCCAAATATAATACCCCGCCGGGTAAAAGACCGCTTTTGGCTAATTTCGTGATTTTTCTATAAAATATAAGCGGATCCTCATCTTTTACATAAAGCGCCAAATGAGGTTCATTTTCAAGGACATTTCGTTGCATTTCCTGTTTTTCCAATTCCCTGACATAGGGAGGATTGGAAACAATCACATCATAATCTTCCGGTAAATTAGTACAGGTTAATATATCCTGATGCAGGAATTTCACTGTGACATTATTTAATTGTGCATTTGCATTTGCGATCTTTAAGGCGGCCGGAGAGACATCTAAGGCAGTTACAGATGCAGAAGGAAGATTCTTGGCCAGACTTATGGCAATACAACCGCTGCCGGTACCAATATCCAGAATTGAAATTTTTTTCTTTCCCTGCTTTTTTAGATCCTCAAGGATCCAGGACACAAGTTCTTCGGTTTCAGGACGGGGTATCAATACATTAGGATCTACCCTAAAGGGCAGCCCATAAAATTCGGTTTTACCAATTATGTACTGAATGGGCTCATGATGAACCAGACGCTCCAGAGCATCTTCAAATTTCCCCTTTAGAGGAGCAGGAAGTGCCCTTGCAGGATCAAGAGCCAGATCGAGACGGCTTAGCCCCAAAAAAGCTTCAGTTAAAAGATGAAAAAACGAGTTCACTTCCTCAATAGGATACTCCTTTATTAAGCGATCCTGAAACTCTTTTTTGAAAACTGATATATGCAATTGATACTGAATTTGACGCCGGGTTTTATTCCTCCCGGTTATAAAATATTAAATCTTAGGTCTTTCGGAACTAAGGAACCTACAGGTCCAGCAGCATCCACATAGTACAGTTATAATGCCCGGTATCTCCCATAGGTTTATCCAAAGACCTGAACCCGGTTCGCGCATAAAGTTTTCGTGCATCTTCCATATAAGGAAGGGTTTCGAGATAACATTGTTTGTATCCTGCTACCCTGGCAAAGTCCAGGCATTTTTTCATCATTTCGCCCCCAATGCCACGGCCCCGGGCCATTGGTAAAAAATACATTTTTTGGAGCTCACAAATGCTTTCATCTGCCTGAAGGAGTGGAGCAATCCCACAACCACCAATAAGTTTCCCATCTTCTTCCACTACAAAATACCGCTCATTCTTATTTTGATAAGTGCTGTGCATATCATCTAGAGATTTATCCTCATAAGCTGTACCTATTTTTGGAACTCCCATTTCCACCAAAACTTCTCTTATCACCGCAGCTATTTCCCTGTTATCCCGCGGTTCTATTTCACGTATCTTAAAACTATTCATTCTTACTTTTAAATCCTATTTTTGTGGCGTGAAGATACACGAAAAATATATAAAAAGGTGCATCCAACTCGCCCAAAACGGGCTGGGAACTACCTACCCCAACCCAATGGTAGGGAGCGTTTTGGTGTATAAGGACAAGATAATTGGAGAAGGCTGGCACCACGCAGCTGGAGAGCCCCATGCCGAGGTAATGGCAATACGATCAGTTCAAAACCAGGACCTCCTAAAAAAAGCTACAATATACGTAAGCCTTGAACCCTGCAGCCATTACGGCAAAACTCCTCCCTGCAGTGATCTTATAATTGCAAGTGGTATAAAAAAAGTAATTATTGGTACAATAGATCCGTTTGCAAAAGTAGCCGGGAAAGGAATTAAAAAATTAATGGACGCGGGTTGCGAAGTGATCCTGGGAGTGCTGGATAAGGAGTGCCAGGCACTCAACAAACGCTTTTTTAGTTTTCATAAAAAACAACGGCCTTATATAATCCTGAAGTGGGCACAAACCCGTGACGGTTTTATTGC
>CAXAZV010000182.1:0-6291 GCA_963973375.1 uncultured Antarcticibacterium sp.
AAATTTTTAAACATTCATTTTATAAATTTCAGGTAAATCAATCCTTTTGTATTAGACCTCCCAAGTTTGTCTTCCTATTTGACCTCACAGGTTTCAAAAACCTGTGAGGTCCTTTAATAATTATTCGGCAATATTAGGACCCAACCATTTTTCAGCCATTTCAAATAAAATTCCTTTCCTTTCAGCAAAATCCTTTACCTGGTCTCCTTTTATTTTACCTACACCAAAATACCTGGCCTCAGGGTGGGCAAAATAATATCCGCTTACACTGGCAGCGGGCCACATGGCAAGACTTTCGGTTAATTTCACACCTATATTTTCTTCAACTTTTAAAACCTCCCAAATGCTTAATTTCTCTAAATGATCAGGACAGGCGGGATAGCCGGGAGCGGGTCGAATACCTTTATAACTTTCTTTGATAAGATCTTCATTTGAAAGTCTTTCTTCGGGATCATATCCCCAATCTTCAGTCCTAATTTGCTTATGCAGGTATTCAGCGAATGCTTCTGCAAGACGGTCAGAAAGGGCTTTTATCATTATGGAATTGTAATCATCGTGATCTTTTTCAAACTGTTGCGCAAGATCTTCAGTTCCAAAACCTGTACTTACGCAAAAGAGTCCCAGATGATCCTGGATGCCGCTTTCTTTAGGAGCAATATAATCAGCCAGGGCAAAATTTGGTTTTCCCTGATGTTTCTTTAATTGTTGGCGAAGCGTGCGGAATATTATACTCTTTTCTTCAGAATGTTCTTCATAAGTGATCTCTATATCATCATCATTCACGGTATTGGCCGGGAATAATCCGTAGATTGCTTTGGCCTGCAATAACTTCTCATCAAAGATCCTTTTCAACAAAGCTTTGGCGTCGCCAAACAAGGCGGTTGCCTGCTCTCCCACCACCTCATCTTTTAATATACCGGGATATTTCCCGTGTAATTCCCAGCTTCGGAAGAATGGGGTCCAGTCAATGAATTCCTCAAGTTTTCGTATGTCAAAATCTTCAATGATTTTGATCCCTGTTGATTTAGGCACCACTATTTCTGAAGTGTTCCAGTGGATTTTATACTTATTCCCGCGCGCTTCTTCTATAGATAAATAGTCTTTGATCTTGCTGCGCTTCCCGAAATTTTCCCTGAAAACATCATATTCGGCTTTTAAATCGTCCATATATTTTCTGCGGGAATTTACTTTTAAAAGATCTCCTACCACTGTTACTGCCCTTGAAGCATCATTCACATGAACCACAGCATTTGAATATTGCGGATCTATCTTCACTGCGGTATGTGCCTTTGAAGTGGTGGCACCCCCAATAAGTAATGGCACCTCAAAATTTTGCCGCTGCATTTCTTTAGCCAAATGCACCATCTCGTCCAGGGAAGGTGTAATAAGTCCGCTAAGGCCAATGACATCTACATTCTCTGCTTTTGCTGTTTCTATGATCTTTTCCGGGGATACCATCACGCCAAGATCTATGATCTCGTAATTATTACAGGCAAGAACTACCCCCACGATATTTTTCCCGATATCGTGAACATCACCTTTTACCGTGGCAAGCAAAATTTTTCCTGCCTGACTGCGGGGGCCAACCTTATCATTCTCAATGAAAGGTAGAAGATATGCCACGGCTTTTTTCATCACCCGTGCCGACTTTACCACTTGTGGGAGGAACATTTTGCCACTGCCAAAGAGGTCGCCCACCACATTCATCCCGATCATTAAATGCCCTTCGATCACTTCAAGGGGGCGGGCAGCTTCCTGCCTTGCCTGCTCGATATCTTCCAGGATATAAGCGTCTATTCCTTTTACCAAAGCATGTGTAATTCGTTCCTGTAAAGGCCTTTCCCTCCACAAAAGATCTACCTTATTTTCCCTTTCTGTACCTACTACATTTTCAGCAAATGCCAAAAGGCGCTCGGTAGCATCATCACGCCGGTCCAGGATCACATCTTCCACATGTTCCAGCAGGTCTTTGGGGATGTTATCATACACATCAAGCAAAGCGGGATTTACGATCCCTATATTCATCCCTGCCTGGATGGCGTGATAAAGGAAAACCGAATGCATCGCTTCCCGAACAGGATTATTTCCCCTAAAGGAAAATGATACATTGCTCACCCCTCCACTTAAACTACAGTAAGGCAAGTTTGCTTTTACCCATCTCACCGCCTGGATAAAATCAAGGGAATTGCGGCGGTGTTCTTCCATTCCTGTGGCAACAGGAAAAATATTGAGATCGAAAATAATATCCTCCGGGGGAAAATTTACTTTTTGTGTGAGCAGATCATAGGATCGTTTAGCGATCTCTATGCGTCTTTCAAAATTATCTGCCTGGCCCGTTTCATCAAAGGCCATTACGATAACCGCCGCACCATATCGACGTATTTTTCGGGCCTGTTCCAGAAATTCCTTTTCGCCTTCCTTTAAACTTATGGAGTTCACAACACATTTTCCCTGAACCACCTGAAGTCCGGCTTCAATGATTTCCCATTTGGAACTGTCAATCATTATAGGTACCCGGGCAATATCGGGTTCAGCAACTATAAGATTAAGGAATTTAACCATAGCTTCTTTACCTTCAATAAGACCGTCGTCCATATTGATATCAATGATCTGGGCTCCACCATCTACCTGATCCCGTGCCACATCCAAAGCTTCCTCGAATCTTTCCTCCTTTATTAGTCTGAGAAACTTTTTTGAACCTGCCACATTGGTGCGCTCGCCCACATTAATAAAATTGCTTTCGGGGGTGATCACAAGCGGTTCAAGTCCGGAAAGTTTAAGCGGACGAAAATCCTGCACCTTCCGCTCCAATTCATGAAGACCTGTTTCTATATTTTCTAAAGTTCTTTCCTTTTCCATATTACCCTTCAGAAATTAATTGTTCTCTTTTGCTTATTACCCGCGGCTTGTAATTTTTAGCCACTTCAGCAATAGCTTTGATATGTGCCGGGGTTGTCCCGCAGCAGCCTCCCAGAATATTTACCAGCCCTTTTTCAAGGTATTCCTTAACCTGTTCAGCCATTTGGCCGGCACTCTGGTCATATTCCCCAAAGGCATTAGGCAAACCTGCATTTGGATACGCCGAAACTCCAAATTCGGTCTTTTGCGACAATACCTCTAGATGTGGGGTAAGTTGTTTGGCACCAAGCGCGCAGTTAAATCCAACACTCAACAGGTTCATATGAGAAATAGAAATAAGAAAGGCTTCAGCAGTTTGCCCCGAAAGTGTTCTTCCTGAAGCGTCTGTAATAGTACCACTAATCATAACCGGTATATCCAGGCTCAATTCTTCTTTTAATTCATCTATTGCAAAAAGCGCGGCCTTGGCATTTAAAGTATCAAAAACCGTTTCAACCAGGAGAATATCTACACCACCATCTATCAATGCCTGAGCTTGTAACCTGTATGCCTGCCTTAAATCCTCAAATGAAATGGCCCTGTACCCGGGATCATTAACATCCGGACTCATGCTGGCAGTTTTATTGGTAGGTCCTATAGCTCCTGCAACAAAGCGCGGATTCCCGGGATCTTTAGCCGTGATCTCATTAGCCACCTGTTTCGCGATGCGGGCACTTTCATAGTTGAGCTCATACACCAGCTCCTCCATTTTATAGTCGGCCATTGCGATGCTGGTACCGGAGAAGGTATTGGTTTCTACAATATCTGCCCCTGCCAGGAAATATTTTCTATGAATAGTAGCTATGGCTTCGGGCTGGGTAAGGGATAACAGGTCATTATTTCCTTTTAGGGAAACAGGCCAGTTTGCAAATCGGGAGCCGCGGAAATCCTCTTCGGTGAATTTATATTCCTGCAACATAGTGCCCATGGCACCGTCAAGAATGAGTATTTTTTTGGATAGAATTTCTTCTAATTTTGACATATAATTATAATTAATCACTATCAAAAAAGAAGTATGGGAAAGCATCTTTTTGTTATCTATCCACGCGGGGCGTGGTAGAATTTAGCACCTTCTCCAAAAGGAGGGTTGCCAAGGCTTCATAGGGTCTAATCCCTCAACCTTTCTTGATAACGATGTTAAATAAAATGTATGAACTTAATAATAACAAATATAAGGCTGCACTTTTAGAATGCAAGGAAATTCAGAAATAATTATAATTCCACAAGATCCCCGTTAAGATAAACATCATAACTTATCTCGGCGGTTTTCTCCAACATCTTTGCAACAGAACAATATTTGTCTATGGAAAGATCCACGGCACGGCGGGCTTTTTCAGGTGAAAAGTCTCCTTTTAAATAAACATTCAGCTTAATCCCGGTAAAAACATTGGGAATTGCCCCATCTACCCTTGTGCCCACCACTTCCATTTGCAAGTCTTCCAGTTCGATCTTTTGCTTTCTTAAGATCATTACAATATCAATACTGCTACATCCTGCTATACCCATGAGCATTAATTCCATTGGGCTTGCCCCTTGTGGATTGGGTTCAGATTTATTGTCCAGAAATACAATGTCGCCACGTTCGTTCTTGGTTTCAAAATGGTAGTTTTCGTTAAGCCTTTTAAGGGAGATCTTCATGTTATTGGAATTTGCTGCAAAGTTAAGAAAAAGAACTTGAGTTTAAATAGCTGAGTAACTCGCGAACCACCTTACTCTTTTCTTTATTTTTATTTTAAGTTTATTGAATAAAACCTACGCCTGCGGTTGTGTTTGTTTGAGGGTCTATCAATATAAACCTTCCGTTATCTTTATTATTTTCATACTTATCCACATACACCGTTTTACTTAACCGAATAGAAACTTCACCAATTTCGTTCAATTTTAATGAGGTTGTTTTATTGGAACCTTCATAATTGGCAGATACCTGCGTTTCAATCTTATCTATTTTAACCAGAATTCCATTGGTATTATGCTGAAGCAAATATTTACTTCCGGGAACTAAAGCTTTTGCATCCATCCAACATACTGTTGCCAACAAATCTTTGGAAGCAACCGGCTCTTCATTCTTTTTTACGAGCATATCTCCCCTGGCCACATTTACATCATTTGTAAGGGTTATTGTAACCGAGGAACCTGCCGGAGCTTCGGAATATTTCTTATCAAAAAAGTAGATATCCTTAATCGTCGAGGTGGTTAACCAGGGTAAAACGGTAACCTCATCTCCTATTTTTAAACTGCTTCCGGTAATTTTACCTGCGTAACCCCTAAAATCATGGTGCTCCTCTGTTTTGGGCCTTATCACGGTTTGAACTGAAAATCTCGCGTGATTATTCTCCCTGAAATCTTCAGCTTTTATATTTTCCAGGTGCTCCAAAACCGGTACACCATGGTACCACGGCATTTCGGGAGATTTTTTAGTTATATTTTCTCCCCAAAGGGCACTTACGGGGATAAACGTGAGCTTTTGTTCTTTGAAATTGCTTTTTTGCTGCAGCTCCTTAAAATCATTCATTATCCCATTGAAAATAGCTTCAGAATAATTTACAAGGTCCATTTTATTTACAGCCACCACTACCTCTTTTATACGAAGCAAATTATTGATAAAAAAGTGACGGTAAGTTTGTTCAATTACACCTTTTCTCGCATCTATAAGGATAATGGAAGCCTGCGAGGTGGACGCTCCGGTCACCATATTACGGGTATATTCCACATGGCCGGGAGTATCAGCAATTATGTAACTTTTCCTTTGCGTAGAAAAGTAAATATGGGCTACATCTATAGTAATTCCCTGTTCCCGTTCTGCAACCAGCCCATCTGTAGCCATAGAAAAATCAAGGTAATCCAGCCCATTCCTGCGACTGCTTTTTTCTATGGCCTCAATTTTATCCTCTGTTAAGGAAAGTGTGTCGTAAAGCAACCTTCCTATTAAAGTACTCTTACCATCATCTACACTACCTGCTGTCGCTATTTTTAAAACTTCCATTAGTTATTCTGGTCTTTATTCTTATTCGGTATTTTGGAATTTGATAAAATTTTCAGGCGCGAGCTTATGTGTCTCTACCAAATTTCCTGTCTCTTATCTCTTACTTTTTTGAGCTCAGAACCTAAAAATATCCCTGCTGCTTCCGGGTTTCCATAGCAGCTTCAGATCGCTTATCATCTATCCTGGCCCCTCTTTCAGAAATTGAAGATTCACGTATTTCCTTGACAATTCTCTCTACCGTATCTGCTTCAGATTCTACTGCGGCAGTACAGGTCATATCCCCTACCGTTCTAAAACGCACTTTGCGAATTTCAGTGGGTTCATCCTTTTCTTTATACACAAACTCTGAGGCCGACCAAAGAAAACCATCCCGTTCAAAAATCTCCCGTTCGTGAGAAAAATAAATGGAT
>CAXAZV010000183.1:0-6270 GCA_963973375.1 uncultured Antarcticibacterium sp.
GGGGCTTTGGATAATCCTCATCTTTTGGATATTCTTAATTCCTTATCCCACCCCGGGACAAAATAGACGGAAGGATAAGGCTATGGAAGCCCTGAGAGAACGATACGCCCGGGGCGAGATAAGCGATGAGGAATTTGAACAAAAGAAGAAAGTCCTTCAGGATAAGAAGAAGTAGTTATAAGGCACAGGCATCGAAAGCGATGGCACCTATGGCTTATAAAAGAAGGTAAAAATGAAAAAACGCAAAGTATTTGTTTTTATATTCATTGGATTAGCCCTTGGCTTATTTATAATACAGCCCCTGGTTATTTCACTCCACATGTATGACATGCAGGGAGGTAATGGCGAATGGTGGAAATCTCTGCTTGCTTCATATCAGCAGGAAGTTAGTTCATGGGATTTGGATCAAGCCATCATCAAATTGCTATTTGGACTGCTGGGCATTGCCTTGTCGCTTATGTTTATGGTCAGGCAAAGAATATTTCAATTGACCGGAAGAAGAGATAAGCTGGAGGAGATCAGGGAGCTGATTGCGGCAGGAGAAAACCAGCAAGTAGAATTTAAATCTACCTTGAGATGGGATTTGAGGCAGTTTAAACCGAATAAGGCTTTGGAGGACGTAATAGCAAAAACAATTGCCGGGTTTATGAACACCCAAGAAGGGCATTTAATTATCGGAATTGATGATGAAGGTAGTATTCTGGGGCTGGAACAGGATTGCGGTACTTTAAAAAAACCTGGCAAGGACGGGTTTGAGCAATATATAATGCAATTGGTGTCCCTCAAGTTCGGCACTCATTTTTGCCCTTTGGTTAAAGTGGCCTTTTACCAATTCGAAGAAAAGGATATCTGTTATGTAAGGGTTCACAAATCACAAAAACCTGTGTATTTGAATTTGGGCGATCGTTCGCATTTCTTTATCAGAACCGGGAACGGAACCCGCGAGTTGGATATGCCTGAGGCTCTGGAGTATTTGGAGATACACTTAAATTAATATAAACCCTATAAAATTGAAAAAATGATATAGGTATTGGACATAGAAAAAGAAAACTTGATTGCTGCTAAAATCAATGGTAGAATCACGAAGAAGGATATAAAAAACCCATCCGCTAATCCACAATATCATCGAAAAAAGTCATAAAATTTGTAGGCGAAAAAAATAGCAGGAATGGGTCGTTAAAGCTACTCATTTCTTTACCGGTTCAGAAGTCAAATATTTTGACCTTCAGGATAAGGAACAAGCAAAAAAATGGATAAAAAACAACTAAGGATATGAAAAAACTAAAAATCAAAATTCCCGTAATCCTTCCACAGGTACCTAATGAAAAAGACGCTTGTGTGGAAAGGCTAATTAAGGAACTGGAAGCCGAAAATGGCCTTGAAAAAGTCCACATAGCGGATGATCAGGAAGATACGGTGCCACAATTGTGCTTTCATTACGATCCGGATATAATTTCTATTGACCGCATTCAATCATTGGCAGAAAGAACCGGGGCTGAAATTACCGCGAAATATGGACATTTGCTTATAGAGGTTGAGGGGATTAGACATACCCGGCATGCAAGGACTATAGAAAAGAGTCTGTTGAATATCAATGGTGTTTTGGAAGCTTCCGCCAATGCCGGAGGAATGATCCGTTTAGAATATGATAAACGGGAAACAAGTTTTGATGAGATAACTACAAAGCTCGAAAAAGAAAACCTACAAGTTAAAAAAAGCTCCTCTGCTGAGAATAAGGGCTTTAAATCTGCCGAAAAGAATCCTCAAAATTTAAATAAAGAAAAGGTAAGGGATATAGAAGAACAAAAGCATAAAGATACTGATCTCCAGAATCATAGAGAAGCGGATAGCCACGGGGCCGGGGAAGAACATTCCCACGCCCACGGAGGTATTTTTGGGAAAAACACCGAACTTATTTTTGCTATTATTTGTGGTGCTCTTTTGGGTATTGGTTTTGGTTTGTCCTACGTAACATCAATACCGGAATGGGTCAGCTTATCCCTATACATAGGTGCCTACTTTTTTGGAGGTTACTTTACAGCAAAAGAAGCCATACAGACCGTAGCCAAAGGTGGATTTGAAATTGATTTTCTCATGTTGGTCGCAGCTATAGGAGCAGCTATTCTTGGGGAATGGGCTGAAGGAGCTTTGTTATTATTTCTCTTTAGCCTGGGGCATGCCTTGGAGCATTATGCAATGAACAAAGCACGAAAATCTATAGCTGCACTGGCAGAACTGGCGCCAAAAACAGCTTTGGTTAAGAAAAATGGTAAAACGGAAGAAGTTGGTATCGAAAAACTCAATATTGGGGATATCATTGTGGTGAAACCAAATAGTAAAATATCTGCAGATGGCGTAGTGGTAGATGGGCAGAGTAGTGTTAACCAGGCTCCAATAACCGGGGAGAGTGTACCGGTAGATAAAGTTCCCGTAGAAGATGTTGAGAAGGATTACTCAGAGGTAGATGATATTAAAGATGAAAACCGCGTTTTTGCCGGAACGATCAATGGGAACAATACTTTGGAGATTAAAGTTATCAAAGCAGCCAAAGATTCAACGCTTTCCCGATTGGTGAAACTGGTTAACGAAGCTCAGACTCAAAAATCGCCTACCCAGTTGCTCACCGATAAATTTGAAAAATATTTTGTGCCGTCCGTCCTTATTTTGGTCGGGATTCTTTTGTTTGCTTTTTTAGTTATTGACGAACCCTTTAGCGCCAGCTTTTACAGGGCGATGGCCGTATTAGTAGCTGCAAGTCCCTGTGCGTTGGCAATCTCGACCCCAAGTGCTGTATTAAGTGGAGTGGCCAGAGCTGCCCGTGGCGGGGTATTAATTAAAGGAGGGCGCCCTCTGGAGGACCTGGGGGTTATTACCGCCCTAGCCTTTGATAAAACCGGAACTCTAACGGAAGGAAAGCCAAAACTTACCCAAGTGGTGCCACTTGGGGATATTTCAGACAATGAACTTCTCAAAATAGCAGTAGCCGTGGAAGGTCTTAGTGATCACCCCCTGGCCAAAGCTGTAGTTCGTGATGGAAAAGAGCGTCTGGAAGGCGAGGAAATCCCAAATGCCTCTAATTTAGAGGCAGTTCTGGGTAAAGGGATTAAAGCATCATTTGGCAATGATAAAATCTATATAGGTAACCTCGACCTGTACGAAGGGCTTGATGAGAGTACACCTTCCGAAAAAATAGCTACGAAAGTGCGTGGTCTTGAAGGTGGTGGAAATACAACAATGCTTATACGAAAAAATGAAGAATATATAGGCATCATTGCATTAATGGATACCCCTCGTGAAGCCGCCAAGGGAACCCTTAAAAAATTAAAAGAAATAGGAATTAAACGAATGATCATGCTTACTGGTGATAACCAGAAGGTAGCAGACGCAGTAGCAGAAGAAATAGGATTGACCGATGCCTGGGGTAGTTTATTGCCAGAAGAAAAGGTAGAAGCAATTAAAAAACTGAAAGAGAAAGAATCTAAAGTAGCAATGGTAGGCGATGGTGTTAATGATGCGCCTGCCATGGCAAATAGCACCGTAGGAATCGCTATGGGCGCTGCGGGAAGTGATGTCGCCTTAGAAACCGCTGATATTGCTCTTATGGCCGATAAATTGGAAACCCTTCCCTTTGCAATAGGATTGAGTAGACAATCTAAATCTATTATCAAGCAGAACCTTTGGGTAAGTTTGGGAATTGTGGCTTTGCTTATCCCAGCAACAATTTTTAGTTTTGCAAATATTGGAGTAGCGGTAGTTATACACGAAGGTTCCACACTCCTTGTAGTATTTAATGCATTAAGACTTTTAGCTTATAAAAAATGAAAAAAAGCACCTTTATAGTCAGTCAAATGGACTGCCCTTCCGAGGAGCAGATGATCAGGATGAAATTGGAAACTTTTGAACAGATAAAATATCTGGACTTTGATATTCCCAATAGGAAGCTGGAAGTATATCACCATGGAGCGGTTGATGTAATTAATTCCTCGATTTCAGAATTAAAATTAGGCGATAAATTTAAAGGGTCAGAAGAGGCTGAAGTTCCAATTGGAGACGATGAAACCAAGCAAAAAAATATCCTTTGGTGGGTGTTGGGTATTAATTTTGGTTTTTTCCTTATTGAAATAACCACCGGTTGGATATCTTCTTCTATGGGCCTTATTGCGGATTCACTGGATATGCTGGCAGATTCGATAGTATATGCGCTAAGTTTATTTGCAGTGGGAGGTGCTGTTTCTAGAAAAAAGAAAGTCGCAAAGTTCAGTGGATATTTTCAGATTTTTTTAGCGACTCTGGGATTCGTAGAAGTCTTGCGTAGGTTTTTTATGAGTAGTGAAACTCCCTTATTTCAGTGGATGATTATCATTTCCTCTCTAGCACTTGCCGGAAACTTAATTTCATTATGGTTAATTAATAAGGCTAAAAGCAAGGAGGCCCATATGCAGGCCAGTGCTATTTTTACCTCAAATGATATTATTGTAAACGGCGGGGTCATATTGGCTGGTATCCTGGTTTATTTTCTGGAGAGTAAATGGCCTGATTTGATCATAGGAGGAATAGTTTTCACATTTGTAATGCGTGGTGCAATTAAAATTTTAAAACTTGCGAAATAAAAACCTTTTTGAATAAATTAAACAAATATCACACATTAATAATTGCGGTAGCAGTTGGTGTGGGTTTACTTCTTGGGCAAATTTCAGTTATCAAAAGTTTTTCGGAATATCTTATCGTCCCATTCCTAATGGTGATGCTTTTTGGTTTGTTTTTGAATATTCCCTTTACAAACCTACTTTCCAGTTTTTCCAATCTTAAATTCATCTCGGCAAATCTGATAATCAATTTCCTCTGGACGCCAATCTGTGCCTATCTTTTGGGATTACTCCTTTTACAAGAACATTTGAGTTTATGGATAGGTTTTGTAATGTTAATGGTAACACCCTGCACGGACTGGTACCTGATCTTTACCGGGAATAGCCAAAGGAAATACTTCCTTGTCAACAGCTGTATTGCCGGTAAATCTAATTTTACAATTAATTCTTCTTCCGGTTTATCTGTTCCTGTTTTTCGGGAAATCCGGCTCCGTTGATACAGCAATTTTATGGGAAAGTATTCTCTTGGTGCTTTTAGCTCCATTTCTAATTGCGCAGCTTATAAAATATTGGAGTGCCAAACTTAGAAAAACAGAATTGATGCGCAAGAAAGTTCTTCCTTTTTTCGAAACTGCACAAATCATTTTCTTGGCTTTGGCCATTGTTGCTATGTTTGCATCGCAGGGAGAATATTTAACAAAAGATCTTAGCGTATTTTACATTCTTCTGATTCCAATGCTTCTGTTCTTTTTGATTAATTTTCTGGTAGGATGTTTTGCGAGCTTACTATTAAAATTTAATTATAAGGATTCTGCAAGCCTGAGCTTAACCACTCTTGCAAGAAACTCACCTATTGCTCTGGCCGTTTCTCTTACCGCTTTTCCAAATGATCCATTAATTTGCCTTGTATTGGTGATAGGGCCTTTGTTGGAGTTACCCATATTGACCTTAATTTCTCAAATTTTATTAAAGATTAGAAAAGCTTATAAGTAGTTTTAGATTACGGTTGAAATGGTGTTTAAGACCCCAATATCTACCATAACTTGCGCCGGATCCTATGCTGTTTTTATAGTGTACGGGAAGTTAAGCGTAAAGTAAAAACAGCATAGGGCGCTGCCTACTCTTTTGTTCAAAACCAGTAAATTTCAACCTGTTATCAGGGCCTTTGAGCCCATTTCCTGGAATATCCACTCACTATCCACTGATTTAAAAAGCATGTTTTAATTATTTACTAAAATTTTGCCGCAGTTTTCAACGGGTTTACTGGGGGTTTCAGGGCATTTGACGCAAATTTACTAATTTTTTCAAAGGAGCATTTGTCATTACAAACCCTGGTATCCACCCTGTATCCACTCGCAGTATGCCTCCTGGATTTCTGGATATGCTGCAAAATAATCTTCATAATGCTTATTCTGTGATTCCATAATCGTTCTGTAAACTTCAAAGTTTTCTTCTACTTTTTCTTGGGAGGTATACCCAAAATAACCCACTGAACCCAGAGCAATGATTCCTGAGATTCCTAAAAGAATCAGCAGGTAATTGGGTATGATCCTGGCGCGCTTTAATTTCCGATCTATCTCCTTTAGTATTTCATCTGTTTTTTCCTTTTCCAATTCCTGTTTTTGCAGGAATGTGTTCAGGTTCTTTTCCAATGCTTCCGTGCTGATGGGGATGCTCATCTTGA
>CAXAZV010000184.1:0-6246 GCA_963973375.1 uncultured Antarcticibacterium sp.
TAATAATAATAATAATAATGAGCAGCAAGAGTATAACAGCTTCAATTTTGACCTTTTAGAAAGGGAGCGTATCTTTCATCTTAAGGATATTGAAAAGATATGTATCAATTACCGGTTGCGGTTTCTTAGTTCAGCCCTATATAAGTTGGAATTTCCTTCAGAAGCAATTTCAAAGATTAAACAAATTGAGAATGAACACAATTTAAACCTAAAAGGGTTTAAGGTTATGGCCCCGGCTTCAGTATTTAAATTGAAAAATGCCGATGATCCTCTACTCTTCGTTCCTATGGGCAATCACTATTATTATTTAATCCATTCCTGGGGAAGGGACCTGCATCCGTTTAGAAAATTGCTTATGTGGCCCTACCGTAATCTTGAAAATTTCATGTTCAGTGTATTACTTCTCAGCCTGTTTTTTACCGCTCTTATTCCGCAGGGAATGTTTAGCCACGAACAAACAACAACCCAGTTTATTATCCTTTTTCTTTTTATGTTCAAATGGATCACAGGGCTCGCCATTTTCTACGGATTCAAATTCGGCAAGAATTTTAGTTCGGCCATTTGGAGGAGTACCTTTTCCAATGCCTAGAACGTTAAACTCTTTTTAAAAACCGGCGTCTTGTGGGCTGTAATACGTACATTAGTTAAACTAAACAACCGCCATGAGTACAGAAGATAATTACGAAAGAGTTTATACAGGATCTGATGTGAATGTACAATACCTTCAGGATTTGTTCAATAAAGCAGGTTTTTCATCCCGGGTAAGAAATGATTTTGATTCCGGGTTACGGGCAGGATTTGGTGGAGGCCTTCCGGGCCAGGTCCAGCTGTTTGTAATAAAGTCTCATTATGACGAAGCCCTGAAACTTGCAAAAACAACCTTCCCAAAAGATTATCACGATGAAGAATGATCTTTCCCCACGTGACGAGGAAGAGGAAACAACTTCGCCTGAACATTACGACACACAACCAACCCCGCGCAAAAATATCTGGAACCTCGTTTTAGGTATCGCCTTTATAGGTTATGGTTCTTACAGGGTTTATACCCTTTCCAACGATATTGAAGCCAATGTTCTAGGCTTTGTATTGGGAATAGGTTTTATAGGCTTCGGGATCTATGATCTCTGGAAATATAACAAAGGTATTTAGGAAAAGTTAAGCGTTAGGAGTTAAGAGACAAAAATTCAGCATTTTTTCTTTCTTCTATTTTTCAACTGCAATGTACTGATCAAAGATCTATAATTGATCTTAATTAGCTAAAGCCCTTCTGAACCAAACGGGCTGGCGCAGAAATTTTATATTAAAACTAAAAAATCCGGAACGCTCAAAGCATTCCGGTTTTTTTGGTTTTATTCTTCAACTAACTTTTATGCTTTTACAGAATACATTTTATCCCGCATTTCCTTAATCTTCTTATCATCCATATACTCGTCAAAAGTGGTGTACCTGTCAATAATTCCTGAAGGTGTCAATTCCACAACCCTGTTGGCTACGGTTTCAGCGAATTCATGGTCATGGGTGGTAAACAACACTGTTCCTTTAAAGTTTTTAAGGGAGTTGTTGAATGCAGTAATAGATTCAAGATCCAGGTGGTTGGTTGGCTCATCCAGCATCAACACATTGGCACGCATCATCATCATTCGGCTAAGCATACACCTTACCTTCTCTCCTCCCGAAAGTACACGGGAGGTTTTCAAAGCTTCTTCCCCACTAAATATCATTTTACCTAAGAATCCGCGTATGTAAACTTCTTCTCTTTCTTCATCTGTCTTGGCCCATTGTCGTAACCAGTCAACCAGCGTGAGGTCATTTTCAAAAAAGGAAGCATTATCAAGAGGTAAATAGGACTGGGTAGTGGTAATACCCCAGGAATAAGTACCGGCAGTTTGTTTTTGATTACCGTTAAGTATCTCATAGAATGCTGTGGTAGCACGGGAATCTCTTGAAAAGATCACCACCTTATCCCCTTTTTTAAGGTTAAGGTCAAGTTCCTTAAATAACACTTCTCCTTCCGCAGAAGCAGCCAATCCTTCAATATTCAGGATCTGGTCTCCGGCCTCCCTTTCTCTTTCAAAGATAATGGCAGGATATCTACGGCTTGAAGGTCGTATTTCTTCAATATTTAATTTCTCGATCATTTTCTTACGGGAAGTAGCCTGCTTTGATTTAGCTACGTTTGCGCTAAAACGCATAATAAATTCCTGTAATTCCTTTTTCTTTTCTTCAGCCTTTTTATTCTGCTGGGACCTTTGCCTGGCGGCAAGTTGGGAAGACTCATACCAGAAGGTATAGTTCCCGCTATAATGGTTTATTTTTCCAAAATCGATATCTGAAATATGGGTACAAACCGAATCCAGGAAGTGACGGTCGTGAGAAACCACGATCACGGTATTTTCATAATTGGCAAGGAAATTTTCTAACCAGATGATCGCTTCATAATCAAGGTCATTGGTAGGCTCATCCATTATAAGAACATCAGGATTTCCAAAAAGTGCCTGTGCGAGAAGCACCCTTACTTTTTGCTGCCCTTCAAGATCTTTCATAAGGGAATAATGGTAATCTGGCTTTATCCCAAGGTTTGAAAGAAGAGAAGCCGCATTACTGTCGGCATTCCACCCATCCATTTCTTCAAATTCTACCTGCAATACTCCTACCCGCTCACCATCGGCATCATTGAAATCTTCCTTGGCGTAGATCTCATCCATCTCTTTTTTGATCTTATAGAGTGGTTTATTACCCATAATAACTGTTTCCAATACAGGGTATTCATCATATAAATTATGGTTTTGCTCAAGAACAGACATGCGTTTCCCGGGTTCAAGAAAAACCCTACCGCTGGTAGGTTCACTTTTACCTGAAATTATATTTAAAAAAGTGGATTTTCCGGCACCGTTTGCACCTATTATTCCGTAGATATTTCCTTGGGTGAAACTGGTGGAAACCTCATCAAACAACACGCGCTTACCAAATTGCACCGAAAGATTTGAAACTGATAACATATATTATTTTGTATTAATTCTTTTAATTTTTGCAAAAGTAGCTATAATTGACCGATTGCTAAAAGATTAACAGTTTAAATAACCTTTTAACATAGACTTAACTTGCTTCCCGAGGCTCAAAAATTACATTTGTTTCTGTACAAAATAGCAGCCTCCGGCCCCACAAATTCCTCATGAAAATAAAGTTAATCTTTAGCATTCTGGTAACGCTTGCCTTACTCTCTTGTAAAAATGATTCTGCAGATTCAAAAGATATTTATTTTGGAGGCCTTATAGTAAATCCAACCAGTAAGTTTGTTGTTTTGTTGAAAAAAGATGTGGTTGTAGACACCTTTTATCTTGATAAAGAGAACAAGTTTGGCGGCCATCTTGTAAATGCTGAAAAAGGCTTGTATGTTTTTAAACATCCGCCGGAAAATCAAATTACGTATCTCGAACCGGGAGACAGTACATTAGTCTTTCTAAACACCATTGAATTTGATGAATCCCTTACTTTTAGCGGTAGTGGTGCCGAAAAAAGTAACTTTCTCAACAATATGTATCTGTTAAATCAGGAAAATAATGACCTGGTCCTTAAAAACTACCAACTTAGCCCTGCTAATTTTGCGGCTAAGACAGATTCAATAAGGGAAGCAAGAATTATAAATCTTGAAAACACCAATATAAGAAACAATTTTTCCGACGAATTTTACAAATTGGCCCTTGCTACCATAAACTATGAATATTATGACCTAAGGGAGCGGTATGCGTATCTTCTGAGAAAATATTCCCGGGAAACAATAGACCAGCTCCCTGAAGATTTTCATGACTATCGCAAGGATATTTCATTTAACGATGAAGGGCTGGAAGACTATTACGTATACCTCAATCTTATTGATGATTATTTAAGAACACGATCCCTGGAATATTGTGCTGAGAACAATATAGAAGAAGCCGGGTGTTATGATCTTTCAGATTATAAAAATATCCAAAGAAGGATCTTACTAGTAGATTCCCTTATTGATAATGAACGCATAAAGAACATATTTATAGACCGTCTGGCTGCCCAGGGGATTATATACTCTAAGAGCAGAGAAGAGATCATTGCTGTATTGGACCTACTCAAGGAGATAAATTATTCCGGAAAACGCAATGATGATTTCAGACAATTGGGGGGAATACAAAATGCCATCCTGCCCGGTAACAATTTAGGTGAAATGAGACTTCTTACTACTAAATTGGATACAATTAAATTAAAAGATATTTCTAATAATCCTAAAATAACGTACCACTGGTCTTTAAATGCCCAGAGACATCATAAATGGCAACATACGCTCATAAATGATTTAAGATTTAAATATCCGGAGATTGATTTTATAGGAATAAATATTGACAAAGACCAGGTGTCATCCTGGAAAAATTCTGTTCAAAATCAATCCTATAATGAGCAATTTGAATATAAATTACCTTTAATGCGTGTCAACGAGGTACTACTTAAAAATTATTTAAATAAGTTGATTTTTGTTGATGCCAAAGGTAATATAGTGCGGGGTGATGTACAAATTAACAGCCTGGACCTCGAACAAAGCATTCTGGAATTCCTGGGCCAGAATTAAAGAAATTTTGCACATAAAAAAAGCCCCCTGAAAGAAAATCAGGGGGCTTTTATATTTCAATAATTATATTTGCTTAGAGCTTACTCTAATTTCCTTTCTTATAATCTGCCAGGAATTTTTCAAGACCACTATCTGTAAGTGGGTGATTTAATAAACTGGTGATCGAGGATAAAGGACCTGTCATCACATCGGCTCCAATCTTGGCGCATTCCAGGATATGCATAGAATGCCTTACAGATGCAGCAAGGATTTGAGTTTCAAATCCGTAATTATCGTAAATAAGTCTAATATCGGCGATAAGGTTTAATCCGTCGGTTGAAATATCATCAAGTCTTCCTATAAATGGAGAAACATAAGTAGCGCCCGCCTTTGCAGCAAGAAGTGCCTGCCCCGCTGTAAAAACAAGGGTGCAATTGGTTCTTATTCCTTTATCGCTAAAATATTTAATCGCTTTAATCCCCTCTTTGATCATAGGCACTTTTACCACGATCTGGTCATGAAGTTTTGCAAGCTCCTCCCCTTCTTTAATGATCCCGTCAAAATCTGTTGCAATCACCTCTGCACTCACATCACCGTCTACGATCTCGCAAATTTTCTTATAGTGCGCTATAATATTTTCCTTTCCCGTAATCCCCTCTTTTGCCATAAGGGAAGGATTGGTAGTTACACCATCAAGCACTCCAAGATCCTGAGCTTCTTTTATCTGGTCCAGATTTGCAGTATCAATAAAAAATTTCATATGTATTTATTTAGTTGTGTTTTCAGGATTTCAAACCTTTAGAACCAATATCTAAAGAGAGTCACAAATTTACAATTTATAATGTTTTAGCAACATTTTCTCATACACTTTATCCGGAAGGATCCTTTTTAAAGCAATTGAGAATTTTTGCAATGGTTCCCCTATCTTATAATGTCCTCTTGGATGTGGAGTTTGAATGATTTTGTGAATAGCCCTGGCCATAACCAGTGGATCCTTTCCTGAATCTACATGGCTGTTCATTATATCCAGAGTGTTTTTATAAGCAGTTTTATATGGAGAGTTTTCCAATATAGGCGCGTGATATCTCCCGGCTGCTATATTGGTAGCAAAATCTCCAGGTGCCACATTGGTCATTTTAATATTAAAATCCTTTATTTCCATCCGGAAAGCCTCGGTTGTGAGCTCCAGCGCTCCTTTGGTGGCCGAGTAGATCCCGCGATAAGGGAGTCCCATATAACCTGCAATAGAAGTGATGTTTATTATTAAACCACCGCCCTGCTTTCTCATTTGGGGCAGCACCGCTTTTGTGACATTTAAAGGCCCAAAATAATTAGTATCAAATGCCTTTTTTATCTCCTCATCCGGGGTTTCTTCAATAGGGCCTGTTATACCAATCCCGGCATTATTTATTAGAACATCGATCCTTCCCTCTTTTTCAAGAATATGCGCAATTGCGACGGCAATTGTTTCCTTTTTAGTAACATCCAGGGCAACAAGTGGAAATGGAAAACCGGACCCTGTTTGGGGGTTTCTACTGGTACCGTAAACTTTGAAATTTTTACTTTGAAGGAATTCGCCTATAGACCTTCCTATTCCGGAAGAGCCTCCTGTAATAAGGACAACTTTAGAAGAAGTATCTGTTTTCATAGACCACAAAGATGGGATAAAATTT
>CAXAZV010000185.1:0-6224 GCA_963973375.1 uncultured Antarcticibacterium sp.
ATAATTCGGAGCGCTATGAATTACATCCGAATGCTCACCGAGGTAACTGAAAAGTTCAAGACTGATGATCGGTTGAACTCAACTCATATCTGTATCTATTATGCACTTTTTCAGTATTGGAACCTGTTCCGCTTCAGAAAACAGTTTTTCGTACAACGAGAGGAAATTATGCAGGCCTCCAAGGTTGGTTCTTTAACGACCTACCATCGTTGTATTCGGGAACTCAGCAAGTGGAATTACATCACATATCTCCCTTCAAAAAATCCCTTAAAGGGCAGCCAGGTTATGATGTCCATTTTTTGGAGTAGTAGTAAACAAGTAATGGACGAGCTGAAGAACAGTGATGAACAACCGGTAAATAAGTTTGAATCCAGTGATGGACAAGTCGAGGATAAGTCTGATACCAGTAATGAACAAGCGCTGGTATATGAAACAAACAATAGTAAACCTACTAAAGAAACAAAACATACCAGAGGTAGGCCTCACGCAGAGGAAGTAGTTCATTTTTTTAAAGAACAAAAATGGTCCGTTCAGGAAGCCTTAAAATTTTATCATCACTACGAGGCCAATGGATGGAAGGTGGGCGGAAATATTCCGGTGCAAAATTGGAAATCCCTTGCTCAAAGCTGGATTCTTAAGGCAGAGGAGTTCAAAAAAAATAGGCGTAAAGAAGCTCCTGATTATTTAAAAACCACAAAAAACAAAGATTATGGTCAACCCTTGTGAAATTATTGAAGGAGGCGTAAGCTATCACATCGGAAAAGTTAAAGGCAAAAAAGTCTGTTACGATTTCCAGAAAATGTTGGAGTATTTGGAGATCAAGGGGAAGCTTTTATTCAGGGAATTTAAGATTTACCCAGAGGATGAAGCTTTGCTCTTTAAGCTCTGCAATTATATCATCGCTGATATAGAACAATGTGAGAAGTTTCAAATGGATCCAAAGAAGGGTTTGCTTATCAGCGGCCCGGTGGGATGTGGAAAGACCAGTATTTTGAAATTGCTCCGTCACCTGGTTCCGCATCAAAAGGCTTATCAGGTTATCCCCAGTCGGAATATCGTTTTCTCCTTCAATCATTTGGGATATAAGACCATTGAAGACTATGGGAATTCCGGGTACCTGTGTATGGATGATCTGGGGGTGGAACCTATGGGAAGATATTATGGGCAGGAATGTAATGTAATTGGAGAAATTTTGCTCTCCAGGTATGAGCTTTTCCTAAATCATAATGTCAGGACCCACGCAAGTACCAACCTCATTGCCGAGGAATTGGAGGAGCGCTATGGCAACCGGGTACGTAGCCGTATGCGCAAATTATTTAACCTGGTCGATTTTGATAAGAATTCGGCCGACAAACGCAAATAAATTATGAGAATAGCAAGTTATAATATCCAGAACCTGTTTTTCAGGGATGAGGCACTTTTTGGAACCGGGCACAGTAAAAATTTTATCGACTGGCTGGATGAGTTTGAGGCCATATTACGGAAAGGCTTAAGGCTTAACGAGGATTATCGAAGGCTTAGAGAATTATCTTTTCTAATGGGACTTAGTAAGGAACACCCGCAAAAATACCTGGTGCTTAGAAACCATGGAGGTGTTTTAAACGGAAAAATAGTAGCCTCGCCCAAGACTTTGGAAAAAGATTTAAAGGCCGGTCATAGCTGGATCAAAATGACCAGCCAGATGATTTCACGAGAATCGGTCACCCATAAAGCCAGGGTAATCAGCGAGATTAACCCTGATGTCCTTCTATTGCAAGAGGTAGAGGATCGTGCCAGCCTGATCAGCTTTCGGGATAAGTACCTGGCTGATTTTAATTACAGGGATTGCTACTATTTTGAAGGAAATTCTACCCAGGGTTTAGGTTTTGGAATATTATTAAGGAAAGGCTACAGTCTTTCTGTATGCCGCAGTTATTGCAACGCAGAAGATTTAGAAGGAAAACCGCTTTTTGATACCGGCTTGCAGATATTATGGCTAAGGGATCCAAAAGACCAGCTTTTTAGGATACTTCAAACCAATCTCTCAGTGCAAGGGAAAGGGGAGAAAGCTGATCAAAAAAGAAGGGATCAATTGAGCTTTATCAGTAAGGTCTGGGAAGAGCAACTGGATATGTTCCACGATCTTTTAATATGTTGCGGGGGTTTAGGCCGACCATCTTTTTGTGAATCCCTGTCTGAACTTATGACAAAAAAGGAAATTCGCAATATCCTAAAAAGCGGATGTTTAAAGGCAGACCGGGATTACGGAAAGGCCTCCTCTTATTTCAGCCTGGGTGCGTATCAAAAAGGGATCAATCTCCGGGAAACACAATACCTTTTATTTAATAACACTCCTTCGGCTGAGCTTTTAAGCTGCGGTCTTAACCGCAGGGGAATCTGGTCAGGGAGAACACACAACTGGTATTGTTACCCGGGTATAAATAGTGATGTGGCTCAGGCTGGTATGCATCCTTTGCTATGGGCAGATTTTTTGTTAACGCCCGGTAACAAATAAATAATTTTACAACACGCTGACTTTTAATCACATAAAAATCAAAAAATTTAAGGTTAAAGTGTTGTTTATCAAATTATTGTGATGGAGTTAAGTTTTAGTTTTCCGGCGAACTTAAAACGTATACTTTATGAAAAACGCTTTCTACCCCAGCCTTTTTTTGTCCCTTTTCAGTCTCCCGATGTTCGCACAGATCGGAGGGATCGAACAATCCGTAGCGGATATTTCGGATACCATCCGGGCGGTGTTCCCTATCATCCTGGGTGTTATTTTCCTGGTAGGGTTTCTATTTAATGCCGGCCATTTCTTTGGAGAAAATGCAGACCTTAAAAAAGGCATTACCAGGGTGCTTGTTTTTGTACTTATCGCGGGAGCGGTAGTTGGAATTTTTACTTACCTCATTGGTATTGTAGTCTAATGAAAAGCTACGCGGTGTACCGGAATATCCGCAAGAATGCAGTGATTTTCGGATTGGCTGTCAGCAGTTTTGCGATCCAGATGGGTTCTGTGATCGCATCACTGCTCCTGATCATTTTCGCTTTTAAGCTTTTACTGCTATTAGCGCTGGTGGTGTGGAATATCGGGTTGTATATTACTTTACTTCGAATACACACTTTCCCATTTACTCAGGTAAGCGCAAGGCTACCTTCAATTATTTCAAATAAACAAACAGGATTAAGCAGGTATTATGAATATTAATTTACAGGATTATTACCCGATAATTGACCAACAAGAACACCTGATCTTTCTGGCCAACGGAAATATTGCTTTGGGTTACGAGCTAGAGCTTCCCGAGATCTTTTCCCTTTCAGAAAAAGCTTATGAAAAATTGCACAGCAATTGGTTTCAGGCGCTAAAATCGCTTCCTGTGGGTAGTGTTGTCCATAAGCAGGACATCTATCTTAAAAAGGAATTCGAATCAAAGGGAATAGCGGGGAATACCTTTCTCTCAAAAGCAACCAAAAAGCATTTTCAGGGCAGAGCATTAGTAGAGCATCAAAGCTATATATTTTTTACCTGGCCGTTTCATAAAACTTTTTCCCGTTCCCGGATGGCCAATCCATTTATAAAAGTTCCAAAAAAGCTACCCGCTAAAATGAATAATGAAACCCGGCAATTTATGGCCGCGGTAAGTGATTCTGTGGGTTATTTGAATAATACCGCCAACATAAGTCTAAAGCCCATTTCAGAGGAAAAGGCCATTACTATTACCAACCAGTATTTCAATGGCTTTTGTGCAGGCAGTGACACCGATATAAGGTTAAAAGACGGGGAACTTCGCATAGGCAGCCAAAGGCTTGGGATACTAGCCATAAACCACGAATCCTGTTTTGGCGAAGGAGTACAAACCAGCAAACCACATTCCCGCTTTACTTCGGATGAGATCAGTTTTCATAAAGGATTTTTGGATGACTTTGGGTTGGAATTATATGAAAATCATATTGTCAACCAGGTGTTGTTTTTGGATGAGCGTTCCAGATGGCTTGCCATCTTGAATAAAAAACGAGAAGAGCTATTAAAGAGTGTGAATTTTGGTACTCAGAATAAGATTTTTCTTTCACAGATAGAGGAAATCCTTGAGACTATAGGAAAAGATGAGCAGTCCCGAATTGTAAGGGGCCAGGTAAACATTCTATTTTCCGGCAAGGATCAAAAGGAACTAAGCCGGATAAGTTCCAGGATTAAAAGTGGTTTTAAGGAATTGGATATAAAACCTTATGAACCTGCCGGGTCTTTATTATACCAGTATTTTTTAAATAGTTATTTCGGACATAGTCCGGCATTTTCTAATGAGGATCTCTATGTGACCGATCTTAAGCACGCTTTATGTTTATGGATCAATAATACCGGTTATCGCAGCGATGAGGAAGGTGTTCTCTTTAATGAGCGTTTATTTAATACCCCGGTCATTAAGGATGTCTGGGATAGGGATAAAAAACGGATCAAAGCCAGGAATTTCGCCATTTTCGCACCTACCGGGGAAGGGAAATCTTTTCTGGCCAATAACATTTTACGTCAGTTTTTTGAAGCCGGTACCCGCTTGGTTATCATCGACCTTGGAGGATCTTATTCGAAATTCGCCAAACTCTACCCGAATGATCATATTATCCTGCGTTATGAGCATGGTAAGAACTTAGGGATTAATCCTTTTTATATAGCAAAACCAGATGACCTGAGCCCGGAGCGGATTGAAGACCTGTGCGGTTTTTTGATGGAGCTCTATGCTTCGGGAATCAAGGTCGCCAAAGAGGCGCAGGTGGCCATAAAAAAGATTCTTCGCTTTTATTATGAGCAGGAATCTGGCCAATATTCATTAGAAGGATTTTACCGGTTTGTGGCTACAAACCAGGAAACTTTTGAGTCCAGCCTTGGCATTGGTAAAGATTACTTTGATGCTATTCAGTTCCTACACATTATGTCAGAATATGTCGGCAGCGGGATGTATGGTTTCCTATTTGAGTCCAGGGAGGACCAGGCCTATAAATTGGAGGACAAACGCCTGATCATATTTGAACTTGATGAGGTAAGGGACAACAGGGAAATTCTTTCGGTTATGCTTAAGCTGATCAAATCAGCAGTACAGCGTACGATTTGGAAAAACCCTGGAGAACGGGGCATTATTCTTTTCGACGAGTTTGCCAAGCAACTTAAGTTCGACAATGTTTTGGAAAGTGTGGAATTCTATTACCAGGCTATTCGCAAGCAGGAGGGAGCTATAGGAATCATCTTACAGTCGATAAATCAACTTCCGGAAAACGCCACGGCAGCCAGTATTCTTGAAAATACCCAGGTTATATATAGTCTTCATAATGAAAAGGGATATAAGGATCTTGTTCGCAGGCTTAACCTTAGTGCCCACGATTTGAACCAGCTACATTCCATCCGTAATGATTTAAAAGGCAAGCGCAAGTATACCGAGATCTTTATCAAGATTGGGAGAGAGTCCAATATTTTCCGCTTGGAGGTGCCCCCGGAAGTATACGCTGCCTATCTCACCGATGGAAGGGAGAATCAAGCTATTATGGAAATTTATGAAAGGACAAAAAATATGGAAGTAGCCATCTTAGAATTTTTAACCACTAAAACAGAAAAATCATGAACAGAAAGAAATTTAAAATTTTGATTATAGCCCTGGGCTTTACCTTTTTTTCATCCGGCCACATTGTGGCCCAGGGGATGCCGGTCTATGATAACACCAATTTTTTGGCCCTTGGGCAATCCCTTATCGAATCGGCTAAGCAAACCTCGGAACTTTTAAAAACCGCCCGGTTTTTAAAAGAACAAAAAGAGCGCATAGAAAAGGTAAATGCAGTGATCAAACAACTCAGAACAGTCCGGGAGATCGTGGAAAACAACCAAAGCTTATACGAAACCGTTAGGAGTGACTTAAGGGAGATTATTTCCTCACCATATATCAGCCCGGAGGAAATGGACCGGATTAGCGATTCTTTTAACAGCCTTATGGAAAATGCCCTGGAGGACCTGGATTTTATGCAGCAATTACTTACCAGTGATATGCTGAATATGGATGATGCACAACGTTTGGAAGTACTGGAGAGCCAGCGGATGCGTTCCCGCGAGGTTATTCGGGAGATCGGTTTAAAAAAGCAACGTTACGAGATCCTGATTGAGTTCAGGCGTATCAAGGAGAAAATTAACCGACGACAAGCCCAATATTAAGAATCATGGATCTGGGTCTGGAATATGTAGATGCGGTATTTACTACCATTAA
>CAXAZV010000186.1:0-6209 GCA_963973375.1 uncultured Antarcticibacterium sp.
AGGGGTAGAAACTTGGGGGATACCGCTTCAAACTTGGCTATTGCTGCCAAAAACCAATTTAGTAATCCATCACTTATTCTTTGCAGCACAGGAATGACTGTTGAGGGTGAATATTTTGACGGGGAGACTTTCATCAACAGTATTAACAAAGAAATTGACCATGATAGAATATACTTCGGCGGTATGGCAGGTGACGATTGGACGTTTTCGGGATCCTTCCTATTTACCCATCAAGGGGAAACTGATTTCGGGATGGCGGCTATCGTTCTTGATGCAGATAAGGTATCGCTCAATGGTATGGCCGTCTCCGGATGGAAACCAATGGGAATTTCAAGAAGGGTAACCAAGAGCAAGGGCAACCTGCTTTATGCTATTGATGGCAAACCTGCCGTCGAAATGTACTATACGTATCTTGGCTACGCCGAAAAGCTTGGTGATGAGAGTTTTGACATATTTAAAGATCTATCCATTTACTACCCTTTTATTGTAAAAAGAGCCTCAGGCGAAACGGCCTTAAGGAGTCCGTTGAGCATTAATGCTGCAGAGCGTGCTCTTGAAATGGACACAGAAATGCCGGAAGGAACGGAGTTTTGGTTTACGGTACCTCCGGATTTTGATATTTCTGAAGAAATCACCGAAAGAGCAAGGGAACTTAAAGATAAAAATGGCACCGATGCTGATGCTCTGCTTATTTTTTCATGTGCTGGCAGGCCACCAGTTTTAGGTCCACTGGTTACGGTCGAAAATGAAGGTTTGGCCGATGTATGGAATGCCCCAATGGCAGGCTTCTTTACATATGGAGAATACGGACGGAGCCCCGGAGGAAAACAGGAATATCATTCCGGCGCATGTTGTTGGGTAGCCTTAAAAGAAAAAGAGAATGGATGAAAATCTTCAAACCGTTAACGACCTCATTCAGCAAGATACAACCATGTCTGCAGAACATAAAGAGTCGGCTCTTAAGGCTTTAAAAGCTGTTGATAAAGAACTTCAGATTTTATCCTTCAAGCTCGACCGCACCGAAAAAGTAAAGCGTACAACAGCAATTCTTCTGGAAGAAACCATTGAAGAACTTGAACAAAAAAGGAATGCTGTGGAAGAAGTTTTATCTGAACTCAAAGCAACACAATCCCAACTTATTCAACAGGAAAAACTGGCCTCCCTGGGGCAGCTTACGGCCGGCATCGCACACGAGATCAAGAATCCGCTGAATTTTGTCAATAACTTTTCAGAAGTAAGTATTGAGATGATTGTTGAATTACTGGTAGAAAGAGCAAAGGGGCATGAATCAAGAGACGAGTCTTTGATAGACCAAATTTTAGTAGATATTAGGTCCAATCTCCAAAAAGTCTATGAACATGGTTCCAGAGCCAATGGTATTGTAACATCAATGCTACAGCATTCTCGGGGAGGTTCAGGTAAGATGGAGCCAACGAACCTTAATGCCTTAATCAAAGAATACTCCAACCTGGCTTTTCACGGAATGCGGGCTGGTAAAAATCCAATCAATGCCGAAATCAATTTGCAGCTGAATGAGGAAATTAAAAATGTTTCTCTCGTGGCCGAAGACTTTAGCCGTGTATTGCTCAACCTTTTCAAGAATGCCTTCGATGCCATGCGTGGAACAGCTGAGATCCGGCCACCAATGCTAAGCATTAGAACAAAATTACAATCGGGAAAGATTTTGATCGAAGTAGAAGACAATGGCTCTGGCATTCCAAACGAGATCAAAGACAAAATTCTACACCCGTTTTTTACTACTAAAAAAGGCACCGAAGGAACCGGACTTGGCCTTTCTATCACCAACGACATTATTAAAGCACACGGGGGACAATTGAGCATCTCCAGTAATGATGAAGGAAGTACCTTTAAGATAATATTATTGTCAAATACATGATGAAACAGCGCCCAAATGATCTTCAGGAGGCTTATGAAGATGTTATGACTTTATTCATGAACAAAGTACCAGTAACGGAAATGAATTTCGGGAAAGTGGTAGCCGATGACCTCATGGGTTATGGCACTACAAAAGAAGAATTCATTCGGAATATCCGGGAATATCAGCGCGTCATTCAGGTTCAGGAAGACCAGAGTAAAGGATTGGCAATGGACTACCGTCGTTACCCCATTCATGATTCTCTTTCTGAAGATCAGAAATCTGCGATCATAGTTGAGGAAATAATAATCAGCATACAGGCAGAAGATGCTGTAAGTGAGTTAACGCTCCGGCTCTCCATTATTATGGAAAAAAGAGCCGGTTGCTGGAAGATGGTACATTTTCACGGCTCTGTACCTGTAGAGACCGAAGAGGAGGATACCTGGCACCTAAAGGAGTGGCAGAAAGAAAAAGAGAAGCTTCAGAAGCTTGTTGATCAGCAGACAGCCGATCTTCAGTTAAAGAACCGGGAACTGGAAATTGAAGCAGCAGTTGAAAGGGTGCGTGCCCAGTCTATGGCTATGCACCATCCTGATGATCTGGACAAAGTAAATAAAGAAATACTCTCACAACTTAACTGGCTCAGGATTGATGGCCTCACCGGGGTTACTTTTTATCTTATCGATCAAAATGGATGGGTTAAAGCCTGGGATTTTTCAAGCCCTGGTAATCTTGGCGACCAAAGTAGCTATACGCTTCAATTCGACTCCAACGAGTACGAAATGCTTGGATTTCCATTTAAAACGCTTCTCCAAACTGACCTGGATTACTTCGTCGCAGATTACCCCCTTGAAAAACTTGAGAAGGCCGTTTACGAGTTTGAAGAAATTGACCCGGCTATGGCCAAAATTGTACGTGAAGCTTTATCAACTGGGAAATTAAACCATCAATGGACTGCTTGTAGTAGAATTTCCAATGGATTATTGGGTATCGATCTTGTAAGTCCACCTACCGAAAACACCAAAGCCATCATAATGAAAATGGCTGGCACATTCAATCAGGCTTACACCCGCTTCCTGGATTTGCAAAAAGCGGAAGCACAGGCAAGGGAAGCACAAATTCAGTTGGCCTTGGAAAGGGTTCGTGCCCGCACCATGGCCATGCAAAAAAGTGAGGAGCTGGCAGAGGTATCTAACCTGCTAAACAAACAAGTGGTGGAGTTGGGAATTCCTACACGGGGTTGTGCCTTTAATATTTACAACGAGCATGATTCAACTGAATGGTTTAGCAACCTGGAAGGCACCTTGCCTGCATATAAAACGCCGAGAGAAAACATATTTCTTAAATATTATGAAGCCGGCCAACGGGGCGAAACACTTTTAATTGAAGAATTTGGAAAGGAACGCATTAAACAACATTATGACTACCTGCATTCGCTACACCTATTAGGAGATGATGAAGATGTGGTAGAAAAAATCCGCAATGACATGCCAGATTCCCAGATTGACCATGTTGCCTTTTTTAAGTACGGATACTTATTATTCATTACCCTGGAACCGGCCCCTAATACCCATGATGTTTTCAGGCGCTTCGCCAAAGAATTTGAGCAAACCTACACGCGCTTCCTTGATCTAGAGAAAGCGGAAGCACAGGCAAGGGAAGCTCAAATCGAGACCTCACTGGAACGGGTAAGATCCAGAACCATGGCCATGCACAAATCTGAGGAGTTGGCTGAAGTGGCTTCGGTGCTCTTTGAACAAATTAGTCTGCTAACAGAGACTCCTTCCCGCTTTAATATTGCAATAGTCAGGGAGGAAGAGAAAAATTTTGATATCTGGGTCACGGACCAAAAAGGTGAAAATCTGAATAGACTTTTTGTCTTCGAAACAGAAAAATCTGATGTGGTTTCGGAAGTTTTTGATGCCTGGAAAGCAGGAGAAAAAAGCATTATCCAACATTTATCAGGGGAGAGGCTAAAAAAATGGATCACCTATGCGAAGGAAGCCGGAGTGCCTTTTGATAAAAAGGAAATCAAAAAACACCGCTACATCAATTCGATCTTCTTTAAACATGGCTGTATTGGAATCACCACCGATGAGGTGCCTGAAAAAAATGTAATCCAATTGTTAGAGCGCTTTACAAAAGTATTTGAGCAGACCTATACCCGCTTTCTTGATCTCCAAAAAGCGGAAGCACAGGCAAGGGAAGCACAAATTGAAACTGCATTGGAAAGAGTACGTGCAAGAACGATGGGAATGCATCAAAGTGAGGAATTGCTGGATGTTATCACGGTAGTATCTGAGCAGTTGCAACAGCTCAATTTTAGATTTGACCATGTAAGTTTTGCTAACAATGATATTGCTGAAGATTACAGATTTTGGACTTCTGCCAAAGGCTTGAACCCTGTACGGTTTAATGTTCCTTATATAGATATTCCAATATTTACCCAATTAAGAAAGGCCCAGAAAAGTGGGGTTAAGTTTTACACCGACATAATTACTAAAAAGGAAAACCGGGAATGGCATAAGCATTTGCTTAAGCATGGGGGCTCCAAGGTTTTTACTAAGGAGATGAATAATTACATGATGAGCAGGGGAATGGCAAGATCTATAGCTATTCATCCAAATATCATATTGATCCTTGGTAATTATTCTTCTGTGTCCTACTCTGATGAAGACAACCAGGTCATCGCGAGATTTGGTCAGGTTTTCGAACAATCCTACACAAGATTTCTTGACCTGAAAAAGGCTGAAGCACAAACCAGGGAAGCAAAAATAGAGCTTTCTCTTGAACGTATCAGGGCACGGGTTACTTCCATGCAAGAGTCTTCAGACTTATTGGACATTGTTGTTACCATGCGTAACGAATTTGTAAATCTGGGCCATGAAGCCCAATACTTCTGGCATATGCGCTGGCTGCCCGATACCTATCAAAAAGCCATGACCTCAGGCGATGGTACCCGCATTGGGATGATAATGAACCTTCCCCGGCATATTCACGGAGACCTCCAACCTGTTGCCAATTGGGAAAAAAGTGCTGAGCCCTCCTATGTCCTGGCTATGGATGTTGATGCCGCTGTAGATTATATAGGAAAAATGATTAACCTGGGCGATTTTGAAATGGTTGACCCACAGGCACCTTCATTGGATGATATTAGACATATAGGCGGCCTCACTTTTGTGATGGCGCGCACCACTCATGGTGAAATAGGATACAGTCTACCCGGGGTAGTAACTGAGCCTCCAAAAAAAGATGTAGATACCCTTGTAAGATTTGCCGGTGTTTTTGATCTGGCTTACAAACGCTTTGAAGATTTAAAAAAGGCAGAAAAAGATCTTGTGGAAATTAAGGAAGCCAGGATAAAAGCAGAAAAAGCGCTGGTGGAGCTCAGAGCAACTCAATCCCAGCTCATACAATCTGAAAAAATGGCGAGTCTGGGCGAACTCACAGCAGGAATTGCCCATGAGATCCAGAATCCGCTAAACTTTGTAAATAACTTCAGCGAGGTAAGTTCAGAATTAGTGGAAGAAATAAAAGAATTAAGAAGCAAAAGTCAGGCCCTCCGGCAAAGCACCGGGAAAGAAGCGAGATCTGAGAAAGACGAGTTGGAAGATGAAATACTGGAAGACATAAAACAGAATTTGGTAAAAATTAACCACCATGGTAAGCGTGCAGATGCTATAGTTAAGGGCATGCTCGCTCACAGTCGCAGCAGTTCCGGAGAAAAAGTCCCTACAGACCTCAATTCGTTAGCCGATGAATACTTAAGACTTTCTTACCACGGGTTAAGAGCTAAAGACAAATCTTTCACTGCCGATTTCTCTACAGACTTTGACCCTGGCATTCCCAAAGTAAATGTTATCCCACAGGATATAGGAAGAGTGCTTCTCAACCTAATAAATAATGCTTTCCAGGCCGTAAGGCAAGTTGAAAACCCAAAAGTTATGGTGGCAACAAAACAATTGGACAATGTTATTCAAATAACAGTTATAGACAATGGCCCTGGCATTCCGGATTCTATCAAAGATAAGATATTCCAGCCCTTCTTTACCACCAAGCCTACGGGCCAGGGAACGGGATTGGGTTTAAGTTTAAGTTATGATATTGTGAAGGCGCATGGAGGTCAATTGGAGTTTACAAGCACACCTGGTAAAGGAAGTATTTTTAATATAATTCTGGGATATGAGAATAAGTAGAAATTTATCTGTAATGGTTCATAGACTAATTCTGATGGGCTTTTGTTGCCCATTCCAAATGCGCTGCTTGGTCAAAACCAGGTAGCTTTTACATTGTTCAATTGTTCAAAACCTTATACAACCATGGATCAAAATAT
>CAXAZV010000187.1:0-6141 GCA_963973375.1 uncultured Antarcticibacterium sp.
TTACCACGTTTAGTTTTTGATCAAGTTCAACGATCTCATTTGGATGGTTGATACGTGACCAGCTAAGATCTGTAATATGGATAAGTCCATCTACACCACCAAGATCTACGAATACACCGTAAGAAGTAATGTTTTTAACAGTACCTTCAAGTACCTGACCTTTTTCTAACTGACCAATGATCTCTTTCTTCTGCTCTTCAATATCTGCTTCGATAAGCGCTTTGTGAGATACTACAACGTTCTTGAATTCGTGGTTGATCTTAACAACTTTGAATTCCATTGTTTTACCTACATACGCATCGTAATCGCGAATTGGTTTCACGTCTATTTGAGAACCAGGCAAGAAAGCCTCGATTCCAAAAACGTCAACGATCATACCACCTTTGGTACGACATTTTACAAAACCATTTACTATTAAGCTCTCGTCATGTGCTTTGTTCACACGATCCCACGCCATAATAACACGGGCCTTACGGTGAGAAAGGATTAATTGTCCTGTTGCATCTTCACGCACGTCAATTAAAACTTCTACCTCATCTCCAACCTTAAGGTCTGGATTGTAACGAAATTCATTTAAGGAAATTACCCCTTCACTCTTTGCATTAATGTCAATGATCGCATCACGGTCTGTGATGTTGATCACTCTACCGGTGGTAACTTCATCATCTAAAGTGTCAACGAAATTCTCTGCTACAAGCTTCTCAAACTCTTCCAGTTTGGTATCATCTACCGGGTCAATACCCTCTTCGTAGTTGTGCCAGTTAAAATCTGCAAGGAATTTTTCAGGATTTTCCTGTTGTGGAGATGTAGTCTCTTGAGTTTGAACTTCAGAATTTTCAGTATCCTGAACTTCTTGATTTTTTGTTTCTTCAGCCATTGCTGATAATAAATTTGTATCCTAAGCTTCTTCGGAAAAAATTCAGGCAATAAAAAACTTAGAAGTGATTATTGTTTTGATTTTCAACCCTTTTCTTTTTTCCATGGTTTTGCCGAAAAGGTGTGCAAAAATACAACTTTTTATTTAATATTCAAATACTTCCGCAGCCATTAAATAAAGCTTTAGTTGTAAATTGGTATAGGCTTTCTACTCATCCTATAATACTAGTAAAATGAAGAAATTATTTTTGATATTTTTCTTGCTTTTGCTTACCTCCTGCCGTGAGCAAAAAAAATCAAATACAGATCCTGATCCTGTTATCACCACCAGGGAAGCGCCTGTAAATCCCACCAAAAATTTACTTACTATAACCCATCCTAAAGAAGGAGATCAAATAAGCACTCCTTTGCGCCTTGAAGGTCGTGCAAGGGGGTATTGGTTTTTTGAAGCCGATGCTCCTGTAGTACTTCTTGATGAAAATTACAGGATCCTTGCACAAACTTATATTACTGCAATAGGTGACTGGATGACAGAGGACTGGGTTGATTTTCGTGGGGAATTAAGTTTCCCCCATCCTCAAACCAAAACCGGCTTTCTAATTTTTCACAAGGCCAACCCTTCCGGACTGAAGGAAAACATTACTAGTGATACAATCCGGGTGATATTTAAATAAATTAGTTTTCCTGTTGTATCATTTCTTCGGCCAGTTCCAATACAATTTTAAACTGTTCTTCAGGATTTAAAAAGGAATTATCAATTTCAATAGAATCTTCAGCCATTACAAGAGGGCTATCTTCACGGGTGGTGTCCATAAGGTCTCTGTCTTCCACGTTCTTTAGAACTTCTTCATAGCTTACCTCCTGCCCTTTAGACTGCAGCTCCTTGAATCGACGGGTTGCTCTTTCCTCGGGAGAGGCGGTCATAAACAGTTTCAGTTCAGCATCCGGAAATACGACGGTTCCAATATCGCGCCCGTCCATAACTATTCCTTTTTCCATTCCCATTAATTGTTGTTGGGAAACCAATTTCTGGCGCACCTCTGAAATTGTGGCAATTTTACTTACGTTTCCGGACACTTCCATTTGCCGTATCTCATCTTCTACATCCTCCCCATTCAAATACATAGCTGCGAAGCCTCGTTTCTCATCAAAAATGAACTTCAGGTTAACTTGGGGTAATTTTTCAATAAGTCCCTTTTCATCTACTTCTTGTGAGGTAACAAAGGAATTCCTCATTGCAAAAAGTGTTACTGCCCTGTACATGGCACCGGTGTCAACGTAAACATAACCCAATTCCTTTGCAAGTTGTTTGGCAACCGTACTTTTTCCTGTTGATGAGAACCCGTCTATGGCAATAGTTATTTTCCTGTTCATTTAAATATTCTGATTTAATAGCGGTGCAAAAATACTCAATTAGTATGGGTCAAGAGTTATTTTAAAAATTAAAGATTTACGCCATTCATTTTTTTAAGATTTGATAGCATAAAGTGTGGAACTGCCTTGTTTTGTTCAAATTCTACAGAATTATACAAGGGGTTATGTAATTAAATATTCTATTTTTATCCAAATTTTTAAGGCATATGTTTAAAAAATTATTGGTGGCAGTGGTAATTATCGGGGGAGTTTTAACCGGGTATTATGTTCTCAAAACTTTCCCCCACAGAATCAAAATAATTTTCATGGAATCTGAAATGACCGAAAGGTCCTATGAACCCGTTTTAGGGGTTTATGACAGGAAGAACGAGCAAACCCAGGAAGAAGTAAAGAAAATAAAACATTACGCACTAAGTCTGAATGCAGACGACACCTGGGAAATAGAAAAAAATTTGCTCCAGGACCTCCCTGACTCAATTCCCGTATTGCTAACCGTGGAAATGTGGGACCCAAAGGGATTAACCAAAACGGAACAGGGTCTTAACGATGATAATATTAGAGGTCTTTTCAAAGAAATTTTAAAAACCAGAACTAACATTTATGTGAGGTATAATCCGGAAATGGAAGTTCCAGTAAATATCTATCCCTGGAATAACCGGCCACATATCTATGTGGGGGCTTTCAAGCATTTTACTAAAGTTTTAAAAGAAATTAACCCTCATGTAAGAATGGTGTATGCTCCTGCCGGTGTTGCAGGGGCACTGGAAAATTATCCGGAAGATGACGTGGTAGACGCAGCGAGTATAACTCTTAATAGTAATGCCGAAAATCACACATCTTTCTCCAGAGAACCCACAATAGAAAAGCAGCTCGGGCGAAAACTTCATAGAATGCGATTTCTAAATAAGCCCGTTTTTATTCTGGGATCGGCAAATATGGAAATGCATCTGTTTGAAGACAAATGGGTCGCAAATGCTTTAACTGTTATAGAAGAAAATAAAGCGGTTATTTATTCTGAAGATAATTTTAAAAGGCCTTCAAAGGAATGGACAAAGGATAGCGCACCTCTCATCCTTGGATTTTATGATCCCAATAAATTATTGGTAAATGAAAAAGAGGTGAAGGCAGAACATATTTTTCTGAACTTTCAACAAATCGAAAATGATGAGCATATTTTAGAAATTGAGGGAGTTTTGGGAAGAGATAAGGATTTGATCATTTCTGTGGAGCCCACATGGTGGAATGAGGATAAAGATTTTCAAATATTACCAAGAATTGCTGCCGGGGAGCTGGACACTCTAATTTCAAGGTTTTATAATAGTCTGCCCGAGACAGATCATACTATTTATATTCGGTTTGCCCATGAAATGGAAATTCCTATAACAAGATATCCCTGGCAAAGTAATGACCCCATAGATTACATAAATGCTTTCAGGCATTTTATGAATTTTGAGCATAGCAGAGGGCTTAACATAAAGAAAATATGGGGTCCTGCAGGAGACCGGGGATTGCTTGAATGGTGGCCTGGCAATGATGTGGTAGATTATATAAGCATTGCTATATATGGGTTGCCAGATAAAGATATAACAGATCCTACAAAGCAGGAAACTTTTTCAAAAATCCTGAGTAGAAAGATGAATCGCATAAAACTATTAAATAAACCTGTTTTTATTACAGAATTTGGTGTCAAAGGCGATGAGGAATTTCAAACCCGCTGGCTTATAGAGGCGGCTTATGCATTAAAACAAAATCCCCGAATTATAGGAGTAAGTTATTTTAACTACCAGGATTCCCCGGAGGTATGGGGAGATATTGAACCGCCTAAATGGAGCATCTCCACCACATCTTACAGGGAGTTTATTAGAGCCCTGGATATACCATAAAAAAATCCTGTGTAAAAAATATTTACACAGGATCCTTATTTAATTTATATAATATCTAACTACAAAGTCTTGGGGTTTTTCACCTTTTCTTTGGTCAAAGCTATATCTATTACTTCGCTCATATCTGTTACATAATGAAATTGCAAACCTTTTAGGTAGTCGGCCTTAATTTCCAAAATGTCCCGTTCATTCTCCGAACAAAGAATTATCTCGTGAATTCGGGCTCTTTTAGCAGCCAGGATCTTTTCCTTAATTCCGCCCACCGGTAATACTTTCCCTCTCAGGGTTATCTCACCTGTCATAGCAAGGCTCTTCTTCACTTTTCTTTGGGTAAATAAAGAAACCAGTGACGTTAACATAGTGATACCGGCACTTGGCCCGTCTTTGGGCGTTGCACCTTCCGGCACATGAATATGCACATTATATTTGTTGAATACTCCGGGATCAAGCCCCCACTTTTCGGCATTGGATTTAATATATTCCATCGCAATGGTTGCCGATTCTTTCATAACTTTTCCAAGGTTCCCCGTAATATTCAGGTTTCCTTTTCCTTCAGAAAGTATTGATTCTATAAATAAGATGTCACCTCCTACCTGGGTCCAGGCAAGACCGGTTACTACCCCAGCGACATCATTGCTCTCATATTTATCCCTCTCCATTCTGGGGCTCTTAAGAACCTTCAAAATGTCATCATTGGTGATCTTAACCTGGTACTCCTCATCCATCGCGATATTTTTGGCAGCATAACGCACCATTTTCGCAATCTGTTTCTCAAGACTACGTACACCCGATTCCCTTGTATATCCTTCTACGATCTTTTCCAGCTGAGCCCTGCCTATCTTTAAATGTTCCTTTGTAAGCCCATGCTCCTTTAATTGTTTTGGTAGTAAATGCTGTTTGGCGATCTCTACTTTCTCTTCTATAGTATAACCGGTAACATTTATGATTTCCATCCTGTCACGCAACGCGGGTTGAATAGTATTTAAACTGTTGGCAGTTGCAATGAACATTACCTTAGAAAGATCAAAGCCCATTTCAAGGAAGTTATCATGAAATTCACTGTTCTGTTCCGGGTCAAGCACTTCAAGCAAAGCCGAAGACGGATCTCCCTGGTGCCCGCTTGCAAGTTTATCTATCTCATCCAGTACAAAAACAGGATTACTTGAACCTGCCTTTTTCAAACTTTGAATGATGCGGCCCGGCATCGCTCCTATATAAGTTTTACGGTGCCCTCTAATCTCTGCCTCATCTCTTAGCCCACCAAGAGACACTCTTACATACTCCCTTCCCAGAGCTTCCGCCACAGATTTTCCAAGGGAGGTTTTACCCACGCCCGGAGGCCCGTAAAGACATAAAATTGGAGATTTCATATCATTACGTAATTTCAGCACCGCGAGATACTCAATTATCCTTTCTTTTACATCTTCAAGCCCGTAATGATCACGGTCCAGGATCTTTTGAGCACGCTTAAGGTCAAACTTATCTTTGGTAAACTCATCCCAGGGCAATTCAAGAAAAAGGTCCAGGTAATTGCGCTGTATGGAATACTCTGCAACCTGCGGATTCATACGCTGCATTTTGGCAAGTTCCTTATTAAAGTGCTTTTTAACCGTTTCGTTCCATTTCTTTTTCTTCCCTCTTATTTTCATTTCTTCCAACTCATCTTCATGAGAAACGCCACCCAGCTCTTCCTGAATAGTTTTCATTTGTTGGTGAAGAAAGTATTCGCGTTGCTGCTGGCTCATATCGCTTTGAACCCTGCTTTGAATATCGTTTTTCAATTCCAGCTTCTGGAATTCAATATTCATAAATTTAAGCGTAGCCAGGGCTCTGTCCTTTAAATTATTTGTTTCTAGCAATTTTTGTTTCTCCTGTACGGTAAGGTTCATATTGGAAGAAACAAAGTTGATAAGGAACGAAGGACTCTCTATATTCTTTATAGCAAATGAAGCTTCTGAAGGTATATTAGGGCTGCCCTTGATAATTTGCAGGGAAAGATCCTTAATAG
>CAXAZV010000188.1:0-6090 GCA_963973375.1 uncultured Antarcticibacterium sp.
TAAGATCAAAAAAATTAATTGCTAAAAAGTGGTCTTCCTTTCATCATTTCAAGCACTTGCTCCTTCACTTCTGAAAGCTTGCTCTCATCTTCAAAATTGACAATGACGCTGTCTATAAGGTCAACTATACGAGCCATATCTTCTTCTTTAAGACCCCTTGTAGTAACTGCCGGAGTTCCAATTCGGATACCAGATGTTACAAAGGGAGATTTATCGTCAAAAGGCACCATATTCTTGTTAACTGTAATTTCTGCCTTCCCAAGAGCTTCTTCTGCCTGTTTTCCTGTAATATTTTTATTCCTAAGATCTATAAGCATCATATGATTATCTGTTCCGCCGGAGATGACCTGGTAATCTTTTGCCATAAATGCAGCGGCAAGCGCTTTGGCATTTTTCTTTACCTGAACAGTGTAATACAAAAATTCATCTGTAAGCGCCTCTCCAAAAGCCACAGCCTTAGCTGCTATAATGTGCTCAAGCGGCCCTCCCTGATTCCCGGGAAAAACTCCGCTGTCCAGCAACGCAGACATCATTTTTAAACTTCCGTTCTTAAGTTTTTGGCCAAATGGATTTTCAAAATCTTTCCCCATCATTATAATTCCACCACGAGGTCCTCGAAGGGTTTTATGAGTAGTGGAAGTAACCACATGACAATGTGGTAATGGGTCTCCAAGTAGTCCTTTGGCTATAAGCCCTGCAGGGTGTGCAATATCTGCAAAAAGGATTGCACCTACACTATCTGCTATCTCCCTGAATCTTTTATAATCTATCTCCCTGGAATAAGCAGATGCCCCGGCAATGATCATTTTTGGTCTTTCTTTTTCAGCAATTTTAGCAACCGCATCATAATCAATTAAACCCGTTTCCTTATCAACTCCATAAAAAACAGGCTCATATAATCTTCCGGAGAAATTTACAGGAGAGCCGTGAGTCAAATGCCCGCCGTGGGAAAGGTCAAATCCAAGAAATTTATCTCCGGGTTGAAGACACGCGTGGAAAACTGCTGTATTTGCCTGTGAACCGGAATGAGGTTGTACGTTGGCATATTCAGCGTTAAAAAGTTCTTTCAGTCGCTCTATAGCAAGATTTTCTATTTTATCCACTACCTCACAACCGCCATAATAACGCTTTCCGGGATAACCTTCAGCATATTTATTGGTAAGTACAGATCCGGCTGCATCAAGCACATTCTGGCTTACAAAATTCTCACTGGCTATTAATTCTAAACCGTTCATTTGACGGTTTTCCTCTTCTTTAATAAGATCAAAAATTTCCGTATCTCTTTGCATTATATTATTTTACGTTAAATATTAATCAAAAGTAATAATTACATTCGGTTAATAGTGGGAAAATAATATATTTGAATGGAATACATTTAAGAATAAAATAAAAAAATTTATGCCTATTACTGCGAATGATCCCAAGAGAAAAACCTGGTTAGACATCCCGGAAAACACTGATTTCCCTATCCAGAATATCCCTTTTGGGGTGTTTTTGACCCGGGACGATATTATCACCATAGGTACCAGAATTGGAGATTATGCTATTGATCTGGGAGCTTTACACCAACTGGGGTACTTTGACGGAATTCCATTGACCGATGATATTTTTCTTCAGGATACCTTGAACGATTTTATTTCCGACGGAAAAAAGACCTGGAGACTTGTTCGAAACAGGATCGCCGAGATCTTTGACATAAAGAATACCACCCTTAAAGAGAACGAGGACCATAAAACCATTGTTCTTTTTACTTTAGATGAAATTGAAATGCAACTGCCTGTTCTGGTAGGTGATTATACAGATTTTTATTCCAGTAAGGAACACGCAACCAACGTAGGGACTATGTTCCGTGACCCGGATAATGCCTTATTACCAAACTGGCTTCATATTCCGGTTGGTTATCATGGAAGAAGTTCTTCTATAATTCCAAGCGGTATCCCTGTTCACAGGCCACAAGGACAAACATTACCAAATGGTGCCACAGAGCCTGTTTTCGGGCCTTCAAGACTTGTTGATTTTGAATTGGAAATGGCATTTATTACCACAGATGCCAATGCCTTGGGAGAACCTATTCCAATTGAGGAGGCCGAAGATTATATTTTTGGATTAGTTTTGTTCAATGACTGGAGTGCCAGAGATATTCAAAAATGGGAATATGTACCGCTTGGGCCATTCCTTGCAAAGAATTTTGCTTCCTCGGTTTCCCCCTGGATAGTAACTCTTGATGCTCTGGAACCCTTCCGTACTGAAGGACCTAAACCTGAAAAACCCCTCCTTCCCTACCTGAAATCTAAAGGGAAGAAAAGTTTTGATATAAAACTTGAGGTGGCTTTACAACCTGATGGAGGCGAAGAAACAACTCTAGCCCGTTCCAATTTTAAGCATATGTACTGGAATATGAGCCAGCAGTTGGCACATCATACTATCAACGGATGCCCGGTGAATTCCGGAGATATGATGGGATCTGGAACTATATCTGGCCCAACTCCCGATTCTTACGGTTCTATGCTGGAATTATCCTGGAGAGGGGAAAAACCCATAAAATTAAAGGATGGCAGCGAGCGCAAATTTATTGAAGATAATGATACCGTTATCATTCGCGGTTATTGTGAAAGCCAGGGAAGAAGAATTGGATTTGGGGAAGTAAAAACCAAGTTACTGCCAATCTTTCAACCCAAGAAAAAATAAAAAAAACATATATTCAATGAAAAAGCCACAAGTTGAAACTTGTGGCTTTTCCTTTTAAAGAGATGTCAAAACCAACTAACTAACTTCTTCGCTCATCATCATTTCTACTGTTATGCTCATCTCTTTGCTTATGGCCATCTTCTCTCTGACTTTGACCCTGACGATCATTGTCTCCGATTGATTCATTATAACCCCTTGGGCTGGCCTGTTGATTTCTTTGTTCCTGGTCCCAGTTCACATTCTTTTCTCTTCCTTCCTCCTGGTGATGTCCCTGGGTTTGTTGTTTTCTTTGTTCGTCCTGTGCGTTTCTTTGATTCTCGTTCTGGCGGTTTTGATCCCCTTCATGACCTTGGTTTTGTTGATTTTCCATAATTAATATTTTTTAATGGTTAATAATTACAGATACAATTTAAACCACTAATCAAAATCTAAAATATTGATTAGCACTATTTAACACCAAATATTAATTTTATTTAAACAGGCAATAAATGATAATGAAGTTGGTTAGACATGATGCTGAAGGGTAGCGGCCTTTATCTCGCTGTGCGATCCATCATAAACTACTTTTCCTTCCTTTATTATTATCAACTGCGGACTTTCATGCGGCACATTAAATTTTGCCGCGATCTTATTGGAAATATCCCGGTGGCTTAAAAGATCAAGAAAATATAATTTTATCTTCCCGTCTTCCAAAGAATATTCCTTTTCAAATTGCCGCAATACCATATTACTAATTCCACAGCGGGTTGAGTGTTTTAAAATGGCAACTGGTGATACATAAGAGTTCTTCACAATTTCATCCAGGGTTTCCATATCGTGGAGATCTATCCAGGGAACTCTTTTAGTCTCTTTTTTCTCGGTTTCATCCTCACTTTTAAATATTCTATCAAATAATCCCATTTCTAAATTTTTATATGAAGCGTAAAAATAATTCTTCCCTCCTTAAAACTTACCCATTAATTTACTAAAATTTAAAAAAACGGGGTTTTATCTTCTTACCTTTAGATAGCATAGAACTATAATTGCCAGACATTTTGTCGCCTGAAACCGCGCCTTATCAGACATTTTGACCGCCTGTAAGTGATGGTACATGCTTTGCCAATCTAATTCAAAAAAAGGCTATTATGAATTTCAATAACTTTACCATAAAATCACAGGAGGCTATTCAACAGGCACAACAACTTGCCCAGGAATTAGGCCACCAACAAATAGAAAATGAGCATATTTTTAAAGCCATTACCCTTGTTGATGAAAATGTTGCTCCATTTCTTCTGAAAAAACTAAACATCAATCTCAACCTATTTAACCAGATCCTGGATAACACCCTGCAAAGTTTCCCGAAGGTTAGTGGCGGGGAAATAATGCTTTCCCGGGAAGCCTCACGTGCAGTAACCGAGGCCGGAACTATTGCAAAAAAAATGAATGACGAGTATGTTTCAATTGAACATCTCATTATTGCCATATTTAGATCTCAAAGTAAAGTAGCCCAGATCCTGAAAGATCAGGGGGCTACAGATAAGAATTTATTAGCTGCCATTGAGGAATTGAGGAAAGGAGAACGTGTTACCTCACAAAGCGCCGAGGAAACCTATCAATCCCTGAACAAATATGCCAAGAACCTTAATAAAATGGCTGAAGAGGGAAAACTGGACCCGGTGATTGGAAGGGATGAAGAGATAAGGCGCGTGCTGCAAATACTTTCCAGAAGAACCAAAAACAACCCAATGCTTGTGGGTGAACCCGGCGTGGGAAAAACCGCGATTGCTGAAGGTCTTGCCCACCGGATAATTGCCGGGGATATTCCTGAAAATTTAAGAGATAAACAAATCTTTTCCCTTGATATGGGAGCACTGATAGCCGGTGCTAAATACAAAGGAGAATTTGAAGAGCGTCTCAAAGCGGTTATAAAAGAAGTGACCACCAGTGAAGGTAATATCGTGCTTTTTATAGATGAGATCCACACCCTTGTGGGAGCCGGTGGCGGCCAGGGAGCAATGGATGCAGCCAATATTTTAAAACCCGCCCTTGCCAGGGGAGAATTGCGCGCAATTGGTGCCACTACCCTGGATGAATATCAAAAATATTTTGAAAAAGATAAAGCCCTTGAACGTAGATTTCAAAAGGTAATGGTTGATGAACCGGATACTGAAAGTGCCATCTCGATCCTGCGCGGAATTAAAGAAAAATATGAAACTCACCACAAAGTGAGGATCAAGGATGAAGCTATTATCGCGGCGGTAGAGCTTTCCCAGCGCTATATTACTAACAGGTTCCTGCCAGATAAGGCCATTGACCTTATGGACGAAGCGGCCTCCAAACTGCGAATGGAAATAAATTCCAAGCCGGAGGAACTTGACGTTCTGGACCGCAAGGTTACCCAATTGGAAATTGAGATCGAGGCAATAAAAAGGGAAAATGATGAAGTAAAGTTAAAAACCCTGAAAAGCGATCTGGCCAATTTAAAAGAGGAGCGCAACGAGCTTAATGCCCGGTGGATGAATGAGAAAGGCGCGGTGGACGCCATTCAAACGGCAAAATCTGATATTGAACAATACAAACTGGAAGCCGAGCGTGCCGAGCGGGAAGGTGATTATGGGAAGGTAGCAGAAATTCGCTACGGTAAAATAAAAGAAGCCCAGGAAAAACTGGAACAATTGCAAAGACAGCTTGAGGAAAATGAAGACAGCCATACCCTTATCAAGGAAGAGGTAACTTATGAAGATATTGCAGAAGTTGTAGCAAAATGGACCGGGGTACCGGTTACAAAAATGTTGCAGAGCGACCGCGATAAATTATTGAAACTGGAAGACCAGCTTCATAAAAGAGTGGTAGGCCAGGAAGAAGCGATCATTGCTGTAAGTGATGCGGTAAGACGCAGCCGTGCCGGATTGCAAGATCAAAAGAAACCCATAGGAACCTTCCTTTTTCTGGGAACTACCGGGGTAGGAAAAACAGAACTAGCTAAAGCGCTGGCAGAATATCTCTTTGATGATGAAGCTGCGATGACCAGAATTGATATGAGTGAATACCAGGAGCGACACGCTGTAAGTCGCCTTGTTGGAGCACCTCCGGGATATGTGGGTTATGATGAAGGCGGGCAATTGACCGAAGCCGTGCGTAGAAAACCATATTCAGTAATACTCCTTGATGAAATTGAGAAAGCACATCCCGATACCTTTAATATTTTATTACAGGTTCTTGATGAAGGTAGGCTTACAGATAATAAAGGAAGGCTGGCCGATTTTAAGAATACAATCATTATAATGACCTCCAACATGGGTTCACATATAATTCAGGAAAAATTTGAGGCGGTGAAGGATGTGGAAACCGCTATGGAAAGTGCCAAAGTGGAGGTGCTTGGGTTACTTAAACAAACCGTACGCCCTGAATTTATAAATCGTA
>CAXAZV010000189.1:0-6069 GCA_963973375.1 uncultured Antarcticibacterium sp.
GATGATGTGCCCCCTATTCCTTATGAGGAAGTTCATAATATCGTGGAAGAGGAAATAGGTACCCGTATTTCAAAGGCATTTTCATTTTTTAGTGAAGAGCCCCTGGCAAGTGCATCTATTGGACAGGTACATAAAGCCAATTTAAGATCGGGGAAACCGGTCGCAGTTAAAGTGCAACGACCGGGAATTAGAAAACAATTCCTTGACGATCTGGATACATTAAAGGAGCTGGCAGATTTTGCTGTAAAACATACCCAGGTAGCTAAAAAATATGCTTTTGACGAAGTCCTGGCTGAACTTCGCCATATCCTGTTGCAGGAACTCGATTATGTAAGGGAGGGCCAGAATTTAATGACCCTTGGAGAAAACCTTGCCGAATACAAGAATATAATTGTACCCCAGCCTGTTTTAGATTATTCTTCCTCACGGGTGCTAACCATGGATTTTATCCAGGGTACCAAAATAACATCTATTTCCCCTCTTAAAAGATTGGAAAACGATCTAAGTCCGCTGGTAGATGAACTGGTAGATGCTTATCTCAAACAGCTCATTACAGACGGGTTTGTACACGCAGATCCTCACCCGGGGAATGTACATTTAACCAGTGATAATAAAATAGCCCTTATAGATCTTGGGATGGTGGCCAAATTCACACCCTCTATGCAGGAGAAATTATTACAACTACTTATAGCCTTAAGCCAAAATGACGGAGAAGCTTCCGCAGATGTTTTATTGTCTATGAGTGAAGCGGGAGAGAAGGCTGATCTAAAAAAATTCAAAAATACCATTAACCATCTGGTGATGGACAGTCAAAATACAAAGGCCTACCAAATGCAAACCGGAAGGTTGCTTATACAAATGAACCGGGTGGCAGCAGAAAATGGAATCCATATTTCTGTTGAAGTTAATATACTGGGTAAGATCCTATTAAATATGGATCAGATTGTGGCGGTGTTAGAACCTGAATTTGATCTTAGAAAGGCTATTAGGGAGCATGTAAATAAAATGATGCGCTCTAAGATGTATCAAGAATTGAAACCTGAAAATCTTTTTGCGCTGGCCCTTCAAGCCAAGAATCTTACTGAAAACCTACCCAAGCGACTCAATAAGATCTCTGAAAATCTGGCCAACAACAATTTTAGGATGAAGATAGATGCCATTGATGAAAAGCGATGGACAGATGGTTTTCAAAAGGTGGCAAACAGAATAACATTGGGGTTGATCATTGCGGCAATGATCATTGGAGCTTCCATGTTGATGAGTGTCCCCTCCCCTTTTATGATATTTGGATATCCGGGCCTCGCAATAATTTTCTTTTTAATAGCTGCGGCAGGGGGTATAGCTTTGAGTTATACAATCCTCTTTAAGGACGAATAGTGATAATATCCTTTTAAATTCCCATTTTTATACTCTCTGTTTAAATAAAATTCCCCTCTTATGAAATATTATTACCTGATTATTCTAAGCTCTTTATCTCTTTCTGTTTTCTCTCAAAAGGTTGAATTACCTGTGGATACCACAGTAGTAACCAGTCATTCAGTCAATATAGGTGGAAAAGCTATCAATTACACTGCTCAAACCGGTACCCAACCTGTGTGGAATGAAGCGGGTGAACCTGTGGCCAGTTTATTCTATACTTATTACAAACGCAGCGGGATCCAAAATACCGAGAACCGTCCGCTGGTGATCTCTTTTAATGGCGGCCCGGGATCGGCTTCTGTTTGGATGCACCTTGCCTACACAGGGCCCAGGGTTTTGAAAATAGATGATGAGGGCTTTCCTGTACAACCTTATGGTGTAAAAGCCAATCCTCATTCAATCCTGGATATTGCAGATATTGTGTACGTAAATCCGGTAAATACGGGATATTCCAGGTTAATTGAAAAGGGAGAAAAAAAGCAGGATCGCAAAGACTTTTTTGGCACCAATGCAGATATTAAATATCTGGCCGGATGGATCAACACATTTGTAACAAGAAATAATCGCTGGTTATCTCCAAAATATTTAATTGGAGAAAGTTATGGAACTACCAGGGTTTCCGGTCTTGCCTTGGAATTACAAAACAGCCATTGGATGTACCTTAACGGTGTTATTCTTGTTTCTCCCACTGAAATTGGAATTGAACGTGGCGGGCCTGTAGAAATTGCAAATAGACTCCCCTATTTTGCAGCAGCAGCCTGGTATCACAAAAAACTGCCTGCCAATATGCAAAGTAAAGATCTGGATGTTCTGCTTCCCGAAGTCGAAGAGTATGCGATCAACACTTTACTCCCCGTACTGGTAAAAGGTGGTTTTACAGAAAATGCTAAAAAACAGGAAATAGCCAAACAAATGTCCATGTACTCCGGGATTTCTGAAAAAGTTATCTTACAAAACAATCTTGCGGTACCTTTCAGTTACTTCTGGAAGGAATTAATGCGGGAAGAGGGAGGTTACACTATTGGTCGCCTTGATTCAAGATATCTGGGTATAGATTCCAAAGAGTCGGGAGATGCTCCAGATTATAATGCTGAGCTTACATCCTGGTTACATTCATTCACCCCAGCAATTAACTATTACTTACAGGAAGAATTAAAATTTAAGACAGACCTGAAATATTTTATGTTTGGCCCAGTACACCCATGGGACAGAAGTGGAGACAATTCCGGAGAGAATTTGAGGCAGGCAATGGCTCAAAATCCAAATCTTGATGTTTTGATTCAGGCAGGTTATTTTGATGGTGCCACTACCTATTTCAACGCAAAATATACCATGTGGCAATTAGATCCAAGCGGTAGAATGCAGGACAGAATAAGTTTTAAGGGATATCGCAGTGGCCATATGATGTACCTGAGGAGTGAAGACCTTAAAAATGCAAATGATGATATTAGGGAATTTATAGAAAACAACCTTCCCAAAGTTGGAACATCTGCCCGGTATTAAATTAATAGCATCTGTATTAAGTTAGGGATTTCCTGGTTTTTGATACATTTAGAACCATAAACGAACGTCAGTTCGAGTGTTTTTTATGAGCCGGCAGGCGATAAAAAAATGTATCGAGAACAAGTCGGGCACCATTGGCCTTGAGTTCTCGATACAAATTTGTACCTGCTACCGCAGCTCCAAATTCACTCGATCTGACGGGTGTATACCTGTTTTTAAAGGCTGCTTCTAAACTTACAATCCAGTTATATAGCTTCCGTAAAGATCTTTGAATTGAATTCCTGTTGTAAACCGGTATTTATTTAATTTCTGAAATTCAACAAGTCCCCACAATAAGAATTCCTTCAGAAAGTAAGAATCTTTCTCGTCAATTTCCGGCTGATACTTTTTGATAAGATCATTAAGCGGAGGAACGGAATCAAGTTTTTCCTTATACTCTTTATCTGAAATATCATCGAGCAGTTCAAAACCGCTTTCTGCAAAAAACCATTCTACCAGGTCATTATAAGGGTTCTCGGCATTGGGTTTTTCAAGTTTTTCGATCTTGGGAAAATAATTGGGAAATAAGGTTTTAACGGCATCGGCAATTAATTGCTGTGCAACGGCGGCGCTTCCCTCCTGCTCCCCTTCATACACAAGTTCAATTTTTCCTGTGATTGCCGGAATTACACCCATAAAATCCCCAAACCTTATCTGTGTCTTTTTATCTCCGGTTTTCAAGGCTCTGCGTTCTGCCGTACTTAAAAGGTTTTCAAATGCCGAAATACTAAGGCGCGCACTAATCCCACTACGAGCATCAATATATTCATTATCCCGGGCTTCAAAACTTATTTGTTCCAAGAGGTCGCGTGCCAGCTCCGGGATATAGATCATTTCGCTTTGAAAGGAATCCATTTTTGCTTCTTGCTTAGTTATCATTTTTGCAGTTTCTATCTCGCGCGGATAATGGGTAAGGATCTGTGATCCAATCCTATCTTTTAATGGAGTTACAATACTTCCCCTGTTTGTATAATCTTCAGGATTTGCCGTGAAAACAAACTGCATATCAAGGGGAAGACGTAATTTAAATCCGCGAATTTGAATATCTCCTTCCTGTAAAATATTGAAAAGCGCTACCTGTATTCTTGCCTGGAGATCTGGCAGTTCATTGATCACGAAGATACATCGGTTTGCACGGGGAATCATTCCAAAATGAATTACTCTATCATCTGCATAGCTCAGTTTTAAGTTGGCAGCCTTTATTGGATCAACATCTCCAATAAGATCGGCCACAGTTACATCTGGAGTAGCTAGTTTTTCGAAGAAACGATCGTCTCGATGTACCCAAGCAATGGGAGTTTTTTCACCTTTGTCTTTTACAAGATCCTTTGCAAACCTTGATAGTGGTTGAAGCGGATCGTCATTAATCTCAGATCCCTCTACAATAGGTATCCATTCATCTAAAAGATTTACCATAAGCCTGGCAAGACGGGTTTTTGCCTGTCCTCTTAATCCAAGTAGATTGATGTTATGTTTTGATAGAATAGCCCTCTCAAGTTCAGGGATCACGCTATGCTCATAACCATGAATGCCCTCAAATGCCGGGGTGCCGTTTTTTATTTTTCCCAGGAGGTTTTGCCTAAGTTCTTCTTTGATGCTTTTAGACTTATATCCTGCTTTTATTAATTCTCCTAATGTGTTTATCTTCTCCTTATTCATAGTTTATTTTTTAATTCTTCAATTCTCAATTTTAATTTTAACCCTTGATCCTTTTTTTTCTGTTTGATTCATAATCTTCAAAGATCATTTCTCCCAGGCCTTTTAATCCCGTGAAAAAAGCTTTCCCATGATTCGCCTGGGTAAACTCCCGCACAAATCTTTCCAAATAAGGATCCTGAGCAATCATAAATGTTGTAATTGGAATATGTAATTTCCTGGCCTGCTGAGCCATGTTATAGCATTTATCAATAATATATGGATCCAGGCCAACACTGTTCTTATAATAAGTACCATCACGCTCCCTAATGCAGCTGGGTTTTCCATCTGTGATCATGAAAATTTGTTTATTGGTATTCCTCTTGCGTCTTAAAAGGTCCATAGCAAGCTGTAACCCCGCAACTGTATTTGTATGGTAGGGCCCAACCTGAAGATACGGCAGGTCTCCAATAGAAATTGCCCACGCATCATTTCCAAACACTAAAATATCTAATGTGTCTTTTGGATAGCGGGTGGTAATAAGTTCAGCCAGAGCCATCGCCACTTTTTTCGCTGGTGTTATCCTGTCCTCGCCATATAATATCATACTGTGACTTATGTCAATCATAAGTACCGTACTCATTTGAGATTTATGGTGGGTCTCTTCCACCACCAGATCATCTTCGGTCATTTTAAAATCCCCGGCACCGTGATTGATCTGTGCGTTTTTCAGGCTTTCGGTCATGGCGATCCTGTCAAGCGAATCTCCGTAATGAAATTCTTTAAATTCACCGGTATGCTCATCACCTGCCCCCTGGTATTTGGTGGAATGATTCCCGGTGCCGCTCTTTTTAAGTTTCCCGAAAATCTGGTTGAGGGCCTGTTGCCGTATAGCGCGTTCTGTTTTGGCAGTTATAGCCATTCCGGGGCCATTGGGAGTAATTTCCTCTCTTATATAACCTTTCTTTTTAAGGTCTTCTATAAAATCATCAATGCTATAATTTTCATCTGTAAGCTTATATTCAACATCTAGTTGTCTAAGCCATTCTATTGCTTCATCAAAATCACCTGAAGTATGGGTAATTAATTCTTTAAATATTTCAAATAGTTTGTCGAATGGTGATTTATTCTCTTCTTCAAATTTTTTAAAAACAAAACCACTTCTTATCCGGTTTTTTTTCTTTTTCATGTGTGGAACTTTATTCGTTTCAAATGAGCGTTAAATTCTTTAGGAATGAATTTTCATAATCAAAGGGAAAATTTTTAATCCCGAATTGCCCGTTTCATTTTTTAAAGTTAAAGGAATTTAGTCGCAATCGCAGAAGAAACCAATGTCAACACGGACTAAACTTTTGTTAATTTCTAGAAGGGTTGTATGATAGAATCAGCTATCCCGATGTTATACTTTTCTTAAAGCCTTTATTAATTGAGTGAGAAATATGAGATTTGACAAAAAAAGACCCATATGAGACT
>CAXAZV010000190.1:0-6064 GCA_963973375.1 uncultured Antarcticibacterium sp.
ACGAGGCCGATCTCGAGATCCTGATCAAGCAAAAGTTCAGGCAAAAAATAAGGCAGAACGAATACGAGTTCATTTTTGCCCTTAACGGCCGTCACGCGTTGGAACAACTGGAACTTCATAAGGATATAGAAGTAGTTCTTAGTGATATCAATATGCCTGAAATGGATGGTCTTACCCTACTCTCCAAGATCAACGAAACTAATTTCCTTTTAAAATCTGTGATTGTTTCGGCCTATGGAGATATGGAGAATATTCGTACCGCAATGAACCGCGGGGCTTTTGACTTTGTGACCAAACCTGTAAACTTTAATGATCTTGCGATCACAATTGACCGTACCATTCAACATGTCAAACAACTTAAGCAAACCCTGCAGGCTCTTAAGGAGAATGATATCCTACGTATGTATGTAGATGAGAATGTATTGAATTTCATGGGGCAAAAGGGTATGGAAAGTTCACTTTTTGAAAATGAAACGGTAGAGGGCACTGTTGCCTTTATTGACATTATAGAATTTACCAAAATTAGCGAAACTCAAACGCCAGATGTTGTTGTAAATCTCCTGAATGATTATTTTGATATTATGGTAAAAGAGATCATCAATCAAAAAGGGATCATAGATAAATTCATGGGAGATTGTATCATGGCAGTATTTAAGGGTGACTTTCATCTGGACAGGGCTGTTGATGCGTGTCTTGCTATAAGAAGTAAATTACAGCAACTGCCTGAAAGAGAAGAGGGCTTCAGGCCCCAAATCTCCATTGGGATTAACAGCGGGGAAATGATCTCCGGCAATATTGGTTCCAGTACCCTGCGCAGGCTGGATTATACCGTTATAGGTGATATTGTAAATGTTGCCGCCAGGCTGCAGGGTGCCGCAACAGTTGACCAGATACTTATTACCGAGCGGAATTACCACCTTATAAAAGAATCATTTAGCTGTAAGGAGGTAGGAATTATATCAATGAAAAATAAAAAAGATCCTAAGAAGGTTTATGAGGTTTTAAGCTAATTTTACCTATAAGATAAATTACTAATTACTAATGCATTAAATTTAAAATATTATGAATAGTTCCACTCCTATTAATTGGAAATCCATCTTTTCACTTTCATCAATGGCCTATACCATCCTAGGAGTATTCTCTGCCCTAATTGCCTTACAGGGTTTTATGATACCCAATCATTTCCTGGATGGAGGGGTTACCGGTATTTCGATCCTTATGGAAGAGGTTTTTCATATTCCCTTTAGCGCCTCCCTCATTGTTTTCAATCTTCCTTTTTTATACCTGGGGTACCGCAATATTGGAAAAACCTTTAGCGTAAACGCCCTTCTTGCGGTATTGTTACTCGCATTTTTAATGACATTTATTACCTTTCCCCAAGTTACAAGTGACAAGGTCTTAATAGCTGTATTTGGCGGATTTTTTATTGGTCTTGGAATAGGGCTGGTTATAAGAGGCGGGGGTGTAATAGACGGGCTTGAGATCATAGCTCATTACACCAATAAAAGAATAGGATTTTCAACGAGTGAGATCATCATGAGTTTCAATTCCCTACTTTTTATTGGTGCCGCGTTCGAATTTGGAATAGAAACGGCGATGTATTCCATCCTGGTATATTATACCGCGATGAAAACTTCAGATTATGTAGTAGACGGATTTGAGGAATTTACGGCTCTTTCAATTATTTCCAAGGATTATGAGTTGGTTAAATCTCTCATTGTGAACGATTTTGGTAAAGCTATAACAGTCTATAAAGGAGAAAGAGGTTATCTTCCCAATTCATTTAATGTGAAACACGATTGTGACATTGTAATGACCATTGTAACAAGGATAGAAATTCACAGGATCAAAGAAGCAATTAAGAACATAGACCCCAATGCTTTCTTTTATGTACAAAGGATCAAAGAAGTTAAAGGCGGACTTGGAAAACATACTAGCCATGGACATTAACATATGCTTATTCCAAGGGATATACACCAAAGTGTACAAAGCCCTTGACCAGGACCTTCCGCGTTGGTTAACATACCATAATGCAGCCCATACCAAGTATGTTATACAACAGGCAGTGACAATCGCTTTGCACGAAAACATAAGCGGCAGGGATTTGTGCTTGGTAAAAATTGCCGCATTATATCATGATGCAGGCTTTCTAATTAACCATGAGAACCATGAAGAACATGGTTGTGCCCTGGCTTCCAGGGAGCTTTTGGGCACACAATTAACTCAGACCGAAATTGATACCGTATGTGGAATGATACTAGCCACAAATATCCCCCAGAAACCTAAAAATATTCTTGAAAAAATAGTGGCCGACGCCGACCTGGAATATCTTGGAACTGATAAATTTGAAGAATTTGGGGGCAATCTATATAAGGAATTGCTTCATTTTAATCCCAAGCTATCGTTAAAGGAATGGGATAAAATACAAATAGATTTCCTGTCCAATCATTCCTACCACACCAATTATTGCAAGATTCATAAAGAACCCAGGAAGCAGCAGAATCTTGAAATGGTAAAGGAACGGCATCTTGTTTGGCCCGGAAAATAGTTTATACTAAAACCCTTTTTAGAAATGGTTGTACTTATTAAATATAAGATCCTTCCCAAAAAGAGCGAAGTGGCCATTGCAGCATTAACCTCTCTCATAGAAATTGTGCTTGAGGAACCTCATTTTGTAAGCATACACATGAATGCAGACCTTAATGACCCTAATTATATTCTTTTAATTGAAGAGTGGAAAGACGCTGATTACTATAACGGCGAGCATAAAAAAACTCCACATGTACTTGAATTTATGCGTACATCCCAGGAATTTCTAGATGGTCCGCCTGCAATTTCTCATTGGGAAACCATAAAAACATTTACTGCCTGAAAGGATTAAGAAATCCAAAACCTACAATAATTAAACTGTTCTCCCGGCTGAATGCTATTCATTGGTTTAATTGGTAATTAATCGATTAGGTAAATTATTCTATACCTATGATGAATTAATTCAATAAATTTAAAGTAGAAATTTAAAGGTCAGCTTTCAACAATCTAATTTGAAGTTTGAAAAAACTAAACTCTTCACATTTCATTTGAAAGAATAAGGTCAAAATATAGCCCGGTTAAAATTCTTTTTCACCTGGTCTTAATAAACCCTCTCCCTACAGGGGGTATTTTTATTTCCCGGGTTCAAAGTTTTGGCTCAAGCCACAAGCCTCCCATACAAATAAGAAATAACCCCAGGAACCATAAAGGATTTACGGGTTCCAAGGGACTGTTATCCCGCCCCTCCATCATCTCCGAAGCAAAATAACGTTGGTTTGCCTGTTGGGTTTTAAATGTTCTGAGTTTGGACCCCGACGTATTATCTTCTACATAAAAATGATGAACTGAAGTTGTATCGAGGTGCAGGGTATTCCATCCCTTTTCCTTAGGCCAGGTGGTTCCTTTCCATAGATAAGAGATCGAGGGATCCTGAATTAAAGGAATAATACTTCCGCTGCCTGTTGTTACATTTGGGTTCTCCACTTCGGTACGCAGCTCAAATTCAAAGGGCTCACCAATTTGCCCTATTACCGCATCTGTGTGCCAGGTGGCGTAAGGAACTTCTTTCCTGCTCAATTCTTCTATTAACTTAGACCAAAGTTCTCCATACACTTGATTCTTGCCTCCCAGGATCAATTGCCATGTTTCTGAATATACTGCAGTTCCAATTTTTCCCTCTCCCACTTTTTTATAAGCAGAAATAATGGAAGTACCGGAAGTATGAATTTCCTGTATTCCAAACTCCTTTCTTATCCTGTAAGGATAGGTGTTCAAAGTAATGCCCGGCCATTGAGGTTCATTGATCTCTGTATTTGTGAAGCTTTTAAAATTCAGGATGTTCAATTGCCCGCTGGAATTAAAAAAAGCATCATCCGGCTGGAGGAAAAGCCCAAGCCCCTGTTCCCTCACCATATTTTCAATAACAGTTTTTTGACTTCCGGAAAATCCTCTTAATGAGGATGCATCTACAATAAGAAGGTCAAAGGATTCCAGGGTTTGCTCGGTTAAGTTGCCCAGGGCAATGCTTCCGGTATTTAAATATTCAAATTTGAACCTGTTTCTGGTGATCTGGCTTCGTACAACCACTTCATTACCGGCTTCGGCTAAAAAGTTCTTTAAATAACGGGTCTCAAAAGTGGGAAAACTGTTTAGGACCAGGATTCTCAACTTCACTTTTTCAGCAACCTTAACGGGGATTACATTAGTATTTATAATCTTACCTTCCGTATTTTTTTCCGTGAGGGAATATATATAGTTACCTTTTGCTTTAAGGGGAGTTATGAATTGAAACACCTGTTTATCTTCACCCCTAAGTGCAATAGAATCAAGTCCCGCTCCACCGGGGCCTGAAAGCACAAGCTTGTAACCCTCTATTGGATTTTTATAAAGACCTTGCAGCAACATATTATCTCCTATAGAATTTTCAACTTCATAGTTAAGTTTAATTACTCCATCCGGCGGCTCTGGAGAAATGTAAAACGCAGGAATCTCTTCCAGTTGCCAAAGGTCATATTCCTTCAATCCGTGACCTAGCACAAATACTTTTCTGGAGGATCTTATGGCTGCAGGAAGTGGTTTGCCTGGTTCGTAATTTAATAATTTCAAGATTTCCTCTGCTTTTCTCAGGCTGTCCAGTTGCACTTTGTCATACCCTTGGGTAAGTAAGACAATATCCCCCCCTTTTTTTGAAGTTGGAAGGGCTGGTTTAAGAGCAACAAGAAACAGCGAAGTGACCGCAAAAAAAGCCAATATACTTTTAATAAGAAAACGGTGTTTCCCTGCCTGAGACCACTCTTTCCAAAGAAAAATTCCCAATAGCAGTATTGCCCCCCCAAGAATGGGCAGGAACCAGGAGGCATTCAAATACACCGCGTTATTAATCATTCTTTTCCAGTTCCTTTAAAAACAATTTATTGATAACACCCCTATATTTCTTTCCCTTGCCGGGAGTTGCCGCTGGCTGCGAAACTGCATCGAGAAGACCCCGCTGCACTTTTTGAAGAAGTTCCTTCGGAATATCCCTTGCTTCTGTAATCCATTTCAACTCCTGTAAAGTTTGCAGGTATTTTCCGGGAGCTTCAATAGCTTTTTCTGCCAACTCATTTCCGGCCAGTTCAAAGATTCTTTTATTTTCAGCAGAAACCGGAAGCTTTTGGGTGATCAATTCTTCTAGTTGATGAATGGCCTCACGCATATAGGGATCAGATTCAGGTTTTTTAAGATCGGCCTTTTTTTGATAATTTGAGACGTCTTCAATTTTTCCGGTAAGCCGAACTTCCTCCTTTATTGGGGGTGGATCATATCCTATGCGATGCACATATATACGTGCGCTGTTCTTGATCTCCTGGATAAGAGCAAGGGCTTTGTACTGGTAGGGCAGGGATTTTTCAGGTTCATATAAACGTAAATGCAACTCTGCATCCCACATAATATCCAAAGCCTGCCGTAATTTATTTCTCAAATTATCTGTAAATAGCGTGGCCGACTCCGGGTCGCCATGGTCATGTAAAAACTTGTCAATGGGGGTTTCATTTCCCGCCTCCTCTTCATCATATTCTTCAGGGGCAGGTGCTACAAGATTATGCTCATTATCGCCATCGTGGTCATGTATGAATTCTGCAAGTGGGTCTTCCTCTTCCTCTCCTGAAATTTCATTGTTTCCACCAGCCTCTATACCACCTTCAGATTCGTCACCCATAAACTGCCCGTATCTCAATCTAAGTGCTTTCTGGTCAAAACCAAGATCATTGCTGGTGGAATTGAATTCTTTTTGGGGAATCTTTTTTCTATTACTTATCAATTTCTCTGTATCTATGATCAATTGGCGCTGGCTTCTGAAATAATCTGGCATCAGGTCAACTCCCAGGGTGCCTTCTACTCCTGCCCCGTAGGAGATTGTGTCCTTGATTACGGCAAAATAGGTTTCACTACGGGCACGGTTGGCCCGGGGTTGTTTCAAATCTATTGCTTCTACATAGAAATAGAGCTCATCGCCCACCTCCATTTTCATTTGGTCCAGATCTATTCGTTTCTT
>CAXAZV010000191.1:0-6059 GCA_963973375.1 uncultured Antarcticibacterium sp.
AACGGAAGCTGGATATTTACATTTGAATATGATGCTCAATTCCACAACATCACTATAGAAAAAGGTTCTATCACTGTAAATGGGGTAAGCCTTACCGTGGTGAATTCAAAGAATAATGAATTCAGCGTGGCTATTATACCCTATACCTATAATAATACCACATTCAATAGCCTGAAAGAAGGGGACAAGATTAATCTTGAATTTGATGTAATAGGCAAATATGTGCAACGTCTTACGGCCTTGAAGAAGTAACCTTCCGGTTTCTTAGAAAATAAATTCCAATTACCAGTCCTCCGGCCATCACACCGGGAATCCCGAAATCTATTGGTACAATTAGACCAGGCGGTGGGGGCACGCCGGGTTCAGGAACTTCTTCTTGGGCCACACCTGAAAAAGGAGACCAAAGCATCAAAAATACCCATAAAAGACCTGTAAGGGAGACTTTCATTTTCATAATTGTGCGTAATGTACTACAAGAAAATTTAAGAACAAAAGTATAAAGGTTTAATGAGACAGTCGAGTGCAGTCTCATTCTTTTGTAAATAAATTCAAATTTGAAAATTAGAGAAGCCTGCGTTTACGATCTATTATAAAATAAACTCCTAAAAGTATACCACAGATAATAAGAATGACAATATTGGAATCTATTGGAACAACTAAACCAGGTGGGGGAGGTATCCCGGGGCCTGATTGGGCCTGAGGTTCAGGCACTTCAGTTTGAAACGCGAAAAGGCTGAACCTCCAGAAAAAGGCAGCCAGAAACATACATAAAGAGTCCATTATCTTCATAATCGCGCAAAATAGATGACAACAATTATTTATAATAACAGGTTCCCAAGGGGAGAAACCTCCACAAAATTATTTGACAGCAGGTTGGGGCAAGCTTTATTTTACTGAAACTAAGATAATTAAAAAACCAATGCTTTCTAAAAATGGTAAAAAATATTAAGGGGCTTATAAATTATGCCTTTCCTTTTTTCCCGGAAGAAATAAGATAAAACATTCCAAGACCAAGTCCAGCAGCCAGAAGCAAAGAGATATTGGTATCTATAGGAACCACAAGACCGGGTGGAGGCGGATTTCCGGGCGCGCAGTCTTTTGAGGCTTTACAAGTTCCACCACAACATCTCTGCCCAGATGGGCAGGAATTCGCTCCACCTGGAGCACAAGGGTCTTGCGCATACCCATTAAAATTGATGAAAAACATGAATAATAGCGATAAGAGTAAGTTTCTTACAAAAAGCTTCATTATAAAGGGGCTAGATTCAGGGGGTTTAATAGATCAAATCTAAATATTAACTTTCCATTGTAAGAATCTTTTCGATGAAGTGAAGGAATTCTTCGATGTATAACACTGTAAAATTTACTATAAAAAAATAGCTGCCATAATAATGGCAGCTATTATTAAAAAACCATTTAAACCAAGGGCTAATTCAGTTCAATTGGCAATAAAACACTGTCTATAACATGTATAATTCCGTTGCTGGCAGAAATATCTATAGCCTCAAAATTTGCTGTATTTCCTATAGCTTGAATATTAGCATCTTTATCAACCATAAAGGAGGCACCCAGCAATGTTTCTATACTTCTTGTTTGTTTTGGGGGAACCACGCTATTGGAACCACGACGACCCTCAGCCACATGGTACAATAATACGTTCAATACAAGTGAGGCATCAAGCTCTTCAACCCCGCCTACTCCTAAAGTCTCATATAAGTCATAAAAAGCAGCATTGGTAGGGGCAAATACAGTGTACTGATCTTTTCCGTTAAGGAACAGATCTACCAATCCGGCATTTAATTCCGCATCTACAAATGATAATGCAGCTACCAATTCATCAAATCCACCGTTTATTGCAATAAGAGCGATGGGATCATCACCAGGTGCAACATTTCCTGAACGGGCCTTGGAATTGGTATTAGTTAAAAGATCATAAACTGTAGGTTCATCCATAGTATTTGCTTCCTCTGTTGAACAGGAAAAAAGCAATAACGAAAAGGTGGCAAGCATTACAAACTTGAAAGCTCTCCCCGCATTCAAGATCATTAAAAGATAATTTTTCACAATGTTTTGATTTATAAGTTAATACATCGTAAATATAATTTGTAAATCTTTTTGTTTAATATTTTGTTCTTTTATTTAAACATAATATAACATTTGTGTATGTTAATATTCAAAAGGGAAAATCTCACCTCATGTAATTGAAAAATAAATTATTAAGTGATAATGGGCAATTGAGTAAGTATTTTAAATAAAAAATAATTTTATCAATCTCATCTTCAGTATTTTGTGTGTTAAACAGTTTTTAGAAATTATGTTGGAAATATGCTTAAATTTCCAACTCAAGAAAACTTTGTCCAATGAAAAGCTTGTTTACAACATTTTTTGCACTGCACTTTATTTCTGTAACTTTCTCTCAGCAGGGGATTCCTACAGATTATTTATCGGCCAATTTCCACAAGAACAGGCGGGAGGCGTTACGGGCAAAATTACCGGAGAACTCTGTTGCCGTGTTTTTTGCCAATGCTGTTAGAAACCGGGCAAATGATGTTGATTACATTTACCATCAGGATCCCGATTTTTATTATTTGACCGGTTATAAGGAACCTAATGCGGTGCTGGTTATCTTTTCAGAAGCTCAGGTAGATGCGTCCGGTAATTCTTACGATGAGATACTGTATGTACAGGAAAGGAACGCCCGGGCTGAACAATGGAATGGCTATAGACTTGGCACAGAAGGTGCCAAAACTAAGCTTGGTTTCAATTCCGCTTTCAATGGGAAGGAATTTTTAAACTCCGGAATATCCTACAATGACTTTGAGAAAGTACTGTACAAGGAATTCGCTGATGATTACCGAAATGATCCCCGCGACAGTGCAGATCTTTTTGATCTTGTAGAATCCTTTAAAGCCCAAACGGGTTATTACCTGCAGGAAGAACAAAATAACACCGTGCCTCAAAACAGGGAATTAAATACCCCTGCCAGCTTGCCAAAAAACAGAGCAAATCTGGATGCTAAAATTTTGAAGACCGCAATGGCAGAGTTAAGGGAGATCAAGAGCCCGGAAGAATTGGTCCTGCTCACAAAAGCGGTACGAATTTCAGCAATGGGACAGCGGGAAATTATGAAAGCAATGCACCCCAAAATGTCAGAAACCGAGATCCAGGGGATCCATGAATTCGTTTACAAGAAATACGGTAGTGAATTTGAAGGTTATCCCAGCATTGTGGGTGCCGGGAATAACGGCTGCGTATTGCATTATATAGAGAATAATAAACAAAGCGTAGGCAACGAGCTTGTATTAATGGATCTTGGGGCCGAGTATCACGGTTACACGGCAGATGTTACCCGCACCATTCCCGCAAACGGAAAATTCTCTCCCGAACAAAAAGCCATCTATGATCTGGTTTATGAAGCTCAGGAAGCAGGAATTGCAGCGGCAGTTGTTGGCCAGCCGTTTGGAGTGACAGATATGGCAGCGAGAAAAGTAATCAATGAAGGCCTGCTAAAACTGGACATTGTAAAGACCGAAGCCGAAGCCCGGAAATATTTCCCCCACGGAACTTCACATCACATAGGCCTGGATGTGCACGATCCCGGTAAATACGAAAAGTTTGAAGCTAATATGGTGATCACCGTAGAGCCTGGAGTTTATATTCCTGAAGGAAGCGATTGTGATCCTAAATGGCACGGCATCGCGGTAAGAATTGAAGATGATATTTTGATCACCCCTACCGGACCGGTGAACTTGTCGGCTGAAGCTCCCAGAAAGTCAGGGGAGATAGAAGCTTTGATGCAGGAAAAAAGTGTGTTAACAGATTTCGCGCTGCCGGGTCTGGATTGATGTTTTTGAAAACTGGAAATTTATAATAGCGCGTTTTCAGAGCTTTGCACACACTTATATACAACTACGGAGTTTACTGACCAGTTTAAGCGTTTAAATGCAGTAATTAAGGAATTTGATGTTAAAGATCATTTAGAAAGACCTTTTTTAAAAGTTAAAAAGATTGACTTAAACAGACTTACTTTGCCACTTTATAGAAGGCTGGACGAAAAAAATAAAACTAATCAGTAGATTCTAAATTGTAACAGTGTGAGGAGAATTTTTTATTATTAACTTACATCTAAACTTCTTACGAAATTTAACTTGAAAGTTTTGAATGGAAGTAGAAGCCAAAGGGCTACGAGTGCAAATAATAAATGAAACTTTTTCAGAATTTTTAGCATCAGAACTCAAACTTTTTATGGTTTCTTCAATTTGCTCAATAGCGTGATTAACATCTTGACCTTTTAGTTCAATAAAATATTCTTTTTCATTTACGATCATTAAATAATCACAGCGAATCCCAGATGTTATTTCACACCCATCAACAGTAACTTTTAAAACGTCCTTTTGAGAATCATTTTTGACAATTAACTTACTCCTCTTTTCTGAGAAAACGATAATTTTATCTTTTGTACTTTCTTGGCAAATTAATTTGAACATACTAAAATTCAATATCTAATAATTTTCCGAAATCTATAGCGATTTCATTTGAAACAGAATCCAGTATATTTTGAGAAATAAGTTCGGTTTCCGAATCTAACAAATTTTCCTTTTTCCCGTCCTGGATAGAATAAGCGATAATATCTTCGGGATAAAGGACTTCATCCTTAGGTACAATTTCATAAACTTGAGTGCTTTCTTTCGGCTTTTCTTTTACAATTTTTCCAGCTTCTAATAAATTATTAAAAGAGGAGAGAATGTAAGGACTATGTGTTGTAACAATAATTTGAAACTGGTTATCTTTACTATTAAAAGTTCTTGCCAACAATTGCACTATCTTCATTTGTGCAGTAGGGAATAAATGAGCTTCTGGTTCTTCAATATAAACAGTTGCTCCAGAAGTGGAAAAGAACGAAAAATTACTTAACACTTGAATTACAATTGCAAGAGGTAGAGTTTCTTGCTGTCCTGAAGAAGCATTAGATAAGTTTACTTTTCTGCTATCTTTGTGCATTATGAAATCTTTTTCTTTTTCTCTTAGATAAGACCCGTTTAATACATTGGCTAATAAGTCTTCAATACCTTTTGATAATTTTTTTTCTCTACTGGATGTCAGATCATATGATATCCTTTTAAAATTTTCATAAAACGAACCAAATTCTATTAAAAAAGGATCTAAGGATTTATTGTTACTCAAAAAAGAAAAAATACTTGATTGAATGTTCGCGTAAAAACTTCTTCCAGCTGGGACGAAAAATTGGTTATAAGCTGCTGTTTCACCTAACATTTCTTTTGCACAATCATTAAATCTGTTTTTAGTTATCCTATTTGCCCTAAAATAAGTAGGCCGTGCCTCCCTCTCGAGTTTCTTGCGTTCCTCATTAAAAAATTTTCTTCCACTTTTAATCAGGTTTTTATATTCTTCAGAATATGTATAGTGCAAAGTTTTTCCAGAAATTCTTTCGACTAATATGAAACTTTCATTTAATTCATATTTAATCCTAAAAGTTGCTTTTGGCCAAGATTCTTTGGGGAAATAGTTAATAAATCTTTCTTTTTGCCTATTATCCAATTCTCTCTTGTTTTCTTCATTTTCTACCGATTGATATATTTCAGAAATAAAGCTTTTAAAAAAATAAAGAAGTTTAACCGATATACTTTTTCCAGAAGCTTGGGGACCTATTAGAATGTTTATTCTTTTTACGTCAAGTTCTAAATTTTTTAGACCTCCAAAATTTTCAATTTTAATTTTTTCACCCATAATACTTAGCTGATGTTATAAAAGATAAAGTTAACATTCTTTAGGAATTTTAGAGTGGCAATTATTTTATTTATTCCGCCCCTCTCTCCGCCCCTAACATAAAAAAAAGCCCCACAAACGTACTGTTTATAGGGCTTTACAAGCATTAAAAGTGGTCCCACCTAAACTTCCTTCGACTTCGCCTGAAAAAGGCTTCGCTCAGGACAGGCTTCTCGTCCAGCCGGAAACAAAAAACCCCTGCCGTTGGCAAGGGTTTTGTGGTCCCACCTGGACTCGAACCAGGGACCACCTGATTATGAGTCAGGTGCTCT
>CAXAZV010000192.1:0-6042 GCA_963973375.1 uncultured Antarcticibacterium sp.
TCTTCTCAAGCTTGTACACCTCAAGTCTTCCGGCATTCTCAATAGCGGTATTAATATCTTCCAGCGGGCTTCCAATACGGGAGATCCCTTTTTCAGTTAATCTTGCAACCGGAGAATTGGTTTGGGCACAACGTATTTTGGCCGATTCAATATTACCGTTCAATACGCTGTCTTTAATTTGCAACATAAAATTTTGATCAACCTCTGTAGCCGCTTTGATAGCAAAAAGCCTTTCAAAATAAATATAGACTGCAACAAATAACAGGATAAAAAGGATCCCAATGATCACCTGGCCTCCTATGCCACCACTCATCATGAGATCAAACAAAGACAAAGTTTTTTCTTCTACGACCGGTTCAACCTCCAGGGCTGTTTGTGTAAGGTCATCTTGCTGGAAAAAGTATAGCATAAATTAATTTAGGTTTTTTAATTTAACGTGAGTTTGCAGTTTTAATTGTAAATATAAAATTATACCAGCTGTTTTAATGCAATTTCAAACGCAGTGCGGCTTATATTGGTTTTTGAGCTGTTATTATCATAGGTATTCTGTATGGCATTTTGAATGGTCATAGAGATATCATTAAAGATAGCCTCATCTGTCATTTGCACCCGGCGCTCCATAAAATAGGCAAAAACACGGGCCATTCCACAGTTTGCAATAAAATCTGGGATAACGCTTACTTTCCCGTCTATATGCTCCATAATAGGTCCAAAGAATATTTCTTTATCGGCAAAAGGAACATTTGCACCAGAGGAGATCACTTCCAATCCACCTTCAATTAAGGATTCCACCTGCGATTGTGTTACCAGCCTTGAGGCAGCACAAGGTGCAAAAATTTCAGCATTTAACTTCCAGATCTTCTCATTCATTTCATCAAATGGAATAAGATCCTGATTTTTCAAAGTGTTGCCGGACTTATTAAGGAAAAAGTCCTTGATCTCTTCAAAACTATAACCGTTTTCATTGATTAATCCTCCATCCCTGTCAATGATCCCCACTATTTTAGCACCCATTTGGGCAAGATAAAAAGCAGCGGCAGAACCTACATTGCCAAATCCCTGCACGATGGCTTTTTTACCTTTTACATCCCCGCCGTAAATGGAATAATAATGCTTCACTGCTTCGGCAACTCCGTAACCAGTGATCATATCGGCCACCGTGTATTTTCTGTTTACATCAGGAGAATATTGAGAGTTTTCCAACACCTTTATCACCCCGTGGCGCAATTGACCAATGCGGTTGATCTTATCGGCTTCAGTAGGTTGAAAATGCCCGTTGAAAACCCCTTCCTGTGGGTGCCAAACCCCGCAATCTTCAGTAATTGGAATTACTTCATGGATCTCGTCAACATTCAGGTCTCCCCCTGTACCGTAATAACTTTTAAGCAACGGGGAAACCGCTTTGAACCAACGTTCTAAAACACCTTTTTTCCTGGGGTCTGCCGGGTCAAAATTTATACCAGATTTTGCCCCGCCAATAGCAGGCCCGGAAACGGTGAATTTCACTTCCATTGTTTTTGCCAGGGAAAGCACTTCATTCATATCAAGTCCTTTTCTCATTCGGGTACCACCACCAGCAGCCCCACCACGCAAAGAATTTATAACCGTCCAGCCTTCGGCTTCAGTTTCACGATCCTTCCAGTTAAATACTATTTCAGGAGATTTATTTTCATATAAATTCAGTAATTCTTTCATTTCCAGATTTTATGGTTTTAAAGGACATTTATAACATCCCTATGATCATTCGTATATTTTAAGAAACATTTTACCTTATATGCTTCATGAAATTTTCAAATTGTGAGCAAATATAAAAAACTAATAAGCCGTTTTGTTGTTATATCCGGAATTTTAAGGAAGAAAAATAACTCCCGAACTATGGTCATTTTCTGCACCTGTAACAGAGCTCAAAACATTTACCTCTCCCCTCAATTTAAGTACCCCGAGAAAACCAAAAATAAGGGCCTCCTTAAAATTGATGATCTCTACAGAAGGTATTACAAGCTGGGTTTGAGTCATTTTTTTTATTTGCTGAATTAAATAGGTATTGAAGCAACCTCCTCCGGTCACCAATACATCTGCATCTTCCTCATTCCCCAATTCTTTTGAGATTTGCAAGGCCACGTGCATGCACCAGGTGCGAAGTATGGAAGGAATATCAGCTTCATATTTTTTCAAAACAGGTAGTACTTCTTTATTTACCCATTCTATTCCCAGAGATTTGGGCGCCGGGAGTTTATAAAAAGGCAAAGCTTCAAGTTCTTCCAATAATTCAGGGTTTAAATGACCAGATCTGGCAATATCCCCATCCCGGTCATATTCCATCCCTAGTTTTTCAGCATAATAATTCAACACCGTATTCACAGGGCAAATATCATAGGCAAGCCTTTTTCCGTTCACCGAAGTTGAAACATTGGCGAAGCCTCCCAGGTTTAGACAGAATTTATATTCCGGAAAGAGCAATTCATCACCTATTGGCACCAGCGGTGCACCCTGCCCACCAAGAGCAACGTCCTGTACTCGAAAATCGCATACTACAGTTTGCCCGGTAAGCTCTGCCAGCTCCGGCAAATTTCCAATTTGCAGCGTTAAACCATTTTCGGGCTCATGCTTTATAGTGTGGCCGTGGCTGCACACCGCATCAAGGTCGGTTATATTATTATCTTTAATAAATTTTGATATTACCTTCGCCAGATATCCTGTATATCTTTCATCCAGCTCCTGTAACTCTTCAGGATCCTGCTCAATGGCATTTGTAAGATCAGCTTTCCAGTCCCCGCTATAGGGTATGGTTGCCGAAGATTCAATTTTAAAACTCCAGTGCCCTATCTTATTGAAATGTATAAAAGCCAGGTCAATTCCGTCGAGAGAAGTGCCAGACATTACGCCAAGTATTTTGTATTCGTTCTTTTTCATATTCGTAAAAATAATTATTCTTTATTGAATTATAGGCCTCAAAAACTTATCTTTGATCACAAAAAAATTGATATTTCTAAAATATATTCTAAATGGATTTTAAACTTACAGAAGAACATATCATGATTCGCGATGCAGCCAGAGATTTTGCAAAAAGCGAATTGTTACCGGGAGTGATAGAAAGAGATGAAAAACAGCAATTCCCTGCAGAACAAGTGAAGAAGATGGGCGAACTTGGATTCCTGGGAATGATGGCCTCTCCGGAATATGGCGGTGGCGGAATGGATACCGTAGCATATGTTCTTGCAATGGAGGAGATCTCCAAGATTGATGCTTCTGCTTCCGTTGTTATGTCTGTAAACAATTCTCTTGTTTGCTGGGGGCTTGACACCTTTGCAAATGAGGCTCAAAAAGAAAAATATTTATCCAAACTTACTACTGGGGAGAAACTGGGAGCTTTTTGTCTTTCAGAACCAGAGGCGGGTAGTGATGCAACTTCACAAAAAACTACCGCAATAGACCACGGTGACCATTACATACTTAACGGAACCAAAAACTGGATCACCAACGGGAATTCTGCCGACTATTACCTGGTGATCGCTCAAACTGACAGGGAGAAAAGACATAAAGGGATCAATGCCTTTATAGTTGAAAAAGGATGGGCAGGATTTGAAATTGGGGTGAAAGAAAATAAACTGGGTATTCGCGGAAGCGACACCCATTCCTTAATCTTTAATGACGTGAAAGTTCCTAAAGAGAACCGAATAGGTGAGGATGGGTTTGGGTTTAAATTTGCGATGAAAACCCTTTCCGGAGGAAGAATAGGAATTGCAGCCCAGGCTTTGGGAATTGCTGCAGGCGCCTATGAACTGGCCCTGGAATATTCCAAGGTAAGAAAAGCCTTTGGTACCGAGATTTGTAACCACCAGGCAATTGCCTTTAAACTGGCAGATATGCACGTTTCTATTGAAGCTGCAAGGCACCTGGTTATGAAAGCCGCCTGGGATAAGGATAACGGTAACAATTATGATCTTTCAGGTGCAATGGCCAAATTATATGCCTCAAAAGTGGCGATGGATGTTGCTGTTGAAGCAGTGCAGGTTCACGGCGGAAATGGATACGTAAAAGAATACCATGTGGAAAGATTGATGCGTGATGCCAAAATCACCCAGATCTATGAGGGAACCTCAGAGATACAAAAGATCGTGATCTCCAGAAGCATCCTGAATAAGTAATAAATTAATGGACCTGATTTTTAATTGGTGCCTCATTAAATTCTATAAAAGCGAAAAGCAGCCCGTGAAGGCTGCTTTTCTTTTTAAAAACTGGTTATTAAAAACTATTTATCTGAAATTATTTTCTTGGTAAATACATCCCTGTCGGTAGTAACCTTGATTACATATACCTGACTTGGTAAGGTTCTAAAGTTGATACTTAGATTAGTTATTTTTCCTTTGTAAGCATTCGCTTCTTTTTGAGTACTCAATAACCTACCCTGCATATCAAACATTTGGATTACGGCATCAGACACATAATCAAAGTCATACTGAATGCTCAATGATTCCCTGAAAGGTACAGGATAAGCACTGAAGCTATTCACGACCACGCTGGTTAAAGAATCGTCTGCAGTTTTTGTTAACTGAGTTGAACTTTTTGTGTTCCCTTTAGGCTCATCAGAATAGATCATTGTATTATTTCGTCTATTCAACGTTAGTGTCTCAGTTTCTGCGTCCGCTAATAACTGATCAATGTATTCCGTAGTACTACTAGTACAAACATCTGCATGTGCAATCAAGTAGAACTCTTTGGTCACATTGATTGGAGAATATTCCAATAAATTGGTAGGAGTTATTTCTCCAGAATTAAATGGATATTGTCCCGGCGCAACTGTATATTCTATAGTTTTTCCTTTCTTTTTACTAGGATATGGTGCTTCCCCTACATATAAGTGAGTTCCGGTTAATACGTAAGACGGTTCGTTGGGTACATTGGCCATATGGTAACTCACCCTAATTGTTCCTGCTCCAGCAACATTGCCTTCATAATAGAATTGCACTTCCCCTACATAAGTTCCTTTAACAATATCACACTGTCCTGCACCCGCATATAAAGGCAATTTTATTGGATTTTCAGCTGTTGCTAGGGTATATTCAGCCACTGTAAACTTATTGGTCCAACCCCAACGCTCACTCTCAAGAACATCCCCCGAAATATTATAAGGAGGTGTTTCATTAATAAAGCAATAAGAAGTGGCATCATCAACTTTTTTAGCAAAGGCTGTTTCACATATAAGACAATCAATCACTGTAATGGTTATACTAACTCCAATTCGACAGATATTTCCTGGAAAATCATAGGTAATATTAGCTACGAAGATACCTACTGCATCTAAAGTAACGTTCCCTTCAGAATCAACTGCATTTCCGCTATATTCAATATTTGTTGCACCCTCAGGTATATAAGCACTCAAGTCTATGGTGCCAATATCAGATAAGCAAATTTCTAAAGTAGCAGTATCATCATTAGGCTGACTCTGAAATTCAAAACTAATTTCATCATAACTGGAGCAACCTTTCCCGTCAGTAAAATCATACCGAATAGTTTGTGTTGATTCGTTTACATCAGGTTTGAATGTCCCATCGGCATTTACATCTCCACTCCACGTTCCACCTAAAGGCTGTCCTATAAACTGGAAACCTGCAGAAATTCCTCCGGGATCACTAGAACAAACGGGATCTGATGGTGGATCAAGAATAGTTACTGTTGGATTGGGATCAACCACCAATTGAACATCGTCCGTGTCTTGACAGCCTTTGTCATCAGTTACAGTTAATGTCAAATTATAAGTACCTACCGGTGCATTGTCATGAGTTGGATCAGCAACGTTTGTTGCGCTTAAATAACCAGTATCACCACTCCACGCATAAGTGTAAGGGCCTGTTCCTCCACTGGCTGAACCATTTAAGGTCATCGTATTAGTGCCTTCATTCCAGCAAACTGAATCGTCTGATCCGGCATTGGCTGTTGGATTGGGATCAACCACTAATTGAACATCGTCCGTATCTTGACAACCATTGTCATCAGTTACAGTTAATGTCAAATTATAAGTACCTACCGGTGCATTGTCAT